>NZ_JAMQQG010000199.1 GCF_023716925.1 Frankia sp. R82
ATGCAGTCGTGGCCGGGACGTTGCGGCGTGATGAGGATGAGTCGGCCAGGTTCGTGCAGTCGATGGTCGACGTGTGGGTGGCGGGCGGTCCTGTCTCGGTGGCCGAGCTCGCGGCTGTGATTCCGGGTGTTCCTGCGCCGGGGCTGGTTGAAGCGTTGCCGACGTATCCGTTCCAGCGGGACCGGTACTGGCTGGCTCCGAGGGTGCACGGCCGGTCGGTGGTCGGTTTGGCGGGGGCTCGCGCGTCGGGTCATGCGTTGTTGGATGTGGTGGTCGATGTTCCTGGTGGGGTGATGTTGGCGGGGAGGTTGTCGCTTGAGGCGGATCCCTGGCTGGCTGATCATGCGATTGTTGACACGGTTGTGGTTCCGGGTGCTGGTCTGGTCGAGTTCGCGATCGCTGCGGGTGATTTGGTGGATTGTCCGGTTCTGGATGAGCTGGTCATTCAGGCGCCGTTGCGGGTTCCGGCCTCGGGTGCGGTCGACGTTCAAGTTCATGTCGGGGAAGCGGACAAGGCTGGACTACGGCCGGTGTCGGTCCGTTCGCGTCCTTCGGGTGGTGAGGGGTGGGAGCGCAATGCCGAGGGTTTCCTCGCTCCCGTTGCCGC
>NZ_JAMQQG010000200.1 GCF_023716925.1 Frankia sp. R82
CCGCGGATGTCCGCCAGGAGCGGGCCGCTTGGCAGTGGGAAGACGCGACGTGCCCCGTTCTCGCCGGGGAGCCATGCAGGGTATTCCGTCATCCAGCGGTCTGCGTCGAGCGGCATAAGAAGACTCCGAAGGTCCGGCGTAAAATGTGACGTTATCTTCTCATGCTGGTTCTCCAGGGAATGTGGGGGTACGGGAGACGGAGGCCGTAAAGGGTCTGCTGCGACACCGTCCGGTCATCAGAAAAATTCGACCGAGGCGCATGTAACGGCGCGACGAAGTGGCCATTGGACGGTCGGAATTCCGTTTCGGATTCGGTCAGCGTTGGATGGCCGCGTGTCGCTCGAAAGAGATCTACGGCCGACTGTCGCGAGATGGATATTAAACGGATCGGCAAAGTGGACCAGCTGGCATGGAGAGCTCCTGTGGATTTCTGGCCGGCGACGGGCGGTAGCCGGCCGCGGCCGAGGGCCGGCGTGGCCGCAAAGCACGTTTCTGCCGGGCGCGGGGGCGGGGGCGATTTTGCATGATCGTGCCCTTCGCTGAGTGACGGCTGACACGATCAACGATCAGGTACGGAAGGCTGGCCGACCAGCGC
>NZ_JAMQQG010000201.1 GCF_023716925.1 Frankia sp. R82
CCACCATCCGCATACCTCATACCAGCGGCAAGCCCCGAGCACGGTCCGGCCATACCCGGACAGACCGGATGTGATCAGACAGACCCCGACCATTCAAGCTCTGTAGCTGCACCCAGCTGCTCGCCTCACCGACCAGCTCGCACGACGCTGGGAACCGAAACGCCCACGCCACCGCCTGTTCTGGCTGGCAAGACGTCTTGCCCGGCACGCTCGCCACCCGTCACCCGTGCTGTACCTGGGCGCCCAGCACCGCTGGACCCCACTGGCCGTCCAGGCGATCAACACACTGCGCGCGCTGCCCACCCCCGGATAACCGGGACCACCGGCCTCCCACCCCATCGACCAGGACAAACCATTCGGGACGTGGACCGGACGCCCGCCCCGCGCGAAAGCGGGCCCTCAGCCACGGCCACACCCCGACCGACCCGCAAAATTCAACATCAACAAAGGCGGGAGGCTAGCCCATGATCACACCCGACCAAGGCGCGAAGGTCTGGGCTAGGATCGGCCTAGCCTCGGGCTTTCACCGGGGTGATCGTCTGTTGGGTTGCCGCAAAGAGGAAAGTGCTCCTGAACAGGGAGGAT
>NZ_JAMQQG010000202.1 GCF_023716925.1 Frankia sp. R82
GCCCCCGCCGGGGGCCCCGGGCCGCCGCGGATCGACCCGGATCGGGCCGCGCGCGACCAGCCGAGCTCACGGGTACGCCGCTGCCGGCTGCCCGGGTGAGGTGGGGCCGGCCGGGTGAGACTGGCCACGTCCCCGACCGGCCCATCGTGGCCGGTCGGGCCGGTCAGGGCCGTGCTCCGAACCAGGCCGGCCACCCCGCGGCCCCCGGACCGGGCCGGGTCCGGGCGGGAACCCCTGCGCGGCCTGGGCACGTCCGGGTTCGAGGTGGCTAGTGTTAGCCCCGCACGCGGACCCGAACCGGTCGACGGCCGATCATCAAAGGTGATCATGTCGAGGACGGATCGGCCCTCGTGTCCCGGGGCGACCCGGCTGTCCGGTTCCGACCGGCCGGTGCCGACGCCGCCATCGGGTGGGCCGTCCCCGCGACGGCCGTCGACCAGCACCGGCGTCGCCAGGCGCCGGTCTTTGCAGGAGGAGCCACCGAGCTGTGAGCCGCCGTCCGGGTGCCCGTATCTCGTCAGTCATCGCCACCGGCGGCGCGCCGGCCCCCCGCGCGGCAACCCGCGCCGGTGCCGACCC
>NZ_JAMQQG010000203.1 GCF_023716925.1 Frankia sp. R82
GCGGTCAGGCCGTTGGAGGCGCCGTCCTGGTTGACGGCGCTGCCGCGGACGACGGCGAGCACGGGGTGGCCGTGGCGGCGGGCGTCGCTGAGCCGTTCGAGCAGGATCATGGTGGCGCCCTCGGCCCAGCCGGTGCCGTCAGCGTGGGCGGAGAAGGCCTTGCACCGGCCGTCGACGGCCAGGCCCCGCTGGCGGGAGAACTCCACGAACTCGGTGGGTGTCGCCATCACCGCCACCCCGCCGGCCAGCGCCAGATCGGTCTCCCCGCTGCGCAGCGCCCGGGTGGCCAGATGCAGCGCGACCAGCGACGACGAGCAGGCCGTGTCGACGGTGACCGCCGGCCCCTCGAAACCGAACGTGTAGGCGACCCGGCCGGAGGCGACGCTGCCGGCCACCCCGGTCCCCAGATACCCCTCGAGATCCGGTGGGACGGCGCGCACCCGCGTCCCGTAGTCGTGGTACATCACGCCGGCATAGACGCCGGTGTTGGAGCCGCGCAGGCTGGTCGGGTCGATGCCGGCGCGTTCGATCGACTCCCAGGCGGTCTCCAG
>NZ_JAMQQG010000204.1 GCF_023716925.1 Frankia sp. R82
CGGCTGCTCGACGCGGCGCGCGCCGCGTTCACCGAGACGGGCGTGGACGCGCCCCCCACCGAGATCGCCCGTCGGGCCGGCGTCGGCGTCGGCACCCTGTACCGCCACTTCCCCGACCGGGCCGCCCTGGTCGACGCTGTTCTCGGCGATCGTTATGACACGCTGCGCGACGAAGCCGACCGTCTCCTCAACGCCTGCACCACCCCGGCCTTTGTGGATGCCGCGGACGCCTTCGCGGCGCTGACCACCTGGCTGGACCTGTTCGCCCACCACCTGGCACTGTTCCACGGGATGGCCGACTCGCTGCGTCCCACCCTGCTCAAGCATCCGGTGCACGCCACCCGAGGATGCGACGCCATGCTCGCCGCCTGGGACCGCCTGTTCACCCAGGCCCAGCAAACCGGCGCGATCCGCCGCGACGCCCACCCCCGGGACATCCTGCGCGCGGTCAACGCCCTGCGCTGGGCCACCCAGGGCACCCCCACCGCAACCGACGAGGCCGACCGTCTGCGCACGCTGCTGCTCGACGGCCTTCGCTACCAGCACACC
>NZ_JAMQQG010000205.1 GCF_023716925.1 Frankia sp. R82
GGGCAGGTCCGCGCGGGCGCCGCTGGCCGTGGCGGCGACGTGCTCGGCCAGCGCGCGCGGGGTCGGGTGGTCGAACACGACCGTGGTGTGCAGTGCCACGCCGGTGGCGGCGGCGATCCGGTTGCGGATTGTCACCGCGGTCATCGAGTCCAGGCCGAGCTCGCCGAAGGGGCGGTCGGCGCCGACGCTCGCGACGTCGGCGTGGCCGAGCGCGCCGGCCACCTCGCGGCACACCAGCGGGAGCAGGTCGGCCAGGTCCACCGGCTCCGGTGCCGCCGGGCGGGCGGGCGCGTACTCGCCGAGGGCGCCCCGAGCCCCCGGAGGCAGCTCCTGGTGGCCCAGCACGTCCGGGTCGATGGTCGCGACGACGACGGAGGTCAGCCGCGCGCCGAGCGCCCTGCGCAGGGCCGTGACAAAGGCCGAGGTGGGCGGCGCGGACACCCCGGCCGGCCCGGGCCGGGCCGGCTGGACGCACGCGACCACCCTGGCGACCCGGGCCGTAGCGGCCACCCGCGTAGCCGCCCACTATATTATAAAAAACATA
>NZ_JAMQQG010000206.1 GCF_023716925.1 Frankia sp. R82
CCGCCTGCTCACCGGAGACCGTCACAGCTCGCGGTCCGTTAACAGCCGCGACCCACACACCAGCACGGTCGGCCAACAACCCCGCGACCCGCTCCTCACCAGCGGCCAGAGAAGCCATCCCACCCCCCGCCGGAAGCGACTGCATCAACCGGGCCCGGGCAGCCACCACACGCGCCGCATCCTCCAAAGACCACACACCAGCCACGAACGCCGCAGCCAACTCACCGATCGAATGCCCCACCAGCGCATCCGCACGAACACCCCACGACTCCACCAAACGCCACAACGCCACCTCGAACGCGAACAACACCGACTGCGTATACATCGTCTGATCCAACAAACCCGCCAGATCAGAACCCGCATCAGCGAACGCCACCTCACGCACCGAACTCAGCGCCGCATCACCCAGCTCCGCATCCAACGCCACACAGACCTCGTCAAACGCAGCGGCGAACACCGGGAACGCCGCACACAGATCCCGGCCCATCCCCGCCCGCTGAGCACCCTGACCAGCAAACGTCAACACCACCCGCCCCGC
>NZ_JAMQQG010000207.1 GCF_023716925.1 Frankia sp. R82
GTCCGGGGCCTGTTCGAGGATGACGTGGGCGTTGGTGCCGCTGATGCCGAAGGAGGAGACGGCGGCGCGCCGTGGCCGGTTCGTGTCGGGCCAGGGTTGGGCGTCGGTGAGTAGGGCGACGGAGCCGGTGGTCCAGTCGACGTGGGGTGTGGGTTCGTCGGCGTGCAGGGTGGCGGGCAGGGTGTGGTGGTGGAGGGCGAGGATGGTTTTGATGATGCCGGCGGTGCCGGCGGCGGCCTGGGTGTGGCCGATGTTGGATTTGAGGCTGCCGAGCCACAGTGGCTGGTCGTTGGTGTGGTGCTGGCCGTAGGTGGCGAGGATGGCCTGGGCCTCGATGGGGTCGCCGAGGGGGGTGCCGGTGCCGTGCGCCTCGACGGCGTCGATGTCCGCGGCCTCGAGTCCGGCGTCCGCCAGCGCCGTGCGGATGACGCGTTGTTGGGCGGGTCCGTTGGGGGCGGTCAGGCCGTTGGAGGCGCCGTCCTGGTTGACGGCGCTGCCGCGGACGACGGCGAGCACGGGGTGGCCGTGGCG
>NZ_JAMQQG010000208.1 GCF_023716925.1 Frankia sp. R82
TTTGCATGATCGTGCCCTTCGCTGAGTGACGGCTGACACGATCAACGATCAGGTACGGAAGGCTGGCCGACCAGCGCACCGGCTGGCGTGTGTCTGCTGTCGAGGTGTCGACCAGTTGTCGACGACAGATGCGTCCCCGCAGGTCAGGACGCCCTCAGCAGAGTGAGGAGCGCCTGGTGGTAGACGGCCTGGACAACAGGGATCGACGCCACCGCGATCTGTTCGTCGGTGCCGTGCAACCCGCGGTAGTCCACTCCGAAACCGGCGGTCGCCGGGATACCGCGCCCGGCGAGGTAGTTGCCGATGTTGGACGGGCCCGCGACCTTCGCGTCAGTGCGGACTCCGACGGCAGCCGCAGCGGTCAGTAACGCGGCGCGCAGCGGCGCTTCCGCGTCGAGGGCGAAGGCGGGCCAGTGGGTCGTCGCCTCCACCAGGGTGGGCTGCGTGCCTGGCCAGGCGGCGTCCACCTGTGCCGCCTGGGTCCGCAGCAGGTCCAGCGCGGCCTTGTCATCGAAGGCGGGGGT
>NZ_JAMQQG010000025.1 GCF_023716925.1 Frankia sp. R82
GCCGCGGGGCGGGGGGCAGATCCGGGCCGGGGCCGGCGGCGAGTGCCGGGCCGAGCAGCCGGGCCAGTTTCGACGAGTCGGCCGCGGCCACCGCACCGGCCGCGAGCAGCAGCTCCCCGACGGACTCGAGCACCTCCGGGCCGCCGTCGACCAGCTCCACCTCGATCTCGCGCCAGGTGCTCACCGTCGTCGACTCGCCGAGGGTCTGCGCGGAGACCTGGTCATCGACGACCTCGGCGAGATCCGCACCGGTGGCGTCGCGCAACCGGCGGGCGGTGCGCAGTGTGCGCAGCCGGGCGACCGGACGCAGCTCGGCCCCGCGCGCATGCACCGCGACCAGATCGACGAACTCGGCCGGCGGGGTGTGCCGGGCACCCTCGGCAATCTTGATCTGTCCACCACTGGCGTCGAGAGGGAGGCGCAGCTCGTCGCGCTGGCCGACCCGGACGGGGAGCTTCAGGTGCCAGCCGGCATCAGGGCCGCCGGTGCGCCGACGCAGCGTGATCCGGTTGCGGGCCAGGCGCAGATCATCGGTGTCGTAGTAGACGGCCTCGAGGCTGACGGCACGGCGGGTCCGGGCCGTGACCACTCCGCTGACCGCGCCCAGGCGCGGCAGCACAAACGTCGGTGCAACGGCGTACTTACGTTCGATCTCCCGGACCGCGACCGCCATGACCTGCTCCTTTCGTCCACAGTTGCGTAGCCCACCGGACACACGGACACGGCCACCCTGCGGCTACCCGCCGTAAGAACTACGAGACACCAGGAGAGCAAGCGGTGGACACGGAATGGACTACGCAACTTTCCCCGGCGTTAACCTTAACGCGGCGCAGGGATCCAGGAGACCTTCCCGACGAGGAGGACGTAACCGACGAACGCGACGGTGTCGATGAGCGAATGGGCGATGACGAGAGGTAGCACCCGTCCGTTGCGCTGGAACAACCGCCCGAACACCAGGCCCATCGCGACGTTGCCGAAAAATCCGCCGAGCCCCTGGTAGAGGTGATACGAGCCGCGCAGCACCGCGCTCGCCGCCAGCGCCCACCGAGGCTCGACCGCCAGCTCACGCAGCCGAACCAGCAGATAGCCGGTGACGACCACCTCTTCGGCCACGCCGTTCTGCCAGGCGCTGAGCACCAGGACGGGGATCCGCCACCACACGTCCGGCAGGCCGGACGGCGCGACCGTGAGATTGGCGCCGCTGTGCCAGGCGAGCAGATAGAAACCGAGGCCGATCCCGCCGATCCCGGCGGCCAGCAGCGCCCCCCGGGCGACGTCCGGGCCCGGGCGCCGCCCGTCCAACCCGATCACCCGGCGTCCACCGCCGTGGCGGGTCAACAGGTACACCGCGAGCAGCACCGGCATCACGCCGGTGAGCACGTCGGCGAGCTGCAGGGCAAGATCCAGCCATGGCCGACCGGGCGCCGCGGACCCGTTGAGCTGGGCGACCTGGGTGCGGACCGGTCCGGGACGGGTCAACACACCGACGTAGCGGATGAGCGCGTACAACGCGGATGCCGCAAACGACATCCCCAGCACGACGCCGATCTCGGCACCAAGCTGCCGCCGGGTGGGCGGCCCGTCCTCGCTCGCCACGATCGGTGCCGTCGCGGCGTCCGTCACCGCTCGACCCTAACCCGACCGTTCGCCGCGGTCCGGACCGGGCAGCCCCGTCCGACCGGGCGACCCGGCCCGACGGGACCGGACCCGACGGACGGCCCGGCACCGCGACGCGCCGGGCCGTCCGCGTCAGTCGACCGGCTCGGGACGGGTGAACAGCCGATACAGAATGATCATCGGCGGCAGGACGATCACCAGGCCACCGGCGACGGTGTACAGCATCGCGTGGATGTTGGGCGACGGCGCGGCGGCGTCGTCCACCGTGACCTGACCGACGATCAGGTCGGGGTACTGGGCGACCGCCCAGCCCCAGAGCATCCCGCCGACGGCCAGGCCCGCGGCGAGCCGGGCGGCGACGAACTGGTTGCGACCGAGCGCCACCAGCGCCGCGACCCCGCCGACCGCCGACAACGCGACCAGCGGCACCGACCGGTCACCGAACCGGCCGGCGACGACCGGTGCCTCGTGCGCGAACAGCGGCAACAGGATCAGCGCGAGCACCCCACAGACCACCGCCCCGCCGAACGCCCGGCGGCGGAACACCGGCACCAGATGTGCGGTGGCCGGGGACGCCCCGGCGTCCTTGCACAGGTACACGGCCGCGAGGAACGCGGTCGCGGCGACGGCGAACAGGCCGCAGCCCAGCCCGAAGACACTGCGCACCGGCTCCAACTGGTCGGACGTGGACATCTTTCCGGTGGCCAGCGCCGCCCCGGTCACCCCGAGGGCGAACGGAGTGATCGTCGAGGAGATCGCGAAGACATGCCCCCACCAGTGGTCGGGGCCGGCCGCGCCGGCACCGTACGCCCGGTAGACGTAGGCGGCGCCGCGCAGCACGATGCCGACGAGCGCAGCCGCCAGCGGAATCTCCAGCGACGACCCCACCACCCCGTAGGCCGGCGGGAAGCCGCTGAACAGGGCGACCACGATGAAGACCAGCCACACGTGGTTGGCCTCCCACACCGGCCCGATCGAGGCCGAGATCAGGCGGCGCTGGGACCGGGCGTCCGGCCCGCGGGCCAGCAGATCCCACACGCCGCCGCCGAAGTCGGCGCCGCCGAGCAGCGCATAGGCGGTCAGCCCGATCACCATGACGATGAGGAGCAGGTCGGCGGACGTCATCGGGGCTCTCCGTGATTGCTACGGCCGGCAGCCGAGGTGGCTTCGACGCGGCCCTCGGACGGGGAGGTCGCCGGGGAGGTCGCCGGGGAGGATGCCGGGACCTGGATGGTCTCGGGACGGCCCGGGGACGGGGTCACGGTCCCGGGCCGCCGGTTCGTGACCGCGTGCCGTCCGGCTGGTCGGCCGAACAGGCCGGCCCGGCCGGATCCGTGCCGACGGGCCCCGACGAGGTGGCGGATCCCGCCCGGATGGCCGGCGGGCTGCCCCTCGTGCCGCGGACGCGGGATCGCCGGGCCAGGCACAGCGGTCGGGCCAGGCACAGCGGTCGGACCAGGGACGCCGGCGGGCACGGGGACGTTCGTGGGAGCAGGCACGCCAACGGGGACGGGAGCGCCGGCGGGGGTCAGCGCGTAGCGGCCGGCATGCTCGGCAGCGGGGTCGTAGGGCACCGCCGGGTCACCAGACCTGACAGCATCACCAGAGGCGGCAGATCCGGACCGCACGGCAGGCTCATGCCGTGCGGCGGGTGCGGACTCCTTGGCGTCGTCCTTGTCACCGCCGGAGTCGCCGGAGTCGCCACCGTCCCGGTCAGGACGGCCAGGACGGCCGGGACCGCTGCCAGTGCCCTGTCCACCGTCGCGTGGCCGCGGGGCCTGCGGCATCGACGGCCCGCCCGGGCGGTTCGGCACCAGCTGCTCTCCGCTGGGACCGCCGCTGGCCATCCGGCGCAGGATCAGGATCAGCGCGCCGGCCAGGCCCAGGTAGAGGGCGAGCGTACCGGCGAAGATCGGCGCGGCGCCGTCGCTGCCGGTGACGGCGTCGGTCACCTTCATGTGGCCGCCGACGATCCACGGCTGGCGGCCACCCTCGGTGACCTCCCAGCCGGTGAGCATGGCGAGCATCGCCGCCGGGCCGGTACAGGCTGCCGCGAGCAGCCATGGCCGGCCGGTCGGCAGCAACGACCGTTCCCCCCGCCGTCGTCGCCGCCAGACGGCGAACCCGGTGGCCAGCGACAACGAGATCAGAGCGGAGCCGGCGACGATCATCACCGTGAACGCGCCGTGCACGAGCGTGCCGTCGGGCCGTTCGTCGGGTGGGGCGGAGTCGAGGCCCGTGATCACGTGGTTCGTGTTGAAGCCCTCGAGCAGGGACAGCATCCCCGGGATCTCCAGGCCGCCGCGGACCTCACCGGTCTTGTCGTCGTAGATACCACCGAGCGTGAACGGGGCGTTCGAACCGGTGTGGTAGAGCCCCTCCATCGCGGCAAGCTTGAGCGGCTGGTGGTCGCCGGCGTTGCGACCGGCCCAGTCGCCGGCGATGAGCTGCACCGGGGCGGCGACGAGCACCACCGTGAGCCCGATGGCGAGGCCGTGGCGATGGTAGGCGTCCCGGCGGCCACGCAACATGCCGACCGCGTAGATCGCCGCGACCATTCCACCGGCGCACATGAACGCGGCCAGCAGCATGTGCACGAGCTGCGGACCGAACGACGGGCTGGTGAACGGGGCGAACGGCTCCTCGGCGATGACCCGGCCGTCTCGCTCGGTGATGCCGCGCGGGACGTTCATCCAGGAGTTGACCGTGATGATGAACAGCGTCGACAGCGTCCCGGAGATCGCGATCGGCCACAGGGTCAACCAGTGCGCGCGGGCCGAGAGGCGTTTCCAGCCGTACAGGTACATCCCGACGAAGATCGCCTCGGTGAAGAACGCGAAACCCTCCATGGTGAACGACAGCCCGAGGGCACCACCGTACTTGGACATGAAAGCGGGCCAGAGCAGCCCGAACTCGAACGACAGCACTGTTCCCGAGACGGCGCCCACCGCGAAGAGCACGGCGAAGGCACGCGACCACTTCTTCGTCAGCGCCAGCCACACCGGATCACCGGTGCGCAGCCAGCGCCACTCGGTGTAGACGAGCATCCAGGGCAGACCGACACCGAACACGGCGAAGCAGATGTGGAACGCGAGGGAGAACGCCGTCTGGGCACGAGCGAGGTCGATGGCGTCGGCGGCGAGAACCATGCGCACGGCTCCTTCGAAGGACCGCGGGAAGATATCGACCGGGAATCAGTCGACCTTCTACCCAACGTAGAAGGTCCCAAGGTACGTAGCGGGCGGTCCGGTCGGCCCGGCGTTCCTGCGTGAGGTCCACAACAGGATCGACACCGACCGGCGGGGCGGTGCATCGCGCTTCCCCCGACCAGACTTACGCGACCGGGCCGGCTTTTCCACGTCAGGACGGGTGTGATTCTGCCCGATCGGCCCCGATTCTTTCGTTTTTCGCCGCCCGGACGGCACCTTAGGGTGTTCCGCCGGCCCGGCACGCACGACCCCGGACGCCGGTCACAAAAGCGCACATCCGGCACCCGGGCCGAATGTCACAGGAGTTTTCCTAATAACAGGTAAAGAAATCCGCTCACGGTACGGAGGCGCCGCGGCAGAATCCACCCGGCCTTACCGGTCCGGGCGCCACCGGGGGGCCGAACAGCACGTCCGGGCCGGGCCGGAAGACCGGTCCGACCGGCCGAAAGGTGGGCTTTCGTGGCCGGCGACGGCAGCCGGCGGGGCGCCCGAACAGGGCGATCGGAGGGCCGCCCGACCCACGCGACCAGACGTTCGGGCCAGATGCGCACGGTGACCTGGCCGACGACGGCGGGCCCCCCGGCAGGCATCCCCGGCGGGCCGACCCGGCTTACCGTCCGCCCAACGCCGAGGTCAGCGCAGGTGTGACGCAGGCTGCGCCGACAAAGCTCGGTGTTTCGCCACGGTCAACTTCTACGCGACGTAGGATTGACGCATGGCGCGCCTGGGTGACCTCGAACGGTCGGTCATGGACGTGTTGTGGTCCAGCGACGGGTGGTTGACGGCTCGTGAAGTCGCCGCCCGGCTCGACCACGAGCGCGATCTTGCGTACACCACCGTGCTGACCGTGCTCGAAAGGCTGGAACGCAAGGGCTTCGTGCGCCGGCAGCGGGCCGCGCGGGCCCATCGCTACGCGGCCGTCGACAGCCGTGAGGCCGTCGTCGCCGAGGCGATGATGGAGGCGCTCGGCACCGCGGACGACCGAGGCTCGGCCCTCGTCCGTTTCGTCGGGTCCGTCTCCGCCGAGGAGGCGGAAATCCTGCGGCGGGCGCTGGCCCCCCTGAGCGTGGTCCCGCCCGAGGCGGAGCCCATCGGGTTGGCCGCTCCCCCACCGCACGCAGCCGAGACATCCGCCCCACCCGCCGCTGCCGGGCCCGATGCCGAGGTCGACCCGGCCGAGGCCGGGTCGGTCGAAGCGGATGGTCGTGACGTGACCCCGGCCGGACCGGAGTAAACAGTTCAGCTTCGGCCGGAGCGGGGGTAGCGTTGCCGACGACATGACGACCGCGGCACTCCTCGCCCTGTTCGCGGGCGCGCTGGCCTGGCCGATACCACGCCTGCTCGCTGCCGCGCGGTGGCCGCATCGCTACCCGCGGGCCGCGATCCTGCTCTGGCAGGCGATCGGGCTGGCCGGCGGGGTGTCGGCGCTGCTGGCAGCCATCGCGTTCACCGTCTCACCGCTGGCCACCAGCACCCCCTCCGCGATCACCGACCATGTGGCCAATGTGGCCGCGGGCGAGCCCCTCGCCGGGCTGCGCTGGATCAATCTGGTCGGGCTCGCACTTGCCACTGCGCTCGCCGGTCGGCTGTTCGGCGTGCTCGGCGCCTCCACCGCCGCCACGCTGCGCGAACGCCACCGCCATCGGCACCTCGTCGACCTCGCCGGTCGCCGCCATCGCAGCCACGACACCAGCCCCCATGATCACAGCACCCCGAACGACCGTCATGCCCCGAACGACCGTCGCCACCGTGAGCCCGGCGGCGAGCCGTCCTACCAGCACCATGGCACCCGCCATGACATCGCGACCGACGCGGTTGGCGGGACTGGCGGCGACGAGCCGGAGCAGGACGAGGATGCGGCGATCCGGGCGGTGACGCCCTGTTGTCTGTGCGAACACCGCGACCGGGCCGGCATCCGACTGCGGATTCTTGACCATCCGATCGCCGTCGCCTACTGCGTGCCCGGGGTGCGCCATGCCCGGGTGGTGGTGTCCCGCGGGCTGCTCAACACCCTGAGCGCCGACGAACTCGACGCGGTGCTCGCCCATGAGGCCGCTCACGTCGCCGGCCGTCATGACCTGGTCATCCAACCGTTCGTCGCCTGGGAACGCACCTTTCCGTTCCTGGGCCCGGCCCGGGAGGCCACTGCGGCGGTGTCATTACTGGTCGAGATGCTCGCCGACGATGCCGCCGGACGCCGCACCAGCCGCCGCGCGCTGGCTCGGGCGCTGGCCCGCATCGGCGTGACCCGGACCCCGGTACCCGCCGGTGCGCTGGGCATCCTCGGCGCGCACGGCCACATCACCGACGCCGCCGTGCTCACCACGGGCACCGGTGCCACCGGCACCACCACCCACCGGGAGCCGGCCGGCGCAGGGTCTTCACGTGGAGTCACCAATCCGGTGATCTCCCGCATCGCCCGGCTCCTCGACCCGCCGACGGTGCACTGGTGGCAGGCACTGGTCGCCTACCTGGCCGCCCTGGCGGTGCTCGTCACGCCCCCGCTGATCGTCCTGATCGGTTAGGCCGGCCGTCGATCGGCCGGCGGGCGCACGGACGGGCGGACGGGCGGCGAAACCGGCCGCGGGCATCGGCCAGGCCACATCGCCCATGCGTAGGCAGGAGGCCGCCCAGTCGGCAGACTTGGCCACGGTGCCCGGCCCCACCCGCGAACGATGTGCCCCCCGGAGGTGGTTGTGACGACCGATCGGACCACGGCGGCCCTGGCCGAACGCGACCCGGATCCGGGTGCCTTCGCCGGCGGGGTGTCCAGCGACGCCCGGCACGCGGCGGTGCGCGCTGGCGTGCGCCGCCTGGGCGACCTGCTCGGACAGGCGCTCACCCGGCACGAGGGTGCCAGCACTCTCACGCTGGTCGAGCAGGTGCGGGCGCTGGCTCGCCGGCCCGACAACGGCGCGGAACTCGCCCGGCTGCTGGCCGGTGTCGACGACCCGACGGCGATCGTGCTCGCCCGCGCGTTCACCGCCTACTTCCAGCTCGCCAACATCACCGAGCAGCTGTACCGCTCCCGGGAGCTGTCCGACCGGGCGCAGGGCCCGCTGGCGGAGACGTTCGCCCGGATGGGTGACGCGCTCGACGCGGGCACCCTCGACCGCGCACTCGCCGCCTCGATCGCCGGGCGGCTCGAGCTGCGCCCGGTGTTCACCGCACATCCGACCGAGGCCAGCCGCCGTTCGGTGCTCGACACGCTGCGTCGCATCGCCGACCTGCTCGACACCGACAGTCCGGATGTCGGCACGCCTCGTCCGGTGGACGCCGAACGCCTCGGCCGACGCCTCGCCGAGATGGTCGACGTCCTGTGGCAGACCGACGAGCTGCGGGTGGAGCGGCCCAAGCCGGCCGACGAGGCCCGCTCGGCCGCCTACTACCTGGAACTGATCGCCACCGAGGTGCTGCCCGACCTGCTGGAGGAGCTCGAGCTCGCCTTCGCCCGAGTAGGGATCACGCTGCCGGCGCAGGCCCGTCCGCTGCGGTTCGGCTCGTGGGCCGGCGGTGACCGGGACGGCAACCCGAACGTCACCCCGGCCGTCACCCTTGAGGTTCTGACCCTGCAGCACGAGTTCGGCATCCGGCTGCTGACCTCGTCCGTCGAGCGGTTGGTCAAAGAGCTGACCGCGTCCACCCGGGTGGTGGAGGTGAGCGAGGAGCTGCTCACCTCACTGGCGGCCGACCGCGCGGCGCTGCCCGAGGTGTACGAGCGCTACGTCCGGCTCAACGCCGAGGAACCGTACCGGCTCAAGTGCAGCTACATCCTGGCCCGGCTGACGGCGACCCGGGAGCGCCTGGCCGCGGGTCACCCGCATGTGGCGGGCCGGGACTACGCGGGCCTGCCCGAGGTCCTGGCCGATCTGGCGGTGATGCGCGCCTCGCTCGCGGCCAGGAACGGCAACCTCGTCGCGGACGGTCCACTGCAGCGAGTGATCCGCACCACCACGGCGATGGGTCTGGCGCTGGCGACCCTCGACATCCGCGAGCACGCCGACAAGCACCATCAGGCACTCGGCGCCCTCTACGACCTGCTTGGCGAACTGGATGTGCCCTACGCCGAGCTCGACCGGCCCGCCCGGCGGGCCCTGCTGTCCGGCGAGCTCGCCCGGCGCCGCCCGCTGCTGGGCGGCGCGCCGCCGCCGCTGCCGGACGGGGCGCTCGGCACGCTGGAGCTGATGCGCACGATCCGGGTGGCGCTCGACCGGTTCGGCGCGGACGTGATCGAGAGCTACATCGTCTCGATGACCCGGGACGTCGACGACATCCTCGCCGTGGCGGTGCTGGCCCGGGAGGCGGGTCTGGTCGGGGTCGGGTTCGCCGGGCAGGCGGCGTGGGCCCGCATCGGGTTCGTCCCGCTGTTCGAGACGGTGGCGGAGCTGCGGGCCGCGGGCAGCCTGCTGGACGGGATGCTCGCCGACCCGTCCTACCGGGCGCTGGTCGGTGCACGCGGGGACGTCCAGGAGGTCATGCTCGGCTATTCGGACTCCTCCAAGGACGCCGGCATCACCGCTTCCCAGTGGGAGATCCACAAAGCCCAGCGGGACCTGCGTGACGTGGCGCGACGCCACGGCGTGGTGCTGCGGCTGTTCCACGGCCGCGGCGGCTCGGTCGGGCGCGGCGGCGGGCCCAGCGGCGAGGCGATCATGGCGCAGCCGTTCGGCACCCTGGACGGCTCCATCAAGGTGACCGAGCAGGGCGAGGTGATCTCGGACAAGTACACCCTGCCGCAGCTCGCCCGGCACAACCTTGAGATCGCCCTGTCCGCGGTGGTCGAGGCGTCGATCCTGCACCGCTCCGCCCGGCTGAGCCCGGCGGTGCTCGCCGGCTGGGACGCGACCATGCAGGCTGTGGCCGACGCGGCCCGCGAGGCCTACCAGGCGTTCGTCGCGGACCCGGCACTCGTGCCGTTCTTCCTCGCCGCCACCCCGGTGGAGGAGCTCGGCAACCTCAACATCGGTTCCCGCCCGTCGCGCCGCCCCGGCGGCTCCGGCGGCCTCGCCGACCTGCGCGCGATCCCCTGGGTCTTCGGCTGGACCCAGTCCCGGATCATCCTGCCCGGCTGGTTCGGCGTCGGCACCGGCCTCGCCGCCGCCCGCGCCGCCGGAGCCGGCGACACGCTCGCCGACATGTACCGTTCCTGGCACTTCTTCCGGACCTTCCTGGGCAACGTCCAGATGACCCTGGCCAAGTCCGACCTCACCATCGCCGAGCGCTACGTCACCACCCTCGCCAGCGAACCCACCGCTGCCGGGGAGCCCGGCACCACCGGTGCGGCGATCTTCGAGGCGATCCGCACCGAGCACGCCCGCACCCTGCGCGAGGTCCTGGCCGTCACCGGCCAGCGGGAACTACTCGAAAACGCCCCCACCCTGCGCCACACCCTCGAGGTTCGGGACGCCTACCTCGCCCCGCTGCACGCGCTGCAGATCTCCCTGCTGGCCCGCTCCCGCGCCGCCGGCCCCGACGCCGACCCCCACCTGCGCCGCGCCCTGCTGCTCACCATCAACGGCATCGCCGCCGGCCTGCGCAACACCGGCTGACCGCAGTGCCCGCTCACCCACGGCTGCCGCCGCCGACCAACCACCGCCCACCGAGTCGCGGGCAGTGACGGGCGGGGGCGATCCACCATTCCGCCGGGCGGCGGTGAGTACGCGGCGGTGCGTACGCAGCCAGTCCGCTTCGCCAGCGGCGGGAACGGGTATAGGTGGGGTTCAGCCGGAGTGCGCGGCGGTCCGTATGGCGAGCAGACCGGACCACCGAGCGGATGCGGAGAGGAGGGACACCATCAGATGTCCAGTTGGCGAGGGTTCCGACACGGAACGTGGCCGCGCATTTCCGATATGTCGGTGGTCGCTGGCAATCCGCGCATCGCGCCGTGGTTGACAGCGACCGTGAGCGGTAATTAACGACTCGGCAACAACTGTTTAATGCCCGGAGAACCTGTCAGCGTCAGCGTAGACGAACGCGTCCGATCCGGCCTCGTACAGGCCACATACACAAGGGCGTCGGACAGACCCAGACGACCAGACGGCAGGTGGTGGACGCCATGGAGACGATCGTCAAAATTGCGGCATCTATCGACGACATTCCAACCGTCGAGGAAACGGATGCCATGCTGGACGAGCTACGCCGACGCCCACGGGACTCCGCGACGGCCAGGATGATCGACGAGCTGCTCGAACTACGTATGCTGCTGGGCGCGGCCCTGGAGCCCACGCCCGTCGAGTAGTGCCAACGGGGACCTCCCCAGGCCCACCTGCAGGGCCTGGGGAGGTCCCCGCCGTATGGCTGGTACTGCCGGCTGGTGCTACTGCTGCGAGCCGAACGGCTGGTTCTGGTTCTGATTCTGGTTCTGGTTCCCGCGCTGGCCACCCTGTGAGGCACCGAAGCGCTCACCGAGGTTTCCACCCTGGCCACTGCCGACGCCCACGAGCTGGTGCAGCCGGTTCTCGATGTACCGCTCGCTGTGGTGCGTCTTGTCCGCAATACGCGCAACAAGGTCGTTCACGCTGGTCGCGCTGTCGACATCCGCGGCGCTGACCTGACCGAACTGGTCCAGGATGCTGTAGCGGAGCTGCCGCCAGTTCTGCCGGAGCTGCTGCTCGATCTGCTGCTCGATCTGCTGCTGGGCCATGTCTGCCGTTCTTCCTTCCGTTGATGTTCAGTCTGCGCTGGACGTGCGGCGCGAGGTTACCGCGGACCATTGAGGGTGCGTCAAGCCACAGCAATTTCACGCACGCAACCGACTTTTCGAGAGTTTACGAAAAGGCGGATATCGCGGGACTGGACTCGACCGTAAATATGGCCATGCGACCACTTCAAGAAATCCCCCACCCATACCCGGAAACCGGTACGGCGGGCAGAGCCGAGAATATCCGTCCTGGTGGTCAGCGGTCCGCAGCCGCCCGGGTACGCGCCGCAGACTCCCGCTCGGGCGTTTCGGCAGCAACACCCTCGCCGACCGGACGTGGGGTGAACAGCCCCTCGGCGACCCGGGCGGCGGTGCCGCGGGCCCAGGCACCGGTGCTCACCGCGCCCAGCAGCAACACGCCGAGACCGCAGGAGACAATCGTCCACCAGCCGGTGGCACTGGTCGGATCAACCACCCCGGTACGTCCCGCCACCTGCACCGCGGCCAGCGAGCCGACGACCGCGACGCCGAGCGACTGGCCGATCTGCCGGCTCGTCGAGGCGATGCCCGCAGCCACCCCGGCCTGCGCGCGGGGCATACCGGTCACCGCGGTGTTGGTGATCGGCGCGTTCACCATGCCAAAGCCGAACCCGATCAGCACGTAGGCGGGTACCAGCCAGACCAGCGGCGTGTCGACGCCGAGATCAGTCAGCAGCACGCTGCCCGCGGTCATCGCGGTCCCGGCGAGCAACAGCGGGATCCGGGCACCCCGGGCGGCGACCAGCCGCCCCGACACGGGTGCGGCAACGACGGTGAGCACCGCCATCGGCAGCGTGAGGCAGCCGGCGACCAGCGGCGAGTACCCGCGCAGCTCCTGCAGGTACATGGTGTTGAGAAACTGGAAGCCGGCGACCGCGCCGAACGCGCAGACCGCGATGCCGGTGGCGGCCGCGAACGGTACCGACCGGAAAAAGCGGACGTCGAGCAGCGGTTCAGCCTGGCGCGACTCGTAACCCACCAGCACCGCACCCGCCACCAGCGCGGCTGTGATCAGCCCGAGGGTCCGCGGCGCCACCCAGCCGATCGACGGCGCCTCGATGATCCCGTAGGTCAGGGCCGCGAGGGTCCCGATGACCAGCAGCTGGCCAAGCGGATCGAACGCGCGCGCCCTGGCCGCCCGCGACTCCGGGACACATCGTCCCGCCAGCACGATCGCGACCAGCCCCACCGGCACGTTCACCCAGAAAATCGCCCGCCAGCCGACCGACTCGACCAATGTGCCGCCGATCACCGGACCAAGCGCCATGCTCACCCCGATGACCGCGCCCCACACCCCGATCGCCCGGGCCCGCTCCTGCGGATCGGTGAAGGTGTTACTGATGATCGACATGGCGACCGGGTTCAGCATGCAGCCGCCGACCGCCTGCACCATCCGGAACACGATCAGCCAGGTCAGGTCAGGGGCCAGGCTGCACAGCAGCGAGCCTGCGGTGAACAGGGCAAGTCCGATGCAGAACACCCGGCGCCGGCCGAAGCGGTCCCCACTCGATCCGCCGAGCAGCAGCAGGCTGGCCAGAACCACGGTGTAGGAGTCGATCGTCCACTGCAGACCGGACGCGGAGGCGTGCAGATCGCGCCGCAACGACGGCAGAGCAATGTTGACGATGGTGTTGTCGATTCCGACGACGAACAGACTCAGGCAGCAGATCGCCAGCACGAGCAGGCGCCGCCGGTACGTCAGCTCGGTCATCGACAGCCTCCGATGATCTCCTTGCCCCCAGCGGAAATACTTAGCCTATGCTAATGACTTGAGGCTCGACCCGACTCGTGACATCTGCCTCGTCACCAGCTGTCCGGACGGGCCAGGGCCCGGACGGCGGTGGGGGCGGCGTGGCCCCGGTGGTGGGTGGAGACGGGCTACCTGCGGCGGGCGGTCACCAGCAGGCGGGGGGCACCGACCGTGTACGCCGCGCCGTCGAGGCCTCCGTACCGGCGAAGGTCGGTGAACCCGGCCTCGTCGAGCAGTTCACCGATGTGACCACTGGTGCGCACGTGGTGCACCGCCGTGGTCCGCAGCTCCTGGGCACCCTGGACGAAGCGGTACTGGCTGATCTGCCGGCTGTCGGCGACATCGTAACGGCCCGACATCTCGACCACGATGTCGCCGGTGGTCATCCTGCGCACCTGCCCGGTGAAATCCGGCAGGATCGACTCGGCCGCCGCTCCCACGTCGATGACCAGCCCACCGCCGGGACGGACCACCGCCGCGAGTGCCCGGGCGAACGCCCGTGTGCCGGCGGTGTCGAGATAGCCGAAACTGTTTCCCAGGCAGACTGCGGCGTCGAAGACACCGAGCCCGGCCAGCTCCCGCATGTCACCGTGCACAAAGGTCACCGCATCCCCGGCCGCTGCGGATGCGGCGGCCGGCGCGGATGCGGCGGTGCGGCGGGCGTGCTCGAGGGCTTCGGCGGACAGGTCGACGCCGGTGACCCGATAGCCGCGGGCAGCCAGCGCAAGGCTGTGCCGTCCGCTTCCGCAGGGGACGTCGAGAATCCGCGCTCCGGCCCGCAGGCCCAGCCTGGACTCGACGAAGTCGACCTCGGCCACGGTCCATTCCGGGGTGGCCACCCGGCGCCAGAACTCGTTGGGAAGGTAGGTGAAAAAGGTCGCGTACCAGGTCGGAGAGATATCCGTGGCCGGCACTTCCGCAGCGGAGGACGTGTGTACGGATGAAGTGTTCTTGCTCAACGCAGGATGCTCCAGGTTCCCGATCGGGAGATCATGACAGGACGTCTGATATCCACGGGTCACCGGAGAAAGCAGCACAGCGTCGCGTGCCATCCGATCCGCCTACGACCGAACGGTCGCGCAGCAGATCGGCAGAAAGCCGACTACCGATGACCCGGGCGATAACCCGGGGCGGCCATGAGGCATCCTCCGTAAAGGGCCATCGGATGGCAGGAGCCACTGGATGGCAGGAGCCACCGGATGATCCGGTGGCGAACGTCCTCAAGGTTAGGCCATCGGAATGCCACCCCGCAAGCGACTTTCCGACCGGCCGGCCACCACTGCCGCCGATGTCCGCCTGGCCAGGTCCTGCGCCGCCCGGTCGGGGCGTGCACCGATCGTCGCACCCGCCCATCGGTGGGGCCGCCCGTGCCCGGGGAGCCGAGCCGTCCGGACCACCGTATTCTCTGGGCAGCCCGGAATTCTCCGGGCAACACGAGCTGTCCGGGCACCGCGGTCGTCCGGGCACTGTCGTGGTGGTCGCCCGGATCGGGAGGACGTCGGCAGTGGAAGCTCTGCGCCCCGACGATCCCGAGACCATCGGCAGTTACCGCCTGCTGGCCCGCCTGGGCGCCGGCGGAATGGGCCGGGTCTACCTCGGCCGCAGCGCCGGTGGGCGCACGGTGGCAATCAAGGTGATCCGCGCCGAGTTCGCCGCGGAACCCCAGTTCCGCTATCGGTTCCGGCGGGAGGTGGACGCGGCCCGGCGAGTAGGGGGGCGGTGGACGGCGCCGGTGCTCGATGCCGACCCGGAGGCCGAGCAGCCGTGGCTGGTGACGGCGTTCGTCCCGGGGCCGTCTCTGCAGGACGCGGTGCGCGAGCACGGTCCGCTTCCGGTCCGGACCGTGCGGGCACTCGGCGCGGGTCTGGCCGAGGCGCTCATCGCCGTGCATGGCGCGGGCCTTGTGCACCGTGATCTGAAGCCGTCCAACGTGCTGCTGGGCCTGGACGGTCCGAAAGTGATCGACTTCGGCATCTCCCGGGCCATCGACGCGACCATCCTGACGCACACGGGCGCAGCGGTCGGTTCGCCGGCGTACATGGCGCCCGAGCAGATCGGCACTGGTGAGATCGGTCCGGCCACCGATGTCTTCGCGCTCGGCATCGTCCTCACCTACGCCGCCACCGGTGCGCCGCCGTTTCGCGCGCCGGGCCTGCCGGCCCTGATGTACGCCATCCTGTCCTACGAGCCGGACCTGGCCGAGATACCCGCCGAGCTGCGCGAGCTGGTCGAGACCTGCCTGCGCAAGGATCCCGCCCTGCGGCCGACCCCGGCCGCGGTACTGGCCCGTCTTGCTCCCGGCGCCGGTGCCGAGAGCCGGGGCACCAGCCCGGCGACAGCCCTCATGGCCGCGGGCTGGTTACCCCCGGACCTGGTCACAGCCCTGAGCCGCAGCGCCCTGGCGCTGCTCGACCTCGACGCCCCGACCCGCGGCCAACCCACGCCCCATCCGACTCCGCCGCCCTTCCCGACTCCTTCGTCTTCCCTGGCGCCCTCGACTCCCCCGGCGGTTGCGTCGGCGATGCCGTCGCCACCACCCCCGTCGCCGCCACCCCTGTCGCCGCCACCCCCGTCGCCGCCACCCCCGTCGCCGCCACCCCCGTCGCCGCCACCCCCGTCGCCGTCGTGGTCGCCATCGCCGGGACCGTCCTCGTCGCGCTCGTCGCGACGGACCGGGTTCATCGTCGCGATCATCGGGGCGGCGATCGCTGGCATCGCGCTGGTCTCGGTGCTTCTGGTCGTCGTGCTCCGCCGCGACGACCAGAACGGGACGGCGGGCGGCGATCGGGGCCTGGCCGCGGCCAGCGCCGACGCCGACGGCCCTGCCGCCGCCGGATCAACCTTGCGGTCCGGCCCGACGTCGACGACCGGCTCCGGATCGACCACCCGTCCGGCCTCCGGAGCTGCCACCGGATCGACCAGCGGGTCCTCGGGGGACGCCGCCGTTCCGGCGGCCTACCTCGGTACCTGGCAGGGTGCGCTCAGCGACAGCTCCGGCATTGCGCAGAACGTCGTCATCACAGTTCGCCGTGGACAGGTCGGGGGTGTGGTCGCCCATTCCGAGGTCACCACCGATGCGCTGGCCAGCGTCACCGGCAAGGAACTACGCTGCATCGCCGACATGCGACTGACCGCGGCCTCGGACACCATCACGTTGCAGGACGTTCCCGGCAGCGGCGGCGACAACGAGCCGACCCTGCTGGGCCTGCCCCTGTGCGCCCACGGTGGTCAGGTCACACTGCACCGGCAGGCAGACGGCACCGTGCTCTACACCTCCGCCGTTCCGGGAACGTCGAATCCGACCGGCACGCTGACCCGCGCACGCTGACGGACGTCCTCCCGCGGCCCTGCTCAGTTGTCCACCCCGACGGCACCGGCCTCGGTGGAGACTGCTGTGGCGGCCCTGGTCAGCGTGGCGGCTTCGGCGGCTTCGGCGGCCTCTGCGGCTTCGGCGGCCTCGATGCGCGCGGCCTCCGCTCCGGAGACGGTGCGCAGCGGAACCTCCCGCAGGACGAAGGTGAGCAGGAGACCGAGGGTGACGACGGCGGCACCGACGATGAAGACCAGACCCATCGCGTCGGAGAAGCCGACCATGAACGGATGCGCCAGGACCCTGTCGACGGACGACAGGAAAGCGGTGTCGTTCAGGGAACCGCTGCCGGTGATCTGCCGCAGCTGGTCGGGATGGGCAGCGGCCGCGGCGGCGAAGTTCGGATCGCCGGCAGCGCTCCGGTAGGCATCGCCGATCTTGCTGGACGCGCCACCGAACAGGATCGACAGGAACACCGCGGTGCCCAGCGTGCCGCCCATCTGGCGGAAGAAGGTACCCGACGAGGTGGCGACGCCGATGTCCTGCGGTGCCACCGAGTTCTGCATCGCGATCTGGATGGTCTGCATGTTCAGCCCGAGCCCGACCCCGAACAGCAGCATGTACAGGTCGGTCTGCCACAGCGGGGTGTCCGCGCCGAGCAGGGACAGCAGGCCGAGCGCGACGACCAGCAGCCCGCACCCGACGATCGGGAACATCCGGTAGCGACCGGTGCGCGACGTCCACCGACCGGCGAGCAGGGAGGCGCTCATCATGCCGAGCATGAGCGGCAGCATCAGCAGACCCGCACGGGTGGGTGAGGCACCCTTGACGATCTGCAGGTAGAGCGGGATGGCGGCAAGGCCGCCGAACATCCCGATGCCGAGAATCAGGCTGATCGCGGAGCCCACGGAGAAGGTGTTGTTGCGGAACAGCCGCAGGGGGATCAGCGCGTCGTCGCCCATCCGCCGTTCGGCGAACAGGAACGCGACCAGGCCGACCAGGCCGAGCACGAAGCAGCCGATCGACCACACGGAGGTCCAGCCCCATTCCCGACCGCGTTCGGCGACCAGCAGGACGGGCACGACGGCGACAATGATCGCCACGGTGCCCCAGGTGTCGATCCGCACCTGGGCTCGGCGGGGCGAGATGTGCAGCACCCGGTTGACCACGACCAGCGCGAGGATTCCGATCGGGATGTTCAGCACGAAGATCCACCGCCAGCCGGCGATGCCGAGGATCGAGTCCTGGCCGGAGAGAAACCCGCCGATCACCGGTCCGAGCACGCTGGACGTGGCGAACGTCGCCATGAAGTAGCCCATGTACCGAGGGCGCTCCTGCGGCGACAGGATGTCCGCGGTGATCGCCATGGCCAACGAGAACAGGCCACCGGCGCCCAGCCCCTGCACGGCGCGGAACCCGGCGAGCATGTACATGTCCGTGGCCAGCCCGCACAGCATCGAGCCCGCCACGAAGATCGAAATAGCGATCATGAAGAGCTGTTTGCGGCCGTAGATGTCGGAGAGCTTCCCGTACAGCGGCGTCGTGATCGTCGAGGTGATCAGGAAGGCGGTGGTGACCCAGGCCTGGGCCGACAGGCCGTGCAGGTCGTCCCCGATGCGGCGGATCGCCGTGCTCACCACGGTCTGGTCGAGGGCGGCGAGGAACATCCCCAGCAGCAGCGCGACGATGATCGTCATGATCTGCCGGTGTGTCAGCGGACCGGAGGGCGTCGCGGCCTGGACGTTCGGCGAGTGCCCGTCGCTACGGGTCACCCCGTCAGCCCGAGTGGTTCTGGTGCGAGTGGTTCTGGTGCGAGTGGCCTTGGTGCCGGCGCGGGATGCCCTGCTGCCCGCGCGGGTGGCTGTGCGAGTCTTCATCTGCCGCCCTCCATGAGTCGGGTCTCGAACTCGTTGTCCAGTCGGTGGAGCAGGGTGGCCAGGGCCGCGACGTCGCCAGTGCTCCAGCCGGCGAGGATGTCGGCGTAGCGCTCGGCGCGGACGCGCACGTAGTCCTGATAGGCCCGCTCACCCTGCTCGGTCACCGCCAGGAGCACGGCCCGTCCGTCCTCGGGGTCGGGTCGGCGCTCGACGTACCCGTCGCGGACCAGCCCGGCCACCTGACGGCTGACCGTTGACGGGTCGGACTGCACGGTGGCGGCAAGCGCGCCCAGGCGCATCGGCCCACCACCGGCCAGATACGTGATCAGAATCTGGGACGCCCACTCCACGTTCTCGCGGGCCTTGCGCAGAAGCTGACCGCGGGCCCGGCCCAGCGTCCGCTGCATCCGGGCGATCTCCTCGGCGAGCTGGGCGATCCGCTCATCCCGCCCGGTCGAGTCCGCCCCGTCCACACCACTCCCCTGTGTTGCCGACACCACCGCTGGTGGCGACGCCTCGCGATCGAGGCGGGCCATCTCGGTGGCACCCTGACCACCGCGACGTCCCGTCCACTCGTCGACGACCTCGCTCCGAGCAGACCCGGGACTTGTTTGCAGCATACAAGTATTAAGTCAGAGCCCGGACGATCCATGCCCCACGTCGAGGGTGACCTGCGACATAACCAATGGCACACAAGCCCGGCAGGTCGGACAGATCCGAGCCAGGGGCACCCATCGGGGACGCCTCCACCCGGCCTTCACCCCCTTCTCCACTCGTGGGCCGAGACGATCCGGGGGCCGGGTCACGATGCTGACAGCCTTTGTGCCTTTACCCGGGGGCCCGCCCGCCCCGGCCTGACGTCCGAGGAAACGCCCATGCCCACCTCTGCCGCCTTCGCCCTCACCGCCGGGGACCCCGCCGCCGCGCTGATCAGCCTCCTGCACGGCTATGACGATCTCGACTGGACGCGGGTGCGCGCGGCCCTCGCCGACGAGGTCGTCGTCGACTACACCTCGGTGTTCGGCGGCCGGGTCGAAACCCTGGGTGCCGATGCGCTGGTCCGGCGGTGGCGCGCGGTGCTGCCCGGATTCGACGCGACCCAGCACATCACCGGCCCGGTGCTGGTGTCTGCCGAGCCGGGTGACGCCACCATGCACCTCGAGGCGCAGGCCCGTGCACACCACCTGATGCGGGGCGATCCCACCAGTTCCAGCTGGCTGATCGCCGGCCGGTACCAGCTCGCCGTCACCCCGACCGTGGCCGGCGGGTGGCTGATCACCGAACTGACGCTGCACTGCTTCTATGAGGAGGGAGACCGCGGCCTGCTCGCGCTCGCGCGGTCCCGCGCCGGCACCGATCCACGTCCCGGACGACCCGCCCGACCCGCCTGACCCACCCGGCTGATCCAGGGCTGCGGCCCACCCGGCTGGCCGCCCGCTCGGCTACCAGTCCAGCCGGCCCTCCGCGTCGAAGTAACCACCGGTCGGACCGTCCGGGCCGACCTGCGCCATCCGGACGATGATCTCGGCGCCCTGCTCGACCGTCTGCGTGCCGGCGTGCGCGTTCAGGTCCGTAGCCGTGTAGCCGGGCTCGACGGCGTTGATCCGGATGTTCGGCAGGGCCTTGGCGTACTGCACCGTCACCATGTTCACCGCGGCCTTCGACGCCGGGTAGGCGAGCCCGGGATAGGCATGGCCCAGCCCCTGGGCGCCCGACATCCGGGACAGTGACGCCAGGCCGCTGCTGACGTTGACGATGACCGGGGCGGCGGCCCGCTGCAGCAGGGGCAGGAACGCGTGGGTGACCCGGACCAGGCCGATCACGTTCGTCTCGAACACGGTCCGGACGAGGTCGGCGGAGGTCTCGGCGGTTGGTGGCACCTGCCCGTCCGGGTTGCGGGCCTCGATACCGGCGTTGTTGATCAAAACGTCCAGCCCGCCGTCGGCTTCGATCGTCTTCGCCGCGGCCTCGACGGAGGCGTCGTCCGTGACGTCCAGCAGGACCGGGCGCGCCTGCGGCCCAAGCTGTTCGGCCGCGGCCTGGCCGCGCTCCGGATCACGGCTGCCCAGGTAGACGGTGTGGCCGGCCGCGATGAGCCGGCGGGCGGTCTCGAACCCGAGGCCCTTGTTGGCTCCGGTGATGAGTGTCGTGGTCATGGCTACCAGCGTTCCCCGCCTCCCACCGGATGTCACGGCCCGCTCCTGCTGGACACCCGGAGTCCTGCTCCACACCAGCGGGTGCCATATAGCTTGCTAGCATGCTATGGTCGACGGTGTGGGCGACGAGGACGTCAAGCAGTTCAACGTGTATCTGCCGATCGGGCTGATCAAGCAGGTGAAGCACCAGGCCATCGAGTCGGGGCTGTCCCTGTCGGCACTGGTCACCGAGGCGCTACGCGTCTATCTCACCGACGTCGGCGCCACTTCGCCCGCGGACGCTGCCCGGCCCGACGGCATCCGCGGGCAGCAGACACCGTCATCCGGATCGGAGCGCTGACATGACGACCGACGGCATCGAAGCCGTGTTCCTGGAGTCCCACAACTGGGGCCGGGCCGCGCGGTTCTTCCAGGCACTCGGGTTCACCCTCGAGTTCGAGACCGACCACGACTCGGGGCAGTTCCGGGGCGGCGACGGGCCGTCCGTGTTCATCGCCGAGGTTCCCGAGAACCGGCCGACCACGACCCGTCTCGTCCTGAAGGTGCCGGACGAGACGGCGTTTCGGCCCGGCCCGGACGTCGAGATCGTCACCCCGTTCGAGGACACCCACTACGGGACGCGGGAGGCGACCGTCCGTGACCCGGACGGCCGTCTCTGGAGCCTGCAGGCCCCCGCCAACAGCTGACCAGCCGGCCGGTCCTGGTCCGCGCCGCCGACAAACCTTCCCGGCAGACAGAAGGAAAGGGATCCTGATGCAGGACCAGAAGGTCGTCCCGGACAACACCGCGGTGCGGACCGCGCTGTGGCGGGCGATGCACGTCCAGGTCGATGCCCCGCCGCACCTGCTCACCGACGAGATCGGCCTACGCCTGGTCGCCCCGGACGACGGCTGGGGGGACCGGCCGGACATGGACCCGACCTTCACCCGCGGGTTCCGGGCCTCGATGGTCGCCCGGGCCCGGTTCGTCGAGGACCTGGTCGCCGAGGCGGTCGAACGTGGTGTCACCCAGTACGTCATCCTCGGCGCCGGCCTGGACACCTTCGCCCAGCGCCGGCCGGAGCTCGCGAACCGCCTGACGGTGTTCGAGGTCGACCAGCCCGACACCCAGGCCTGGAAACGCGAGCGACTGGTCCAGCTCGGTTACGGCGTGCCCGACCGACTCCGCCTGGTGCCGGTCGACTTCGAGGTGGACGGCGACTGGACGAAGCACCTGGCCGCCGCCGGATTCGACCCGGACCGGCCGGCCGTCGTCGCCGCCACCGGCGTCACGATGTATCTGACCCGGGCCGTCACCGCCGCCACTCTGCGCCAGATCGCCGAGCTGGCGCCCAGATCGACGGCCGTTCTGACGTTCCTGCTGCCCAGCGAGCTCGTCGATGCGGCCGACCGCGACGGGCTCGAGGCATCGAAGCAGGGCGCGCAGGCATCAGGCACCCCGTTCGTCAGCTTCTACACTCCGGACGACCTGCTCACCCTCGCCCACGAGGCCGGCCTCGGCGACGCCCGGCACGTCTCGGGCGCCACTGTCGCCGAGCGCTACTTTGCGGGCCGCCCCGACGGCCTGCGCCCCTCCACCGGCGAGGACTTCCTCGTCGCGACCACGCACTGACCACACGTCCCCCGACCATCAGCCGGGCCACGCGTCCGAGCTGAACAGGGTCGCAGAGCAGCTCCGCGCCTCGGATCAGCGAGACCCGACGACTGTTCTCGGGCAGGCCGCGGTTGCAGCGTTGGCAGTACAACCAGGCCTAAGGACTCCGTCGAGTGGGACGCGCCGAGCAGCGATCTTTCGGACACAAAGCAAACTTTCGGCGGTTCCTGCGTAGGTTCAGGTCTTCTACCCGATGTGCGGAAAAGTCCCGTGGGCAAAGTGGTGATCAACGCGGAGTCGCATCGACGGGTGCAGGTTCAGACCGTCCAGCTCGGAGGCTGCGAAGAAACGCGCCTCCTTGGCCTCACTTCCGTTTGCGAGCAGAGCACCGCCCGTAACACGGCCACGGAACGAGATCGCAAACTGCTGCCTTACCTCGCCGTCATCGTGGCCGATCACGTGGCGGGGGTCTGTGTAGGTTCCGAGAATGCCGATGATTTCCACCGTCAGCCCGGTTTCTTCCCTGACCTCTCGCGCTGCTGCTTCCGGCAGCGATTCCCCTACCTCCATCTGACCGCCCGGGAGAGCCCAGCGGCCGTTGTCCGGCCGGGCAGTAGTCGCGTCCCACTGCCTGCGTGAACTGTGGCTATGGGCGCCTCGAGGACCTGGCAAGGTCGCCACGCGACCGAGGCACCCACCACGCGGCCCCTGGCGCTACTGCGTCCGCGCTGGCGTCAGGGGCTTCTCTGCCGCGACACGAACGGGGTGACGATCAAGGGCGTACGGGTCACACAGTCCGCCGACGACCTACCAGAGCCGAGACCGGTCCCGCTCCCGGCGATGCCCGGGACATCGGCCCGCTACCTGGACCACACGGTCATGGTCGACGTGGACGACGGCATCCGGGCCAGGGGGAACCGTGCGACTGATCGTCGACTATGCGGACAAGGAGCCGACCATGCTCCTCGTCGATGACGGTTTCGCCTGCGGTCGGGACCTGGTCGCCGTGGCGAGACGGTTGCACGACTTGATCCCTGGCGCCACCCGCGTCCGCTGGCTCCACCCCGGCGGCAGCATCGACAGCACCACGACCACGGCTGGCTCAGGATCGGCGACCTTGCAGAAGGCCACCGTCCGGATCATCGCCACCCGGGCAGCCGATGATCCGGCCACTCCACCAGACGCACGATGCCAGCCGAGGGCGTGGCCAGTACGGGGCCGTCCGACACCGTCCGATTGATGCGGCACGGTTGACTCTCCAGTCGGTG
The DNA here is from genome assembly GCF_023716925.1 of Frankia sp. R82. Taxonomy (GTDB): domain Bacteria; phylum Actinomycetota; class Actinomycetes; order Frankiales; family Frankiaceae; genus Frankia. The sequence goes on from NZ_JAMQQG010000025.1 coordinate 23,460, forward strand.
GAGACTCGAGGATCGGTGCCATGATGATCGGCCAGCTGGCGGCGAGCACCGGGCTGTCGGTGCGGACGCTGCGGTTCTACGCCGACGCCGGCGTGCTGCCCGCCGAGGGACGCACGGCCTCGGGTTACCGGGTGTTCGGGCCGGACGCCGTGGCCCGGGCGCGCCTGGTTCGGACGCTGCGCGAGCTCGGCGTCGGGCTGGACGACATCAGGCGGGTGCTCGGCGCCGAGGCGTCCCTGCAGGACGTCGCCGCCGAGCACATCCGCGCCCTGGACGCCCAGATCCGCCTGCTGCGGCTGCAGCGTGCCGTGCTGCGCGCCTTCGTCGGATCCACCAGCCCCGAGGAGCTGAAACGCATGACCGACCTGACCACGCTGACCGCGGAGCAGCGTCGCCGGATCGTCGACGACTATCTGGACGCCGTCTTCGGCGACAGCCCCGACGCGGTGGCCGCCAGGATGAGCATGGGCGCACCCGATCTGCCCGACGATCCGACCCCGGAGCAGGTCGCGGCCTGGGTGGAGATCGCCGAGCTGCTGCGCGATCCCGACTTCATCGCCACCAGCCGCCGGATGGCCCAGCGCGCCCGTGCCGAGGGGCCGCAGCCGGACGTGGCGCAGTTTGAGGTCGGCAAGGCGGTCGGCACGCTCGCCGGCCCCGCCGCCCGCGCGGGCGTCGATCCCGCGTCGCCCGAGGCGCTGACGATCGTCGAGCACCTCGAGGCCCTCGGCCCCACCCCGCCGGAGGAACGCACCCAGGTCGCCGACCGCATCGATGCCTTCACCGACCGCCGGATCGGTCGTTACTGGACCCTGGTCGGCATCGTCAACGGCTGGGCGCCGCACCAGGCGCCCGACGACATCATCGACGCCTGGGAGTGGTACGCCCGCGCCCTGCGCGCCCACGCCTGACACCGGCTGCCCGCCACGGACATCACCAGGGCAGCGGGCGGCCGTCGCGGAAGAAGCCGCCGGTCGGGCCGTCATCGGGCAGCAGCGCGGCCCACACCACGCTGGCCGCGCCGGCGGCGACGGGCCGCCCACCGCCACCGCCCATGTCGGTGGCGGTCCAGCCAGGGCAGATGGCGTTCACCAGAAAACGGTCGTCGCGCAGCTCGCCGGCGAGCAGCCGGGTGAGCGCGTTCAGCGCGGCCTTCGACACCGAATAGGCGGGCGCGCCACCGGTCAGCTTGCTGATCGAGCCGCCCTCGCTGCTGACGTTCACGATCCGCGGATGCGGGCTGCGGCGCAGCAGCGGCAGCAGGGCCTGGGCGAGTCGCCAGGCGCCGAACAGGTTGGTCTCCAGCGCCGTGTGCACGCTGTCGAGATCGGCCGTGACGGCCCGCGCGCCCGGGTCGTAGAGAATCGCCGCGTTGTTGACCAGAATGTCAAGTCGCCCGTGGTGCTCGGTGAGGTGCGCCGCAGCCGCCGCGATGCTCGCCGGATCGGCGATGTCGAGCGGGCAGGCGGTCACCCGCGCGCCGCCGGGGTCAAGCTCGGTGGCCGTCCGCTCCCCCGCGGCCGGATCACGCACTCCGGCCACCACGTCGCAGCCCCGTTCGACGAGCTGGCGCACCACCTCCCGGCCGATCCCCCGGTTGGCCCCGGTCACCAGCGCCAACGGGCGGGCAGAGCCAGGACGGACGGCTCGCCCTTCGTCCGCGGGAAGCACCGTGTCACGCACCGCGGACTCGCTCACGGCGGACGGACAGCTCGCGGTCAGCCGGCTTCACGCAGGTCGGCGCAGTCGGACTCGTCCGGCAGCAGCGGTCGCAGGCGCACTCGCCACTGCCTGCCGCCGGACGTCCACGGCGTGGTGACCACCGCCTGGCGCGCTGCGGCGATCACCGCTGTCGCCTCGCTGCCTCCGGCCGTCACACAGCCCAGCTCGAGACCGTCACCGATCGGCTCGCCTGGCAGCGCCGGCCCCGGCCAGGCCCGCTCGACCTGCCGCGGCAGCCCGTCGGCACACAGTTCGGGCAGCGTGGCATCACCGGCGGACCCGGCGGACCCGGCGGCAGCGGGAGCAGTGGCAGTAGGGGTGGTGCAGGTGTCGGCCCACGGGGCGGCGACCGCGGCCACCGCGGTGGGCTGGTAGGACGTCGACTCGCTGACCGCGTCCGCGCCGAGCGTGGCGGGCAGATCCGTAAGCGCGTCGTACAGCTTCCGGGCCGCCTTCCGCGCGGCCTGCTGGTGATCGGTCAACCCGGAGCTGTCCGATTCGAGCAGGGCCGGCACCTCGGCGGTGGTCACGCCGTCCGCGGTCCGAATGGTGAAACGGGTTGACGGGGCGTCCGCGACCGGCGGCTGACCGAAGTCCCGTTCGGTGCCGATGCCGGACGCGACCGCCCGCTCGACGAGCTTCCGCACGTCCGTGGCCGAAATCCGCCGAAGCTGCACATTGGGCCAGGCCGGCCCGGGGGCAATCGCAATCTGCGGGCCCTCGTCCACCACTCGACCATCGGAGTAGACGGCCACGACCGGCAACCGGGTGACCGTCATCTCCGGCGTCACGAAACCGCCGATCCAGTCCACCCGCAACGCCACGCTCGCACCGCCTCCCACACCGCCACCGCCGCCAGTACCGCCACGTCCGTAAACGGTGCCATCAGCACAGGCCGCGGCAGCGAGAAACACCGGCACGACAGCCAGGAAAAACCGTGCACCCCGCGTCATCAATGCCATGAGCATTTGTAGCACCACGGCAGCAGGATCGGACGTAGGCCCGGGAATCCGTCCGGTCGGACCCGGCTCCCACCGACCGGCTGGCCGGTTACCGTTCACCCACGACTCCGGTACCCGACTGACCAGAGACACCGCTAGCACAGGTGCTACGTTGGGAAGGTGGAGCAGATAGGGTTGCGCGAGGTACGGCAGAATGCCAGCGAGCTGGTGCGACGCGCCCAGGCCGGCGAGCGGATGACCATCACCGTTTCCGGTCGACCGGCGGCCGTCCTGGGCCCGGTGGCGCCGCGCGCCTGGCGGCGTTGGGACGATCTCGCCGATCTCTTCGCCCTCCCGGCCGACCCCGGCTGGCAGCAGGACCGTGACCTCGTCGACGGCACCGCTGCAGACCCATGGGAAAACCGATGAACCGCGGCGTTCTGGACACCAGCGTGCTGGTCGCCACCGATGTGGCCCCGATTCCCGGCGAGCTCGCGGTCAGCATCATCAGCATCGCCGAACTCCAGTTCGGCGTGCTCGTCGCAAAGACCTCCGAGGCCCGTGCGAACCGTCTTACCCGGCTCAGCGCACTCCAACGGCGATTCGATCCCCTGCCCGTCGACGACGCCGTCACCGACAGCTATGGCCGCCTCGCCACCCGCGTCGTCGAGATCGGCCGGCAGCCCCGCGCCCGGACGATGGACCTCCTGATCGCGGCTACCGCGCACGCCCACGACGCCATTCTTTACACCCGCAACGCCGCCGACCTCGCGGGCCTCGAGGACCTCATCACCATCATGACAATTTAATCTGGATGTCTCCGGAAGCAGGTTGATCGCTCGAACCGCCGCTGGCCGTGATGACTTCCTGGCAGGCCTGGACGAAGTCGCTGACGACCTGGCGCCGGTCGTCGCGGCGCCAGGCCAGCGCGAGCCGGCTGCGAGGGCCGTCGGCGAGCGGGCGGGCGACGACACCGGTGTGCTGCAGCAGTGGCGCGTTGCCCGCGGCGAGCAGGACGATGCCGACCCCTCCCACCAGAGCCTCGTAGGTCTCCTCCGCGCTGCGCACGACCGCATGGCCCTCGGCCAGTGCCACCAGCAGCGGCTCCTCGGCGATCACCAGCGTCGCGTAGTCCCGCCACAGTGGCAACGACGGCAGCGTCGCCTTCGACGGCTGCGGCTGCGGCTGCGGCTGCGGCTGCGGCTGCGGTAGCCAGACGAAGGCGAGGTCGCTGGATCCAGAGGCCGCAGGCATCCAGCCGGTCGGCCGGGGCGGGTTCCCGACAGATCCACCGGCAGCCGGCTCCGGCGCGGCACACTGACCCCATGACAGACCTGGTCACGCGACTGCTGTCGCTGTGGAGCGACGGCCTGCCCGCGGACGACGAGTCGGCGGTGCGCGCGTTCCGCGAGCTGTACACCGACCCGGTTCCGGTGAACGGGACCTTGTTGTCCGCGGCGGACCTCATCGCCCGGGCGCGAACCCTGCACGCCGCGCTGACGGGCCTGCGCCACGAACTGCTCGAGCAGGTGCGGACGCCCGAACACCTCGCCATCGGATTCCGGCTGCACGGGCGGCACGTCGGCCCGCTGCCCACCGCACTCGGCCCGGTACCGGCAACCGGCCAGGAGGTGTCCCTCCGCGTCACCGACATCCTGACCATCACCAACGACCGGATCAGCTCCGTCTGGATGGTCGCCGACGAGCTGAGCGCGCTGATCGCCCTCGGCGTGCTCACCACCACCGGCACGCTGGCACCCGCCACGTAGCCGGCCACACGGCAGGCCGCGGGTCACAGCAGGGCGGCCGCCAGTGTGCGCCAGTGCGTGCGGGCCAACCGGCCGGTGCGGTTGGACACGTCGAGGTCCGCCGAGATGACCTGGACCGCGACATGATCTGCACCGGCGGCGTGATGTTCGCCGACCCGCGCGGTGATCTGCTCGGTCCCGAAGGTGTACAGGGCGTCGATGAGCCGGTCGCTGCCGTGACCGGCGAGATCGTCGTCGGTGAAGCCCAGCAGCTGCAGGTTGCGCACGTAGTTGGGCATCGCGAGGTAGTAGCTGACGTTGCGGCGGGCGAGCTCCCGGGCCGCGGTGGAATCGGATTCCAGAATGACCTTCTGCTCCGGGGCCAGCAGCGGCCCCTCGCCCAGGGTTTCCCGAGCGGCACGGGTGTGTTCGGGCGTGACGAGGTACGGATGGGCACCGGCGGAGCGGCGGGCGGCCAGGTCCAGCGCCTTCGGCCGCAGCGCCGCCAGGACACGCGAGGCCACCGGCACCGGCTGCGGGGCCGCGTCGAGGGCGCCGAGGTAGCCCTCCAGGTGCTTCAGCGGCTGGGCGTAGGTCCGCCCGAGCGCCTGCACCAGGGGTGGGTGGCTGACCCCGAGCCCGAGCAGAAACCGGCCCGGATGCGCCGTGTCGACCCGGTGAAAGGCGGCCGCCAGCTCGTCCGCCTCCACCGCCCACGCGTTCACGATCGCGGTGGCGAGCACCATCCGGCTCGTCCGCGCGAGCAGCACGCCCGGCAGGTCGAGGTCGGGGGCGCTGGCGCCGAGCCACAGGGCACCGAACCCCAGCTCGTCGAGCTCGGCCGCCGCGTCCGGGGCATCGGGGGTGTTCCAGACAAAGGACGGGGACCAGATGCCGATCCGTCCCACGGACACCGTCATGACTGTTCTCCCTCAGGGGTGGGCGACGCGCGCACGCCGCATGTGTTCGGTTTCGATCGAACACGTGCGATGTACGATAGCCATCGAACAGCCTGGATGTCGAGGTCGATCGAAACAGGGGCACGATGACGACGAGGCCACGGCGTGCCGACAGCCTGCGGCACACCGATCCGGTGGACGTGCGCCTGCAGGAGGCACTCGACGCACTCGCCGACCCGGTGCGTCGGTCCATCCTGCGGACCCTGGCCGGCGAGCCGGACTTCACCTGTGCCTGCGGCACCTTCGACCTGCCCGTGTCCAAGGCAACTGCCAGCCACCACTTCGCCGTCCTGCGCGCCGCCGGCCTGCTCGAGCAGATCGATCAGGGCTCGCGCCGCCTCAACCGGCTGCGCCGGGTCGAGTTCGACGCCCGCTTCCCCGGCCTGCTCCCCCTGGTTCTCGACGAGGACGAGCCGACCGGGTGACCGGGTGACCGGGCCGCCGGAGTCAGGCGTCGCGGGCGATCGCCTCGGCGGGAGATTCCGCCAGCGGGCGGGGACCAGCCGGGCCTGCCGCCGGCGCAGGGATGGCCACCGCGGGCGCGGTCGCCGCCCGCCGGCTGATGGCCGCCGGCGACATCGCCCGTGCCGGGCCGAGCAGAACCACGAAGAAGGTGACGAGGCCTGCCAGCACACAGCCGGCGCCGATCAGATAGCCAAGGTGGTAGCCGCTGACCAGGGCACTCACGGCCGCGTGCCCGTGCCCTTCCAATGACTTCGTCCGACTGGCGGCCACACTCGAGACGACCGCGAGGCCGACCGACGAACTGAGCCAGATGGAGACGTTGACAATTCCGGAGGCGAGGCCGGCATCGGCTCGCGGGACGTCGGCCATCGCCACCGACAACAGCGGAACCGTGGCGCAGGCCATGCCGGTTCCGAGAATCAGCAGGGCGGGCAGCACGCTGGTGGCATAGCTGCTGTGCTCGTCCACCCGCGCGAGCAGCAGCAGTCCGACCAGCGCCGCGACCAGGCCGGGCAGGAGCACCGGTAGCGGCCCGAACCGGTTGAGCAGCCGGCTGACCACGCCCACCGACAGTCCCGCGACGACCAGGGTCACCGGCAGGAAGGCGAAGCCGGTGCGCAGCGGGCTGTAGCCACGGACCTGCTGCAGGTAGAGCGCACCGAAGAAGAACAGGACCTGCATCCCGATGAACAGGCAGCCGCGCACGATGCTGGACCCGACCAGGCTGCGCAGCCGCAGGATGCGCAGCGGCATGATCGGATTTCTCCGCCGGGCTTCGACGACGAGGAACGCCACCAGCAGGACGACCGAGACCCCGCCGTAGCCGAGGGTGTGGGCCGAAAGCCATCCGTGGCCGGCCGCCGTGACGATGGCATAGATACCGACCAGCAACGACAGGGTGATCAGCAGCGAACCGGTGACATCCACCCCGCCGCCGAGGCCGAGGCCCTCGTTCTCCTCGATGAGGACGACCCCGAGGGCGAACGTCGCGATCCCGATCGGCAGGTTGATCAGAAAGATCCAGTGCCAGCTCACGGCCTGGGTGAGAACGCCGCCGGCCAGCAGGCCAAGCGACCCGCCAGCCAGCGTGACCATCATGTAGGCACCCATCGCCCTGGTCCGCTCGGCCGGGATCGGGAACTCGGTGACGACGATCGCCATGATGACCGAGGTCGACACGGCGCCACCCAGCCCCTGGCCGAAACGCCCCGCGATCAGCGTCCCCTGGTTCGGGGCGATCGCACACACCATGGAGGCCAGAGTGAACAGGGCGACGCCGGTCAGGAACACCTTCTTGCGGCCGACGAGATCACCGAGGCGCCCGGCGAGCAGCAGGAAGCTCCCGAAGGAGATCAGGTAGGCGTCGACCACCCAGGTGAGATTGGACTGGGTGAAGTGCAGGTTGTCCTGGATCGCCGGCAGGGCGACGTTGACGATCGACCCGTCGAGCGCGTTCATCAACATGGCCAGACACACGACCACCAACGCGACCCAGCGGCGGCGGTCGGCCCTGCTCTGCGTGGTGGTCCCGCCGCGAGCGGGAACGGCGATCGTGGGATCAGACATCGGCGGAGCTGGCCATCGAAGGATCTCCTCTGAACCGGTCAGACGAAGCGGACGAGGGGACGGCATCGGCCGGGACCTGCCCGGCCACGATCCTGACATCTACAGGACGGTCATGCCTAATGAACTATCACGGTGCAGTGATGGTCTCGCGGACGCTACTATAGACCGATGCCGGACGCCGCCATCTTCTCGGGGCCGATCGTGCTGCTCACCCGCCTGTCGCGGCTCGTGCACCGGGCCAGCACGCCGGAGCTGCTGGGCATCAACCTCAAGGATCTGGGTGCGCTGGCCTTCCTGCGCGACCACGCCCGAACCACGCAGCAGGCGCTCGCCGAGGGCCTGTGCGTCGACGCCAACTACTGCGTCCTGATGCTGAACGATCTGGAGACAGCCGGCCTGATCGAACGGCGCCGCGATCCCGCCGACCGCCGCCGCCATCTCGTGGCGATGACCGAGGCCGGCCGGCTTGCCCTGGAACGGGCCGAGCACGCCCAGGAGTCGATCGAGGACGAGGTCCTCGCCGGCCTCGCCCCCGCGGAGCGGGACACCCTGGCCCGACTCCTGCGTCAGGCCCTCGACGGAGCCGCCCGGCGCCCCCCGGCCCAGGACCGGGTCCCGCACTGACCTGCCCGCGGCACGGGGAAAACCGGTTACAGGAGCAGCTCCGGACGACGACGCTCGGGCATCGAGTGGACCCGGCCGGCCCGCTCCACCTGGAGCGCCGGGGCGACTCCCACTCTCCAGTCGAGATCGCCATCCGACGGGGTCTCGCCGGCTGAGACCTGGGGCGCCGGCTACGCCAGGTCAGTCCGGTGCGCCGGTGGTGGCGACGCCAGCACGAAACCAGCAAACAGCAGGTCGAACCGCGCGCGGTCGGCGCGTACCGGTCGGCTCCGCTCTCACACCTGTGCACGGCGTCCGCGGGCCCTTCCTTCACCACCCAGCAGATTCTGGAACGCCGGTCCCTGCCATTTCGAAGTCCCGGGCCTTGACGTGGGACCTCGGGACTGGTGATGTCAGCGACCGAACGGTGGCTGCCGTCCTCACCGAACGGCTCGTGCCCTGCCACCTCGGGGTGAGGCCAGGCCCATCCTCTGCGGGTAGGCCCGGTCCAGCCTCGCCGAACGAGGCGACAGGCCGCACAGTTCTGGTCTGGCGAACGCCCCGGGCGCTCACCTCGAGATCCCAGACGAGATGGCGCCGCGGTGGAACGAACGCCGCCGCTGCGGCGGCCGGCCATCGTGGCCCGGACCGGCCGGGTCCGTCGCCAGGTCGCGGTCACCGGCGTCGACCGGCAGCACCTCCACCGTCGCGACCAGCGAAATCAGGTCGGCCCCGGCCTACATCACGAACAGCGGCAGCAACCCGATCGAGTCGATGATCAGAAACTCACGGGATCGTCAGGTGACCGCCGCGGCGCGCTGACATCAGGAGTTCCTTCTATGCCACCCGTATATCCCGGACCGAAAGTCCCTGCTCATCGCCCCACGGAGGCTTCGACCGTTCTTCCCGCCAAAAAATCACGAAACCACTCTCTCCGGAGTTGCCCCATCCGAATTTCTTCCACTACAGTACGTCTTATTCGCTTCGGAGCTGCCACGCCCGAGGGGATGCCGGAGTGGTCGCGGCACCAATAATTGATCGACCGCTCTCACCTGGCGAATTACCCAGTCCACCAGGTTCGCCGTACACCTACTTTCGACCGCCCGGCGAGAGCCAGGTCAGAAAGCGTCGAGGACGCTTCAAGCCGGACGGTCGGTATCCGGCCGGTGCAACGCCGCCAGACGATCGCCGTGCGCGGATGTTCGCAGCGCTGCGGGCTCCGGGCGCGAGCGGAGTGATTGGAGAAGAGAATTGCGTGTCATGCCACGACGATCGGCGTCCCCTGGCACCACCGCCATGCTTGCCGTCCTGACCGGCTCGTCCCTGTTCGGCACGAGCGGCGTCGCGCGGGCGCTAGGACCGGACGGCACGCCCGCCGCGGCTGTGGGGGGCGCGGATGCTGCTGGGTGGACTCCTCCTGATGATCATCGCTGTCTGTCGACGACACCGCTTCGCCATCCCCCGATCGATGCCCATGACCACCTTCCTGGTCGGCAGCTCGGTCGCCGTCTATCAGAGTTGCTACTTCTCCGGAATCAGCCGCGTGGGAGTCGCGATGGGCTCGATCGTCACCGTGGCGACGGTCCCGGTGGTTACCGGCGTTGTAGCCTACCTACTACGCGGCGACACACCGACTAGTCGCTGGTACAGCGCAACTGCACTCACCGTGCTTGGTGGCATCGGAGCGGGTGGTGTGATCGGGAAAGGTAGTGCGAACCTGCCGGGACTTGGGCTCTGCGTGACCGCGGGGAGTAGCGTGGCGGTGTACACAGTGCTCAGCCGCCGACTCCTGGACGGCGGCGCGCCCGTCGTTGAAGTCACGACCATCGCCGTTGCCCTTTCCGGATTCCTGCTTCTCCCAGTGATCCTCGCGTCGGGGACGGGTTGGCTCGGCACCGTCCCCGGCGTGGCCATGGCGGTGTATCTGGGCGTCATCACCAGCGCGCTGGGATTCTGGCTGAACGCCCGGGGTCTGGCCCGAACCGCACCGACGACGGTCGCCACCCTCAACCTTGCGGAGCCGCTGACGGCGACAGTGCTCGCGTTCGCGGTGCTGGGCGAGCGGCTGGACGCGGCGCAGACGGGCGGGGCGGCGGCGATGTTCCTGGGGCTGGTCCTGCTCGTCCCGGAAAAAGAAAAGACCGATCCAGCAGCGCCTCCACGCGGCACCGGCCCCGATCCCGCCAGCCCCGGGTCCAGCGACCAAACAGAACACGGACAGAATTCACCCGAGTCGCCTACACAGCCATCCGCTCAGGAAAAATATCATCTGGGGGCTTCAGGAACACTGCGAATCTCATCCGAAGAGAGGCGGAAATCGCACTCATGACCACCCCCACCAGGTTCGACTGGGACACCAAAATCGCGGTCGTCCTCCGAGACGATCTCAAGGTCTGGCAGAAGCTCAACGTCACCGCCTTCGCGACGAGCGGCATCGCGGCGACGGTCGACGGCGTCACCGGCGAACCCTACGTCGACGGCAACGGGGCAAAGTATCTGCCGATGTTCCGGCAGCCGGTGTTCATCCTCACCACGGACGCCGACCGCATGAAGACGATCCTGCAGCGGGCACTACGGCGTGACGTTGTCTTCAGCGTCTACCCCGAGGCGATCTTCGAGACCAACAACGACGACGACAATCGGGCGACCATCGCCGAGGTCCCCACGGATCAGCTCGTGTTGGCCGGCATGGCGCTCCGCGGCGACAAGCGGGAGGTCGACCGAGTGATCCGGGGCGCCGACCGACACGAGTAGTCCGGCTACTGACCTTGAACGCGCGATGCCAGCCGGTTGATCATGATGATCGTCTCAAGGTCGGCCCGGTGGCTGCCAGGAAGCCCTCGAGCAGGTCAGGGCGGTATCCGACCCGGCTCATGCTGCATCGAACCAGGCTGGCGATATGGCCGAGGTCGACCAGGACCCGGCTGGCGATCTCCCCACGTTTCAGCAGCCACAACACTGCTTCCACCGGATTCAACTCCGGGCTGTGCGACGGCAACTGGATCACGGTCAGCCACCGGAGTTCGCCGTGAGGATCGCGAGCATCTCCGCGCACCGATGGCTGTCCGCATCCTCCCAGACCAGCACGATCAGCCGGCCCCACCGGCAGCGGGGCCCCGGCAGGTTGCTGGGGTGCGGGTGATCTCGGTGGCGGCTGAGGTATCTGGTGGGGCTGTGCAGCGAGAGGTTGACGTACGGCCGGATGAGGTCTCGTGGGAGTGGGCATGACACCTGAAGATCACGGAGGTTCCTACACCACCATGATCGATCCGAGGTGTCGTACCCGCTCACCGGGATCACCATCTGTCCCTGTTCTCGATCGGCTGGCTGCCGTTGTTGCCGACGGTCCTCACCAGCCGTCGTTAGTGTCGAGCCTGCTGGCGGTTTTCTGCCGAATCCCGAAGCCGCGCAGATCCCGGGACCAGCGGCACAGCCTGGCTGTGGTGCCGGCCCCGGCGACCTGTACGATGCTAGCGGGCGCACGGTCGTTCACCGCGATCGTCCAGTGGGCCGCCGATGCCGGCTGGTAGGGCAGCCGCTCTTTTATGATCTGTTGGGTTGCTGGTCGGACCTCTCGCCGAACCCGCAGCGCCCATTACTGAGCAACGGGCTCTCCATGGTCTCTGCCGTCAGGCTGTTACCAAGCCCTCGGCAAGGTCTCCCAGGGTCATGATCGTTGACCCGCCGAGCATGCAGCCGCGAGATGACCCGGGATCACCGCAGTGCCTACCCCCACTGCGGCCGAACCTGTCGGCGACGACCAGCCGCTAGTGGTCGCGACCGTTAATTCGTCGGGGGTGGCGGGTTGAGCCAGGCTGTGGTGTCGCCGAGGTAGAGGCCGCAGGCGCAGTCGAGGGCTTCCTGAGGGGTGCCGGCGGGGTGGCCGCTGGGCAGGACTGATTTCTCGTAGTCTTCGTGGCTGGCGCGGTAGAGGGCGAAGCCCCAGGTGGTGGCGGATCCGGCGTAGCGCAGCCGCATCAGGGGCAGGGTGGTGCCCCCGGAAAGCTGTCCGGCGACATAGGCGAACTCGCCGTGCCAGCGGATGGTGAGGCCGGCGAGCTGGGGCCACCGCTCGGCTGCCCTGGCGATAAGGCGCTGGCGCAGCGAGGTCTTGGTCGACTCCGGTGGCTTGACCATAGGGTCATCGTGCCTGACATACCCGGCTGGATCATGGAGCGTATGCCGCCCAGTCCCTATGTCATCTGCCTTGGCGATGCGCAGCGCGCTGAGCTGGAGTCCTTGTCGCGCCGGGCAACGGCGCCGTTCCGTCTTGTGGTGCGGGCGCGAGTCGTGCTTCTCGCCGCGGACGGGTTCGCGAACTGCAGGATCGCGCAGCGGCTGGGCATCGGCGAGGACACCGTCCGCAAGTGGCGGCGCCGGTACTGCGAGCAGGGCGTAGACGGCCTGGCCGACGCGCCGCGTCCCGGCAGGCCGCGGGTGTTCCCCGCCCGTGTGGTGGCCGGGGTCAAGGCCCTGGCATATGAGATGCCTTCCGCGAGCGGGGCACCGCTGACCCGCTGGACCTGCCCCGAGCTGGCCCGCCACACGGCAGCCAGCGGCATCACCCCCGCGCCGTCGGCGTCCACCGTGCGGCGCTGGCTCGCCGATGATGCCCTGAAGCCCTGGCAGCACCGGTCGTGGATCTTCCCCCGCGACCCGCAGTTCGCCGTGAAGGCCGGGCGCGTGCTGGATCTCTACCAGCGGGAATGGGAAGGACAGCCACTCGACCAGGACGAGTACGTCCTCAGCGCCGACGAGAAACCCGGCGTCCAGGCCCGGATGCGCCTCCACCTGCCGCTCCCACCTGGCCCCGGCCGAGCGATGCGGACCGAGAGCGAATACCACCGGCACGGCACCCTGGCCTACCTGGCCGCCTACGATGTCCACCACGCGAGGGTGATTGGCCGGTGCGAGCCGTCGACCGGGATCAAGCCGTTCACCGCGCTTGTGGACCAGGTCATGAGCGTCGAGCCGTACGCCTCAGCCAGACGCGTGTTCTGGGTTGTGGACAACGGAGCCTCGCACCGCAACTGGGCCGCCGCCGACCGCCTGCACAGCGCCTACCCCAACGCGCAGATGGTCCATCTACCCGTTCACGCCTCCTGGCTCAACCAGGTCGAGGTCTACTTCTCCGTCCTCCAGCGCAAGTTGCTCACCCCCGACGACTTCGAGGGCCTGGACGAGCTCGCCGCCCAGATCCTCGCCTTCGAGAAGCACTACAACGCCGCTGCCAGGCCCTTCGACTGGAGGTTCACCCGCACCGACCTCAACCAGCTGCTGACCCGCATCAGGAACCACGACCGGCACGCTCCACGCCCGCAGGCCGCATAACCCCCGACGAATTAACGGTCGCGACCACTGCCGGTGACAGTGCCGGTCAGAGCTCATGGCTGACGCCTTTTTCTCTTTCGCTCTTCTTCCTCCTCGAGCATGGCTCTCAACTCAGGTGGCATTGGCCCAATACCTGTTTGCTGGTAACGGAAACCGCCGTCGTCGGCCGACTCGGCGTACCGCCAAGCCTTGAGGCTTCTCTCCCAAGGAAGCCGCAGCAGCCAGCCGCGCACCCAGCTCCGTGCCACCGGGACACGCTTCGCCGCTCGGCGAAACTCGCGCCACGGACTCAGCCCGAGCTTCTTGGCACTGTGCCCAAAAAGTGCCATGATTGGTAGATCATCACGAAAATCGTCACTGTGAGGAATCCAGATCAGAAAGGCCACAAGGCCCCATCTCAAGAGCTCTGGATCTTGCTTTCGAATCGCCGTCATGGTCGTGCGAGAGCCAAAACTTCCCAACTGCCCCGCTTCGCCCTTATCGAGGAGATTGTGCATATCGGCAAGCTCGTGCCGCGAATCTACTGCGCGCAACAAAGAAAGGATTTCGCCGTCCTGTGGAAGTTCGACAAGCTGCGGAGTGTCAATTTCTTCCAGTGCAATTTCATAAGGAGCGTTCAGCGAGTGGAAATCGTAGTTTTTCCGGTCGGCCACATCATCCTCCAGGTGGAACATAAAGATCACCCACGCGCTTGTATCCCGCCTGCAGCAAAGCTCTCACTTCTACCCTCAACACACTTTCTCCAACCCGCGGTATGAAAACATCTTTCATATCGGGTTCCGAGCCAAGGTAGACAGTGCGCTTTTCCCGGACAATTCCGTTGATCCAGCGATCGTTTATCTTCTCGCTCCACGGTCCGGTCAACCACGGTCTTAGGGCCAGTACCTCATGGTCGGGCCATCGTTGCGCGACCGCGGTGTCGGGTAGACGCCCGATCACCGGCATAGTACGGGCGGCGATGTTCCGGCCGGACACAAAGCGGCTGGCACCGCCGAGAAAACCACCGGTGGCGGTGTTCTGGACGAGGCGTTCGACGTCGAGGTGGCCGGGGTTGGTGAGTTCCTGGTCGGTGAGATCACCGATGCCGCCGGTCGCTGCGCCCGCCGTGGTCGCCGGAGCGAACAGCCTCGGTGTCATGACCGACACGGCGCGATAGTTACCCAGGCCCGCTCCGACTCCGCCGGCGGCGCCGCTGATGGCCACGTCCCGGGGATCGAAGGAACCGGTGGCCAGCCCGATGCCGGCGCTGATACCAGCGCCGAACAGGATGCCGCTGCCGGCGGCGGCGAGGGGAGCCAGGGGTGTGAAGCACAGACCGACGCCGACGGCGATGACACCAGCGGCGGCGAGGGTGCCCCAGGGGTCGTGTTCGATCGTGTGCCAGGCACGGCCGAAGGTGTTCCTGGTCTGCTGGGATCGGTAGGCGTCGTAGGCATCGTCGCTGATGGGTTTGAGACCGGTGGGGTCGAGGCGGCCGACCGGGTCGTTCCAGGCGTAGTGGTAGGGGTTTCCCGCGCCGGGCATGCCGGGGACGTGCTCGAGCGGGTCGGGGCTCAGGAACGAACGGGTGGCCGGGTCCAGGAGGCGCTCGCGCTGCCAGACCAGGCCGTCGACGGTCAGCTCACCGCGGTATCCAAGGCCGATCAGTCGATTCGCCGGCGGGTCGGTCGGGCCGGCGGGGATCGGGCTGCCCCACGGGTCGTAGGCGCCGGGGACTCCGGGGGCACCGCCGAGGGAGTGCTGCCAGTCGGTGGCGTACCAGCTGGGCGGGCCTGTTGGCGGGGACGAGGAGGCGGGCAGGACACCGATGGCGTCGTCGGTGTGGCTGTAGGTGGTGGTGCCGAGGGAGTGGACGGTGCCGGGCCAGGTGACCGGGTCCCACAGCAGCGATGTGCCGTCGATCTGGAGGGGGTCACCAAGGGCGTCCAACACCCAGTTGATCGTCTGGTCCGTTCCGGAAGGACCGCTCGTCTGGACTGCGCTGATCCGGCCGAAGGCGTCCCAGGCGTAGGTTCGGGTGCCGGTCGGACCGGTGACGGTGGTGCGGCGGCCAGCGGCGTCGTAGCTGAAAAGGGTGCGGCTGGTCTGGGTCGCGGGCTGTCCGGCCCGGGTGGACGGGCCGGCGGCGACGGGCGGGGCGGCGACGGGCGGGCCGGCGGTGTCGCGTTGGTGTTCCACGAGCTGGCCGGCGGCGTCGTAGGTCCAGTGGTCGATGGTGCCGGCGCTGGCGGCCGTTGCCGCGGTGCGGTGGGTTTCGGTTCGTAGGCGGCCGGCGGCGTCCCAGGTCAGGGTCTGGCGTCCCCACGGGCCGTCGGCGGTGACGAGCTGGCCGGCGGCGTCGTAGGCGAAACGCATCTCCCGGCCCTGGTCGACGAGCCGGGTTGTCCGGCCGGCGGGATCGCGTTCGACGATGCGGCCGGCGTGCAGCGGCCGGCCGTCGGCATCGCGCAGGATGGCGCGGCGGCCCAACAGCGGATGCTCGACGGCGCTCAGGTGGCCGTCGGCGTCGTGGTCGTGGCGGATCGGCGGCCGCCCCGGCTGGCCGACCGTCAGGCAGCGGCCGTCTGGATCGTAGGTCCATTCCAGCCGGCCAGCCGCCGTGCTCCGGGTCAGCAGCCGGCCCGCCACGTCATAGGTCAAGGCGACGCCGCGGTCCGCGAAGTCGCTGGTGGCACCGTAGGTGGTGGCGATCGGGCGGTCGGTGGTGGGGATCGCGTGGGTTGCTGGGACCGCGTAGGTCTGGTGGGCGCGGGTGAGGCGGTCAGCCTCGTCGTAGCTGTAGTGGAGGCGAGGCTCGGGTTCGTCGGGAAGGCCGACGCCGGTGGGGCGACCGGCGATGTCATGCCACCAGCGCAGACCAGTCCCGTCGGCGTGGCGAACGGTGTCGACCAGGCCGCTGCGGGTGTGGGTGACGCTGGTGGTGCGGCCGAGCGGGTCGGTGTGGCCGGTCAGCCAGCCGACGGCGTCGTAGCCCAGCTCGTGCCGGCCGCCAGCCGGGTCGGTCCACTCCCGCAGCTGGCCGCGGACGTCGTAACCGTAGCGGGTGACCGCGCCCAGCGGGTCCACCGCGCAGACCATCCCGCCGCGTGCGTCATAGGTGTAGGCGTGCACCGCGCCGTCGGGGCCGGTGACCGTGGTCGGCAGCCCCAGGTGGTTGCGGACTATCTCGGTGCGGCCACCGTCCGGGTCAGTGATCGCCCGGACGTCGCCCCGGGCGTCGTATTCCCAGCGCGTCCGCCGGCCCGCCGCCGTGGCCAGCGTGGTCGGCCGGCCGGCGGGGTCGTGCTGGTAGCGGGTGATCCCCCCGGCTGGGGAGACCGTCTGGACGAGGCGTCCGGCGGAGTCGTAGCCGTGGCTGGTGCGCCGGCCGGACGGTGTGACCTGCGCGGCGAGGCGGCCACCCGGTGTCCATTGCGCGGTGCTGCGCCGGCCGGCCGCGTCGATGACCGCGGTGCGGCGGCCGGCCGGGTCGTACTCGTGGCGGACGGTCGCCCCGTCAGGCTCGGTCTCGCTGACGAGCCGGCCGACGGGGTCGTAGCCACGGCGCCAGACCCGCCCGTCCGGGCCGGTGAGCTCGGTCGGTTGGCCCGTCACGTCATAGCCGTGGCGCCACTCGCGTCCGTCCGCGTCGGCCTCGACGGTCAGCCGGCCGTCCGGGTCGTAGTCACGCCGGCAGGTCGAGCCGGCCGGGTCCCGGAGCGCTGTCAGCCGGCTCAGGCCGTCGTACTCGAAGGCGAACACCTGCCCGTCCGGCGCCATGATCGACGTGGTGTTGCCGAAGAGGTCATAGCCGAAGCCGACGGACGAGCCGGTGGGGTCGGTGACCTGCTCGACCAGCCCGTGCGGGCCGTAGCGGGAACGCCACCAGCCGCCGGCCGGGTCGAGGTAGCCGTCGCGACGACCGGCCGGGGTGTGGGTGAAACGGCTGCGTGTGCCGTCGGGGGCCTCCTGCGCCACCACCCGGCCCGCCTCGTCGCACTCCCAGCGCCACGACCCGCCGTCCGCGCCGACCATGCCGACCAGCCGGCCGGCAGCGTCGTACCGCAGCCGCACCCGCCCCCCACCGGCCACGCGCGTCTCGACCAACTGGCCGTCGCCGTCCCAGCGCAGATGAGTGGAGACTCCGTCCGGATCAACGATGCAGGAGGGCAGGTCATCGTCGGTCACCGTAATCCGGGTGACGGCGCCCACCGCGTCCACGATTTCCACCGGCGTCCGGGCCGCGCCGGCATACAGCCAACGGGTGCGGGAGCCGTCCGGACCGGTATGGGTGCCCAGCCGGCCGGCAGAATCCCAAACCCACTGCTCGATGCTCCCGTTCGGCCCGGTCCGGCGGGTCAGGTTCCCGGTGTCGTCGTAGTCCATCGACCAGGACGCCCCGGATCGCTCCCGAACGCCGCGCAGCCGGCCGGCCTCGTCGAAAACGCGGTGAAAGGCGCGGTCGGCGTCGTCGACCACACACACCAGCCGGCCGGCCGCGTCATGCCGGTATTCGTTGATGGCACCGCCGCCCGCGCTGCCCGGGCCGTCGGAGCTGTCAGTGACCAGCGTCCGGTACCCGCCGGGGTAATCGAATCGGGCGACTCTGCCCTCCGGTGTGGCCTGGATCAGCACCCGGCCAGCGCCGTCATAGGTGTTGTGGAAAAGCCGCACGCCGTCGGCGTCAAAAGCCTCCGCCAGCAGTTCGCCCTCATGACGATACCGCTGTGCACCGTGCGGGCCGCCCTCGACGGCCACCAGCATGCCATTGTCATAGGAATAGCGCACCACCCGGCCGTCGCTCGCCCGGACGGCCGTTATCAGCTCCCCGGCGTCGTCCCACCCCACCTGCAGGAACCGCCCCGACCGCGGATACCCGACCCGCTCCAGCCGGCCGTCCGCCCAGGCCAGGACGATCTCCGACGGGCCGCTGCGCACCCGCACCGGCCGGCCCGACCCGTCGTACCACCAGCTCTCGTCCCGCCCCCGGGTGAATCGGAAGCCGTCCCCGTCGAGGTGGAGCATCCCGCCGAGGCCCGACATGACCGTCGGCGCGTCCGCCCGGGGCCACGCCACCAGCGCCTCGGCACCGTCCAGCCCCCGCCAGCCCAGCAGCTCGGCCGGGCCGGACACACCAACCCGACCGGCCGCAGGGGCCGCGCCGACTGGACCAGCCGCCAGATCGTCGCCCAGGTCCAGCGCCGCGTCCGCCCAGCAGGACCAGCCGCGGCCCAGCGCACCGGGCCGGCCGGCGGCCCGGGAGTTGTACGTCCGCTGCCACCCTGCCACCGCCGCCCGGCCCGGCAGTGGCAGGTCACACTCCTGCGTCACGAAGTTCCCGTTCGCGGTGCACACCGGATCATTCACGAATCCGCTGTCCGGCACCCGGCCCCACGTGTGCGGCGCGTCCACCGTCAGCGTTTCGGCTGGTAAGGCCGTGATCCCGGCCTGCTCCAGATACCAGGCGATACGGCTGTCGCTCACCGTCACCTGGCCTGTCCCCGACCCGCGGTCCGCCGCCACAAAGGCGTCCCGGACCGCGCCCACGAAATCCTCCAGGGCGCCGGCATCGGTCAGATGCCTACCCACCTTCGCCCACAGGTCAGGATGCGACAGACCGTACTGCGGTCCCAGCCGCGCCACCACGTCGTCGTAATACGCACGCACCCCCAGCACCTGGAGGAACAGACCCTCCCGGGCCGCATGGGCATCCGTCACGAAACGATCCAGGTCATCGGGATCTGCGGAGCTTGTCGCCATCGCGGCCGTCCTTCCGCCTCTCCCGACCGGACCGAGCATCCGACTATATGCCCGCATATACACCGCCCGCCAGGAGTGAGCAGAAACCCTCCGGAGGAACACGCGTCACACGTCGTCCTCACATCGGCACCCGAACCAGCCCGCTGCTTCGCAGCACACAAACGACACCCGCCAGGGCGGCCGGAAAGCGCCACGTGACACCCGCGCCGCCAGCGGCGTATCCCCAGCCAGGTTGAAATCCATCGACTCAGCCAAATCCCCGCCCGGGGAGAAAACCCAACCTCCCCACGGCGGCATGTAGGTTTTTCTCCCAACCCACCCCCGATCTTTGTGGTCTCTGTTTCGGAACACGAAGGGCCGTCCGATGCCATACCAGCAGGATCCCGCTACACCCGTATCTCGAAGTGACGTCCAGGATCGATGGCTGGCCGCCACCCGGAACTCCGGCGCTCACGGTCGGCTGGCTGGTGCCCGAGCACAGCGCCGAGATCGGCGTGGTCGCCGCCAGCGGAGAACTGCTGCTCGCACCGAACCTGGTGTTCCACTACGTCGAGGAACACCAGCCGTTAGGTCCGCCGCCGCCAGGTCCGCCAGGTCCGCCGGGTCGAGCCCGTCGCCAGTGCCTATCGCCGCCAGAGGAAATGGTGTACGACACCGCTCGGCCTTGGCACGCGCTCCAGGTGGAATCGGTCGGTCAGCTCGTCCGGGCTGTCCCAGAGCCGCACACCACTGCCGAGTTCACAGGGAGCAACGGCGATGTGCATCTCGTCGATCAGATCCGCGTCGAGGAACTCGCGGATGGTCGTGACGCCACCGCCGATCCGCACGTCCCGGCCAGCCGCGGCGGCCTTCGCCTGCTTCAGCGCTTCGTGCGGCGTCGTGTCGAGGAAGTGGAACGTCGTGTCGCTGAGGGTGAACGATGGCCGCACATGATGCGTGAGCACGAAGACCGGCGTGTGGAAGGGAGGCTCGTCGCCCCACCAGCCCCGCCACTCATGGTCCGGCCAGGGGCCGCGGGTCGGACCGAACTTGTTCCGCCCCATGATCTCCGCGCCGATGTTGCGGGTGAAGTCACGGACGATGTAGTCGTCGAGCCCTCGGGTGCCGCCCGGGTCGGTGCGGCGGACCCAGCTGGCCGTCGCACCGGCCCAGGCGAACAGAACACCGGGGTCCGCCCGGCCGAACGGGCGCTCCAAGCTCTGATCCTCCCCCGCCCCGAACCCGTCCCTCGTGATGTTGAAGCAGTGGACCCGAACCCGCTGCGTCATGGTCTGCCTCCCGGAGCATGGGCACCCGCCTGTCGCGGTCGCCTGGCAGGTGGTCGTCACCAGCGCGCCCCGCGCGACAACCACGGCGGAAAATCTCGGCTGTGTGGTGTCGCGGCAGCCATGTCGGCGACGACCACCTGGTGAGCCGCCACGCGGGTGGCCGCTCCACCGAGGAGGAGACCGTGAAGTATCTGATCATCATGCAGGTGGACCCGGCCGTGCTGGAGCAGCTCACCGACGACCAGCAGGCGCAGATCCAGCAGGGACACGGCGCGTTCATCGCCGCCACCAAGGAGAGCGGTGAGTTCATCGCGACCCAGGCCCTCGCCGATCCCAGCCAGTCGAAGGTCGTTCGCAGCTCCGGGGGGCAGCCCGAGGTGACCGACGGACCGTTCGTCGAGAGCAAGGAGTTCATGGGCGGCTTCTATCTCCTGGACGTCGAGGACGAAGCCCGGGCGGTGGAGCTGGCCCTGCAGATCCCCGATGCGGGCATTCCCGGCCTCGCGCTCGAGCTTCGGCCGGTGATGTTCGCCGATCTGGGCGAGGGATGATCCCAGACGAGCCCCTCGGCGGGGGCCAGTGGCGCGACCTCGCGCGACAGGCCCTCGCCCGGCTGCTGCGCAGCCATGGCAGCGCCCAGTTCGACCTGTGCGAGGACGCCGTCCAGGAGGCGCTCCTGCAGGCGTACCAACGGTGGCCGGCGCGGCCTCCGGACGACCCGCTGGGCTGGCTGATCGCCACTGCCCGCCGGCGATATGCCGACCGCGCCCGCAGTGACGCCCGGCGCCGGCACCGTGAGGCGCGCGCCGCGTCACTGCAGGCTCCGGTGCTGCCGGAGGCCGTATGCCGGGACGACTCGCTGCTGGTCCTCCAGCTGTGCTGCCACCCCGACCTGCCCCGCTCCGGACAGGTAGCGCTGACCCTGCGGGCGGTCGCCGGGCTGACCACCGCCCAGATCGCCAACGTCTACCAGCTCCCCGAGCGCACCATCGCCCAACGGATCACCCGGGCCAAACGCCGCATCGGTGAGCTCGGCCGGCCGCTGCCCCCGCCCGGGCAGGCGGGCGAGGACGTCGCCGCCGTACTCGACGTGCTCTATGTGATGTTCACCGAAGCGCACCACACGACCGTCGGAGCGCCTCCCCGCGACGCGGATCTCGCCGCCGAGGCGATTCGCCTGGCTCGGCTGCTTCGTCGCAGCGTCCCCGAGTCCACCGAGACCGCCGGGCTTCTCGCGCTGATGCTGCTCACCGAGGCCCGCCACCCAGCCCGGGTGGCGCAGGACGGCCACCTGACATCGCTCGACGAGCAGGATCGGTCGCGGTGGGACCAGGAGCTGATCGACGAAGGGATCACGCTCGTCGAACAGGCCGCCCGGGGTGCCGAACCCAGCCCCTACCTGCTCCAGGCCTGCATCGCGGCGCTGCATGCCGAAGCCCCCGACATCGCGACCACCGACTGGGACGAGATCCTCGCGCTCTACCGGCTGCTTGAGATCGTCACCGGCCACCAGAATCCCACGGTCACCCTCAACAGCATCGTCGCCCAGGCCATGATCGACGGGATCGAGGTCGCCCTCGCCCGGATCGACGTGCTGGAAGCCGACCATCCTGGTCTTGTCCGCATCGACTCGGTACGCGCCCACCTCCTCGAGCGGGCCGGCAGGACGGACGACGCGGCCGAGGCCTACCGGCGAGCCATCGCCGCCACCGTCAGCCTCGCCGAACAACACCACCTCAGACGACGTCTACGCCGCCTGTCCCATCGTCGCCGACAACGGCCGTTTCCTGCTTCCCACGTGACGAGTGACGAGTGACGATCTGAGCCTCGCCCGATCGTCATCTCGGTGCAGGTGTCGCGACGGGCGCGACGCTGGAACAGGAGGCGACGATGCGTTACGCACTGCTGATGCACTACCAGGAGCCCGCCGAAGGGGAGATCAGCGAGGAGGCGATCGCGGAGGCGAAGGAGGCGTTCGGGGCCTACGGCCGTGCGCTGGAGTCTGCCGGGGTGCTGCTGTCGGCCGACGTGCTCCAGCCATCCGCCGCGACGACGACCGTGGCCCGCAGGGAAGGCGGCCTGCGGGTGCAGGACGGACCCTTCGCCGAGACGAAGGAGGCCCTGGCCGGCATCTTCATGATCGAGGTGCCCGACCTGGACGCGGCCATCGGCTGGGCCGAGAAGTGTCCCGGTGCCCAGTGGGGCGTGATCGAGGTGCGCCCGACCGCGATCGCCTTCGCCCAAGGCGCATGGTCGCTCTGACGCCCGGCGATGAGCGGGCCGCCGGCCCCGGTCAGGGTGAGCCGGGGCCGGCGTTCCGCTCCGCGGATAGCGCGGCCCGGGACAGCTACGGCCGGCTGCTCGCCCTGCTGGCTGCCTCCAGCCGTGATCTCGCCGCGGCGCAGGACGTGCTCGCCGACGCCTTCGAACGGGCCCTGCGGACGTGGCCGTCGCAGGGAGTGCCCGACAATCCCGACGCGTGGCTGCTGGCCGTCGCCCGCAACCGGTTGCGGGACGAGTGGAAGTCCGCGCGGGCGGTACGGACCGTCCCCCTCGACGTTGGCCAGGACGCACCGGTGCAGATCGATGACCTTGACGTCGACGCGATCCCAGACCGGCGGCTTGAACTGATGCTCATGTGCGCACACCCGGCGATCGAACCCGCGGTACGCACCCCCCTGATGCTCAACACGGTGCTCGGCTTCACCGCCGAGCAGGTCGGGCGGGCCTTCTCAATGCCGCCTTCCACGATGGCGACGCGTCTGGTCCGAGCCAAGAAACGCATCAGGGCCGCGGGCATTCCCTTCCGCATCCCGGACCGTGCGGACCTCCTGGCGCGGATGGCGTCGGTCCTCGAGGCGGTCTACGGCGCCTATGTCATCGACTGGACGAGCGGACCACAGGCCCGCCCATTACCTTCGGAGGCACTGCACCTCGCCGAAGTGCTCACCACACTCGTTCCCGAGGATCCCGAGGCGCGTGGGCTCATCGCCCTGATCGAGCTCTCGGCGGCACGCGCACCGGCACGAGTTGACGTGGACGGGCGGTTCGTCCCGCTCGCCGAGCAGGATCCCTCGCTGTGGAACCCGCGCCTGATCAGCCGGGCCCACGAACACCTGCGGGCCGCGCACGCGCGCGGGCAGCTGGGCCGGTTCCAGCTCGAGGCCGCGATCCAGGCCATGCACTGCGCTCGAGGCGTCTGCGGCACCACGTACTGGCAGACGCTGCTCACCCTGCACCGCATCCTGCACACGGTCGAGCCCTCGCTCGGCAGCGGTGTTGCCCTCGCCGCCGTCACCGCCGAGGTCGACGGGCCCACGGCGGGACTGGCCGCACTCGACGCGCTGGTGGCCGAGGCCGGTCCGCACGGCCACCGGTTTCAGCCGGCCAAAGCCACCCGGGCGCATCTACTGGACCGGCTCGGACGGAAGGAGGAGGCCGTCGCGGCCTATGAAAACGCGATCAGCCTGACCCACGACACCGCCGAACGTCGGTATCTGGAACATTGCCGTGACCGCGCCAGCCAGCCCCCTCGACGACCAGATACGCCACGAACGTGACGTCGGAATCTTGCCAGAATTCCACTTTCGCAGCGGCCACACTTCAGGGGAACCATACAGAAAGGAGCTCGCAGTAGAATGTCGAAAACTACTCTCGCCACCGGCGGAAACCGTGGCCTGGGATTTTCGGCGGCCAAGGCCCTGGCTCGGTCCGGTGCGGTCGTCATTATCGGCGCCCGCGGCGAAGCCGCCGCACGCAAAGCCGTTGATATAGTGGAAGAGGAGGGGCTCACCACGGACCGGGGCGGAGCGATGGTCTCGAAACCCGTGTCCGACCTACCACGAGCCCGGATCCGAGACCGGCGGCCAAGGGCATTTTTGGCCGCTCGCACGACGAAACGCAGGTCCCACCAGGCGATGTCAGGGTGCGACGACGACGCCGTGCGGCTACAGTGCGCGGAGTTGGACAGTAGCGGCGTCGGACACTGCGCGCGGCGGCAGGGGCCGCCGTTGCCGGTCGGGGGGAGAGCGATGAAGCGGTTCGACGGGCTCCGCCGGATCGAGCAGCTCGACCCGGCATCGGACTTTCACGAGATCTATCGGATCAGCTCGACCTACGAGTTCCCGTGGGACTACTTCAACGCGCTGTCCTTCGCGCTTTTCCGCACCTTCGCCGTGCCGTCGGTCGGCCGGCTGCTGGCCGGCACCGGAGAGTTCACGGCACGGTCCCAGAAACGCTTCGAGGACACCGTCCTCATTCTCGACGCGGTGCTCGAGCACGGGTTCGCCAGCGTCGAGGGGCGGGCAGCGATTCGCCGGATGAACCAGATGCACCGTGCCTATCCGATCACCAACGCGGACTACGTATACGTGCTGTCCACCTTCGTCGTCCAGCCGATCCGCTGGATCGACCGGTTCGGCTGGCGGCGACTGAGCGAGACGGAGAAGGCCGCCAGCGCCGAGTACTACCGGGAACTGGGCAGGCACCTGGGCGTCACGGACATGCCCCGTACCCACCAGGAATTCGCCGCCCACCTCGACAGCTACGAGGTGCAACGGTTTGCGCACCACCCGGGTGGGCGGGCCGTCGGCGACGCCGCGCTCGACCTGTTCACGACCTTCCCCCTCGCGCGTCACCTGCCTGCCACCCTGGTCAGGCGCCTCGCACTGGGGCTGATGGACGACCCGCTGCGCGCGGCACTCGGCTACCCGCGCTTTTCCCGCGCCGAGCAGAGCCTGTGCGCCGGAGCCGTGCGGCTGCGCGGCCGGGTCGTCCGGCTGCTCCCGCCGCGCACCGAGGCGCTGTACGCCCGGCAGCGCCCCGAGCTCCGCAGCTACCCCCAGGGTTATGACGTCTCCCGGCTCGGCACCTTCCCCACGGGCTCGGCGCGCTCGCCTGGCGAAGACGGTGATTTCGGCGACGTTTTCGACGATCGCCCACGGCCGGCTGCCGCGCGTCAGGTTAGCGATGATCACTAGATCGGCAGTGCCGACACCCCGTCACCGGCCTCGGCAACGAGCAACCGCCGGGCCGGGTCGGTGAGGATGCGCGCGAGGACCGGGCCGGCGACGGCCCGGGTCGGTGGGTAGCGACCCGACCGGAAAGTGAGCGAGCTGTCGGTGCAGTTCGAGCAGCGTGGGAAGATCATCAGTGACCGCGGGCCGAATGCGGAGGCTGCTCGTGACATCGGTCTTGCCGCCGGCTCGCCGCGCCGATCAAGGCAGCCGTTCGGCCGTGCGCAAACGACGGAGCGTCAGCTTGGGATCGCGAGGAGCGTCTCAGATCGGTTCGACGACGATGTCAGCGCGGTCGAGTGTGGCGGTGTAGGCGGCTATGC
>NZ_JAMQQG010000209.1 GCF_023716925.1 Frankia sp. R82
CGCGCTGCGCGGCCGGCCGCACCGATGGCGCCGGCGGTACCGGCTGGCCGGGTGGTGCGACCGGGCCGGTCGGACGGACTCGGGCTGCCGCCGGGTGGATCCAGGCACCGAACTCCGCGGGGCGCGGTGGACGCGACCGCGGTGTCGGGTCGGACGGGCGAATCGTCTGTTCGGCCGGGTCCACCGGTCGGGCGGGCGGGCGCCGTTCCCGTTCCTCCAGCCAGGCGTCCTCGCCCGAGTCGACCTGCGGTGGTGTCGCGGGTCGGTCGCGCACCGGCGCCCGCGGATCGGGGTCGTCCTCGTCGCAGTCGTAGGTCCAGGGTGAGATCACGGACGGCGAGACCGCTGGCACACCGGTCGGCAGGGCGCCCCGGGCGCCTGCCGGCA
The DNA here is from genome assembly GCF_023716925.1 of Frankia sp. R82. Taxonomy (GTDB): domain Bacteria; phylum Actinomycetota; class Actinomycetes; order Frankiales; family Frankiaceae; genus Frankia. Next base: position 388 of record NZ_JAMQQG010000209.1, read on the forward strand.
GGCTGCCCGCGCTCGAACCGGGCGGCCTCGACCGGCCGCCACTCGTGCCCCCGCCGACGGACGGCGGCAGCCGAATCGGCGGCGCCACCGGTGGGGGCGGCAGCGGGGTCAGCCGTGTGCTGGGC
>NZ_JAMQQG010000026.1 GCF_023716925.1 Frankia sp. R82
CGCCCGGCCAGCTCGGCCGGGCCGGCGGGGATGTCGGCCTGGGCGGACTTGCGGGCCTCGACCGCGACCGCGTCGGCGGTCAGCGCCCCGGCGGACAACGCGGCGGCGATCCCGGCGACGACATGCTCGTGGGCCATCGTGCGGTGCAGCAGCAGGACCTCGACCAGGGCGCGGGTGCCGGCCGCGTCCCCGTGGGCCCGGCGTGCGGCGCCCCACCAGGCGTCGTGGACCGGGGTGAACCGGCCGGCCGCGCGGGCCTGCTCCAGCGCGGTCGCCCCCGGCAGCGCGCCGGGTTTGCGCAGCAACGCCTCCAGGTAGTGGTCAAGATCGAGGCTGTCCTGCCCCTTGGCGATCAGCCGCGGATGGCGGGCGACCAGGGTCCGGCCGTCGTAGATCTCCAGCTCGGACGCCGACAGCAGCACCCGGACCTGCCGTCCGATGAGCCGGACCGGCACCGAGTAGCGGTTCATCCGAACCGTCACCTGCCCATAGCGGTCCACCCGCGGGGTGAACAGCCGCGTGGTCGCGAAGTCGTCGTCCGGCAACGGGTCCAACAGCGGTACCTCGGCGGCGAAACACTCCCCGACCGTGCGGGCCCGCGCCCCGATCCGCCGACCGTCGTCGGCGGCGTCCCAGACCTCGATCGCAGCGTTGAGCTCATCCAGCGAGTCGACCTCGGGAACCGGGACCAGCCGGTTGCGGCGGAACCGGCCGACCTCGCCCTCGACCCCGCCCTTCTCATGCGCCCCGTCACGGCCGGGCAGGCAGTAGAACGCGTCCAGCCCGTAATGCGACCGGAATGCCACCCACCGGTCCGTCTCCGTGCGAGTCCGCCCGAACGTCACTGCTGACACCGCCGAGCTCAGGTTGTCGTAGCGCACCTTCCCCGCGGCACCCCGCCCAGGACCCGCAGCGCGTGGACATGCCCCTCGAGGAACGCCTCCTGCCCGCAGGTCGCGAAGACCCGGTGCACCGCCTTCCCCGAGTACGACATCCGGAACACGAACAGGAAACACTTCGTCGAGACCCCGCGAAGCAGGATCCAGACGTCGCCGAAATCGACCTCCGCGTCCATTCCGGGAGAGTGTTTCTGCGGGACGAACACCTCCGCCGGCCCTCGCCCCGCCTCGGCGCGAACCTGCCCACGGCGTTTCGAGACGTAGTCAGCGACCGTCGAGTAGGAAACGCCCTCCATCTCATACTCGGCGACCAGCCGGTCGTAGATCCGCTGGATCGTGTGCCGCTGCTTGGCCGGCGCGTCCAGGTCCGCCCGCAGGATCCCATCGATCGCCGGCTTGAACGGGTCCAGCCGCGACCCCCGCGGCGCCATCTTCTTCCGCGGCGCCGGCCACGCCCCGGACAACGCTTCACGCACCACCCGCCGGTGCACCCCGTGCTTGCGCGCCAACGCCCGCACCGACAACCCCTCGACCCGCGAGTCCCGACGGATCGCCGCGAACAGCTCGACCTTCGACATCGGCGTCACCGACCGGCCCTCCCCACCGCCGCGCACGCCGATCATCCGGCCGACCCACAGCCGCCACGCCGAACCTGACCAGAGGGCCCACGACCGGACTACCAGCCGTCACCCACCGTCATCGCCACAGGTGGGGCCAAGACTCACCGAACCAACCCGGCCGATCCACCCAGTGGAGCCGACTCTCGCTGGAAGGTGGGGCCACTTGAATCGCTCAAAGCCAAGCGGACACTCGGCCTCTTCCATCCCCCCATCAGCCCGAACTCCGCCGGCTGGCGGGCACTCTGCAGCGCCCTCGACGCCTACGACGCCGCACAAGCCGCCGGCCTCGACACCACCCCGGCACGCCACTGCATCATCGCAGCCGCCTCCGCGCTTCCCGGGACCTCCCGATTCCGGGCAGGAACGTTCCCCACGACGTCCGAGAACACCGACAGCTTCCCCACCGGACTCCCCCGAAAGCACCTGGAACATCGCGAACCGTCGCGTCAGTCGTCCTGAAACACCCACGAAGCGGCCTGACCGCAGACCCGCCCTCGAAGCCAGGCGCCACCGTGGCAGCAGGGTCAGTCCCCTTCCAATCACGAGGGACTCCGCACTTCATCCGCCATGGGTGGTCAATCGAACTGTTCACCTCCCGCTGACGGTGCTCCACGGTGAGCCCCGACCCGATACTGAAGCCCACGGCGATCGTGGAGACATCCGGCGGGCACTGGCAGCTGATCCGCACGCCGCAATCCCGACGCCCCGTGGCCGCGTTCTTCCAGCCGGACGGGACCGGCGCCGATCCGGAATCGGGCCTGTGGTCGGCGCAGGGGACGGTCTGGCAGGTGGAAGAGCAGCTGGGATTCCCCCTCCCCCACGCTGTCCACCGGGCACTCCAGCGCAGCGAACCAGTCGGGCAGCACCTCTGGCCGCCCCCCGAGCAACTGCGGCCGGTCGCCGATCTCGGGCCGGCCGATGTTCCCGACTCGACGATTCCGCGACGATTCGACCAGGTCCACGTTGTCGGCGGCGACTCGCAGACCTACGGCCGGCTCATGCACGGCGACCAGCCGATGCGTAGCTGGCAGCACGGCCGATACCGACTCGACCTCCACGCGGTGTCCAAAGTCCAGCAGACAGGCCAGCATCTCGAGTTCGACGTCGCCTACCGGGTCTGGACCGACGGTCTCATCGCCTTCGCCGGAGACGACCTGCACCTGGCCGGATTCGACCCCTTCGCCGACGAAGCCCTACGGCACCTGGCCGGGTTCCCCCGCACCAGCAGGACGGACAGCGACCTCACCGCCAGGCAGGCGGACTTCCTCGCCCACCATGCCACCGCCCTGACCAGCATGCTCCTGCCACCAACCCACCCCTACCCGCCCGGCACGAGGATCTCCGCCCAGAACACCAGATCCGCCCTCACAGCAGTCGGCACAGTCGTCGACACCGCCCGCAACGCCGCCGGCGATCTCCTCTACCTCTGGCGACCCGACGTCTACGACCTGCCCGGCCACCCCTACCGGGCCCGACACCACGGTCACACGCTGGTCTCGCCCCACCACCAGGTGGAACCCACGCTCGAAGCGCCGGACACCGCCATCGACGGCCCCGACGGATCAGCCGTCCTCACCTACGGCAGCCGGATACGAACGATCGACCACCCCGGCTTCCACCACGCAACGGTCCTGCGCGCACGCCTCGGCCCCGAGGAGCTCTTCTACGACGTGCTCCCCGATCGCCAGACCGCCGTCGTGCAGATCCCCGCGACGGACGTCGTCCCGGTCGCCGGCACCGCCTGGCCGACGACCGTCACCATCCTCGAGGCCCGCACAGCAGCCCAGGTACCCCTGAAAAACGATGAGATCATCGTCGCTCTTCGCGAGTTGACCACCACCATCTCGACCCCGTTCGGCCCCATGGCCCGCGTCGCCGAACGGCGGCTGCCCTCACTGGACGCAGCACTCGATCCGCACACTCCCGACGTCCCCGCGCCCGAGCAGGTCAGGTTCACCCGCACATCCACCCGTCACCCCTCGGTCGTGTCGATCGACCAGAACCAGCTCCAGCTCGTCGACCCCACCCACGGCTTCATGACCGTGCAGTCAGACGCCTACGCGGCCGCACTGACCCGTTCCAACGCCGACCTCACCCAGCTACTCACCAGCCGGCAGACCGTCGCTCTGGACGGCTCCGAATCGCACGCCACCCTCGCCGCGCTCACCGCCATCCACTTCCCTGACGTCTCACCAGCACGCGACGCGCCCGCCCCCGACCCACCCGTCGACGGGCCGACATTCGACCTGGACCTCTGACCGCGGCCGACATCAGATCATCCGCGCATCACCGTACGGGCAGGGCATCCAGCACCGGCTGCCAGGTGAAGTCCGTCTGGCCCTCGGCCGGCTGGATCGCATTGGTCGCCAGCACGGTGAAGCCGAACGCGGCCAGATCACACAGGGCCCGTCCGAACGCCGGGTGCGCGGCCAGGCTCGCTTTGACGTAGGGGGCCACGACCACCGGGAGCTCAAGCCCGATCGCCTCGTTGACGACACCAAGCGCCGGACTGTCATTGATCCCGGCCGCGCATTTGTTGATCGTGTTGAAGGTAGCGGGGACGACCGCCACGGCGTCTGCCTGCGGGAGACGGGGTTCGTCCGGCTGCCGAGGCCGGGTTCGCACCGGATGGCCGGTCAGCTCCTCCAGCGCGCGTACATCCAACCAGGAGGCGGCGGGCAGCGTAGGCACGACACACACCGACCAGTCTGCGTCGTGAGCCGCACGTACCAGCGCGGTGATCTGGCTCGCGGGCGGCGCCGCGCATACGACCAGATGAAGGACCCGCCGATCGCCCTCGGCCGCCATCAGGCGGATATCCCAGCCTGCTCGGCGACGCTGCGCAGGATCGGGACGGTGGATCCTCGAGCGCGGTGCAGCAGGGTCGTGACCACCCAGCGGGCCGCAGGATCGAAGCGCAGCATCTGGGGAGCACGCCGGGCCACATCAAGGATGTGCACGGCCGCGACATCGTTGTCGCCCAGGCTGGTGTGCGCGCTCGCGAGATCCACGTGGACACGGGCGCGCCGGCCTGCCAGGGGCACCGGCAGAAGCCGGGTGTCGATCTGAGCGCCTATCCGGACGGCCTCGGCCGGGTCGTCCAGGGTCTGGGCGCCGGCGAGGGCGTGGATCGCCACGTTTGTCGGCCCGAACGCCGACCACAGGCGGTTGTCATCCCGGCCGAGCACGGCCGCCTGGTCGGCTGCCGCGTCGAGGCGTCGGTGGGCCTCGACGCGATCATCGCGCCGTACCGAGATCATTGCTGCGAGCAGGAGCAGCGCGCCCCGCGCCGAGACGACATCCGGATCATCGATCCCGCTCCGCCGTCCGTTCAGGGCGTCAAGCGCCTCGAGCGCGAGACGTTCGGCGTCAGCGGGACGTCCTGTGTCATAGAAGACGCAGGCGATCTGCCGCCGGGCGGTGGCGACCAGTGCCGGGGCGTCACCGATCAGCGCGGCGTGCTGGCCGCGGTCCGCGGCGAGCCAGGCAAGGTCATGATCGCCGGTTTTGGTTGCCAGTTTGGCTGCGGCGACGTAGACCGCAGCGCGGGTGCGCCCAACCATCCGCGGATCGACTCCAGCCGGTGGATCGGCTGCGAGCGCCTCCACGCTGCGCACGGCGACCGGGAGAAGTCTGGCTGCCGACGCGAAATCGGCCTCCTGGTATCTGCTGTGGCAGTCCCGGGCCAAGGCGGTGAGCTCGTCGAGGACGGCCGAGGTCATTCTGCGATCGCTTGGCTGTTCCGTCGGCGCGGTGATGGCCTCGCGCAGCTCCGCCAGGAGATCGCCGCCGGCCGGCGGCTCGGAGTCTCGGCCCGCTGAACCAGCGTTGCTCTGGTGGTTGGGGAGTATCGCGGTGGCGACGCCGACGACCGACGCCCCGATCAGGAACTGCTGCCGATTGAGCTGGCCGGGCTTCGTTACCGCGTCGTGCTCACCAGGTTCGGTCTGCGCGGGAGCTTCGGCGCTTCCGGCTGACGTGCCCTTGGCTCGGATCGTGGCGAGCAGATGCAGGTCTGCGGGGGTGAGGTGCTCGCGGTCGTCGAGATCGAGCAGGTGGTGGATGTCGGTGCCGTACGCCTCCGCCAGCAGCGCGAGGATCTGCGGGGTGGGGCGGCGGCGCATCGGATGCGGCCACAGCTCCAGCTCGGACAGTTTCGCGCCGGTCATCGCGGCCCTGCCCGTGGGATCCAGGCCCAGCCGGGCTGCGTGCGCGTTGAGGTGTGCCGCTGCCTGGGTCTGCGACCAGCCGCACGCGAGGCGGTGGGCCGCCCGGGGGCGAAGCCGGTAGCGGCGGCCGAGCTCCACGGCGATCTCGTCACGGCTCATTCCGGCCGTGTGCATCCGGATCCGTAGCTCTTCCTGCTCGGCCCGCTGACTCGACCTGCTCATGGCGCCGCGACCAGCTCCCCTCCGGACTCCACAGCCGTCGTGCCCACATGTCGAGGATAGGTGACAGGCAACCACCCGGTACGCCCCTCGAGTCGCGCTGCGTGCGTTACGGACGCCCACCAGCGGGCCCGACTGCGAGATTCTCCCCCACGGGCGTTCATCTGTGCAGCTCACGGCCATCGTGACGACGCGAGGAAACGTCCGCACTACAAGGGATCTTTTCCGCTTCGCGATACGGCAGTCTCGTGTCGTCCGGCCGTCGGTTCCCCCCCGAGCCGTCGGCCGGATTCCACCGACGCACCCCGCGGACGAACCATCATTTCTTTGCTCTCAGTAAACCACTCACCCCAAACACGATCATCCGGAGACTTTGCGTGTACCTGCTCGAGATGGCAGCCATCGGCGGCGACAACCTCGCGCCCACCGGCGGCCTCTACAACTCCTACCTGCACCGCCGCGGAGAGCTCGACCTGACCCTCGAGACGATCAACGGACTGGCGGACCGCTGCCAGCAGTACACCGGAAAGATCCTCGGAATCTTCCTGGAGATGACCGCCCTCGCCGGCGACATCGACCAGGCCCTGCAGACCGGCCGGCACCTCGGCCCCGATGAGCGGGCCGAACTCCGCAGGAAGGTCGCCCGGCGCAACACGCTGAGCCTGCAGGCAGAGCAGCTCTACCTCGACGCGGTCCTTGACGGGCAGGACCTGCTCGCCGAGGAGCAGCTGAGGCTTTTCACCGAGGGCGTCGAACAGGAACGAGAGAGGGCACGGGCGGCTGTCGAAGCTGGCCTGCGGCGCCCCGCACTGCTGTAGCCGAGAACCCATCCATCGCGGCGGTGATGTAGGTGATGTATCCGCAGGTATTGCCGCCGGGACCGAATCCGCCACCTTCGCCACGTCCGTCTGTCTTCCCACCCGGGATCGGAATCCATCATGCCGCCTGAGACATCGACGCCCGCCACACCCGCCACGCTGTTCGGAACCGACGCAACGCGCACGCGCGCACCTCTCGCGCCCGCCGAGCTGCGCGTGGACGTCGCGCACGCGGCCAGAATGTACGACTACTACCTCGGCGGTAAGGATCACTTCCCGGCAGACCGCGACGCCGCAGAGGCGGCCCTGCTCGCCCTTCCGACGCTACGGATCGCCGCACGGCAGAACCGGAGTTTCCTGCTCCGGGCCACCCGCCACCTCACCGAGGTCGGAATCCGGCAGTTCCTGGATATCGGCACCGGTATTCCCACGAGCCCCAACCTGCACGAGGTCGCCCAGACAATCGCCCCCGACAGCCGCATCGTTTACACCGACAACGATCCTCTTGTTCTCGCGCATGCCCGCGCGCTGCTCACCAGCGTCCCCCAGGGTGCCACCGCCTACCTCGACGCCGACCTCCACGACCCCGACCGCATCCTGACCTCGCCAGAACTCCACGACACCCTCGACCTCACCCGACCGGTCGCCCTGTCCCTCATCGCCATCCTGCATTTCCTTCCGGACGACCACGACCCGTACAACATCGTCCGGCGTCTGATGGACGCCCTGCCCTCTGGCAGCTACCTGGCGCTCACCCACATCACCGCCGACCATGATCGGGAAGCGGTGGACGCCGCCGCGGAGGTCTACCGCCAGCGCGGCATTCCGGTGCAGGCACGATCCATCGACGACATCGAGTGCTTCGTCGACGGCCTGGATCTCCTCTACCCAGGCGTACGGCTGGTCCACCGCTGGCGGCCGGACGACGGGGTGCCGCCGGGCCTCACCGATGCCCAGGTAAGCGTCTACGGCGCGGTGGCACGGAAGTCGTGAAAGTGCAGCCAGCGGTTCACCTTCACCGCCAGAACACATGTCTGGCGCCGGCATGACACAGCGCCGCCTGCCGCGGATCAGCCGGCCCTGCTACAACAAGCCCGGCCGCTGCCCCGGCTGGGCCGGCGGCGGCCTCACCTACGCCCGGCGAGCACGATGCGAAGGCGGGCACCTTCGTATCCCGGATAGTTCCGGATGGCGATGGCAGCTGTGGCCGTGGCTGCCACACCGCTGCCCAACCTGCCGGCTCATCGTGCTTCCGGCGCATGTCTGCTGGCTCTCCGGACCTTTCCTCTGGGACAAGCTGCGGCACCGGACGCGCCGGACGACACGATCGCAAGACCACCCAGAATACTCGCCCGAAAGGGGTGAAGTGTGGAATACCGAATAGGTAAGAGATTCTCGTTCGACGCAGCCCACCATCTTGACGGGCTTCCTGCGGGGCACAAGTGCGCCCGCGTTCATGGGCACACCTACACGGTCGAGGTGGTGTTCGCAGCCGACCGTCTCGATGAACCCGGATTCGTGACCGACTTCGGCGACCTGGCACCCTTCGGTGCGTATCTCGACGAGTACTTCGACCACCGCGACCTGAACGACGTCCTGGATGTTCCGCCGACCAGCGAGTTGCTGGCCGCCCACCTGGCCCACTGGATCATCGGCAATCTGGAGCCGCTGGTTCAGGGACGGCTGGAGTCCGTTCGGGTGTCGGAGTCCCCCACCAGCTGGGCCGAGTTCACCCCCGCCGGGCGTGCCCAGTGATCGCCACCGTGCCACACCATGCACCGGCCCTCGCCCAGGACCTGCTTGTCAGCGAGACCTTCGGACCCACCTTTCAGGGCGAGGGCGCCTCGTCCGGCCAGCAGGCACTCTTTGTCCGCCTCGCCGCCTGCAATCTGACCTGCCGCTGGTGTGACACACCCTTCACCTGGGACTGGAGCGCGTTTGACCGTTCTGCCGAGACCCAGCACATCAGTATCATCGATCTTGTTCGCTGGACGGCGGGATTCGAGACGAAGCTCGTCGTCGTCACCGGCGGAGAACCGCTGCTCCAGCGCGACCGGCTGACGGAACTGGCGATCCTGCTGGAGATCGCCGGGAAACGCGTCGAGATCGAAACCAACGGCACGCTTGTTCCTGGTGCCGCGCTGGCCGCCTCGGCCGCGAGGTTCAACGTGAGCGTCAAACTCGCCCACAGCGGGGTGACGGAAGAACGACGCGTCCGACCAGATGCGATCCGAGCTCTTGCCAACACCTCGGCCTGCAGCTGGAAATTTGTCGTCCAGCAGCCGGGCGATCTCGACGAGATCGCCGACCTCGAGACCCGCTTCGGCCTCGAGCCGATCTGGGTGATGCCGGCAGGCACCGAGGATGCTTCCACGCTTGCGGTGATGAGAGCGCTGGCCGACGAGGTGCTGGTCCGCGGGTGGAACCTCACGCCTCGGCTGCACATTCTCCTCTGGGGAGACGCCCGTGGACGCTGACGTGCTCACCTGGCCCGAGCTCACCGACATCACCGAGAAACTGGCCGCCGCGGTGGCCGCCGATCCCGTGCCGGATGTCATCGTGGGTATCCTGCGCGGGGGGATGGTTCCCGCGGTTCTGCTTGCCCACCGTCTGGGTGTTCGGGACGTCCGCGCTCTCCCGATCACGCACACCCGGTACGACGGCGTGAACGCGCCGAAGACCGAGCGGCCAATGCTGGCGTACCCCGGCTCCGTCGGCCGTCTCGAGGGCCGGGACGTCCTGGTGGTCGATGACGTGATGGGCAGCGGAGACACCCTCGAGGCCGCCTGCGACCATCTGGCCGGCCAGGGCGCCCGCAGAATACGCAGCGCCATCTGCCTGCGAAATCGGGCGAACCAGCCGGTTGCCGACACTGACGCCCACGGCACCGGTGCCGGTGCCGGTGCCGGTGCTGACGTTGCCGGTGATGGTGGCGGTGGCGGTGGCGGTGAGGCGCGGATCCCGACCTACCTCGGGCGCGAGATCCAGCGGTGGGTGGTCTTTCCCTGGGAGCAGCCGTGACGACGGTGGCGTTCTGCCTGCTTACCTACCGGCCGGATCATCCGTCGGGTATCGAGCGCAGCATCGCCGCGTTGGCCGCCGGCCTGCGCGGGCTCGGCCACACAGTCGTGATCCTCGCTGGCGGTCCGGGGGAACCGGGCGACGAGGCCGAGCCCGGGCTGATCCGGCTTGCGTCGGTGCGGCTGCCTCGTCCGGCGCTCAACGCCGACGTGCTCGCCTCGATTGCCGAGCCCGAGCCGGTCCTGGCCGAGGTGTCGCGCGTGCTGCATGACCTGTCGGTGCAGGTCGTGTGCTGGGGCGCACCCGTCTGGGGTCTCGGCCACCTCAGTCCGGCACCAGCCGGTGTGCGGACCGCGCTGATGATGCACAACACGATCCGGCCCAGCTCGGCGGACACGTGGGCGAAGGCGATAGCCGCCGCCGACGTCGTGCTGCCGGCGAGCCCCTATCTGGTGGCCGCGGCGCACAGGGACGGCTGGGACACCCGTGCCTGGCGGGTGGTGCCCAACGGGCTGCTCACCGTCCCCCGGGCAGCGGACCGCGAACTGCGGGAGCGGCTACGCACGTCCGGTCCGCTGCGGCTGGTGTCCCGGGCCGCGCCGGTCAAGGGGCAGGCCGAATTTCTGGCGGCGATGCCGCCGCACTGGGATCGCCAGGTGGAGGTCGTGCTCGCCGAAGCCGATTTCGAGTTCGAGCCCGGCGAGCAGGCCGCGGCGCTGGCTGCCTGCCGCGCCCAGGCGGCCCGACGTCCTGACGTGGTGCACCTGCTGCCGGCGCTGGGCTGGCGGGAGGTGCCCGCGTTCTTCGCCGGCGCGGCGGCCACCGTCATCTCGTCGGTGGAGCCCGAGACGTTCAGTCACACGGCCGCCGAGGCGCTGTCCACCGGCACCCCGGTGATCACCTTCGATCACGGTTATGTGCCGACGCTCATCGGCCCGGCCGGACGGGTCGTGCCGCTGCGGTCGGGTTTTCCCGCCGTCTGGGCGGCACTCGACGACCTGCTGGCAGACGCCGACGCCTACCACGCCGCCAGTTCCGCGGCGCCGACGCGCATTGCCCCGCACACCCCGGAAAAGGCGGCCGAGGCATTCCTCGCCGCGACGGCCACCTCGACTCCCTGAACGCCGACCCTGAGCTCCACAACCCGCGAAGCCGGGCCAGGCACCACCGCCATACGGGCCCCGTATGGCCCCGTCCAACCCCTTCCACGGTCAAGAGGAGGGCTCCGTGTTCGGACTACTACCCGGGGACAGAGCGCTGGTCGTCGGCGCTCATCCTGACGATGAAACCGTCGGCATGGCCGGCACGATCGCCGCCATGACCGGCTACGGCATCCAGGTCGACGTGCTCTCCGTCGTCTGCGTTACCACGCCGATGTACGGCGGCCACTCCGACAGCCGCACGCGGCTTGACGAGTTCCACGAGGCGTGCGACGTCCTGGGCGTCGACCGGCGTCGGGTCGCGTGGCTCGACGACCGGCGTGCGGCCAGTCCGAGCACGCATCTTTCCGAGCTGGTCGCTCTGATCGAGACGGGCGAGGACGTGTCCCTGGCCGCCTCACGGCCGGCCGCCCTGTTCATCCCGGCAGGCGGCCATCACCAGGACCACCAGGCCGTGCACCTCGCGGCCCTCGCCGCGGTCCGCCCCGGCCCTCGGCCTGGGCGCCCCCTGCCGCGCCTCGTACTCGGCTACGACGGGCCCGAGGACCGCGCCTGGCTTGCTGGTTGCGCACCGCGGCCCGTGCTCATCGACATCACCTCAGCCCTCCAGGCCAAAGCCAAGGCACTCGCCTGCTACCAGAGCCAGCTGCGCGACGATCCGCATCCCCGCAGCATCGAGAAGATCCAGGCACAGGACTGCGCGGCGGGCGCCGAGATCGGTGCTCACGCCGCCGAACGGTTCGCCGTCTACCGGATGGCGTTCTCGTGACCAGCCCCGACACCGCCAACGCCACCACCGACAACGACGCCGCCGCCGTAGATGCCGCCACCGGTCACGTTCTCGTCGCGCATCAGCCGGCCTATCTGCCCTGGCCTGGCTACTTCGCCCGGCTGCTGGACGCGGACCGGTTCCTCCTGCTCGATCATGTCCAGTTCAGCGCGGGCAGCTGGCAGCAGCGCAACGTCACCCTGGGCAGTGACGGCACCCGCCGGCTGCTGACGGTTCCGATCCGCCGGCCGCACCACCAGCCGATCCGCGACGTCATGATCGCCGATGACCGGTGGCGTGCACGCCACTGGCGGATCATCACAGACGGCTACCGGTATGCGCCCTTCTGGCCGCAGTGGGAGCCGCACCTGGCGACGATCTACGACCGGCCCTGGGAGCGGCTTGCCGCGCTGAACGAGGCGCTGCTGCGCCTTCTGCTGGACGGATTCGGGCTGTCCGTGAAGCTCGTCCGCTCCAGCGAGCTTGCGCCAGCGGGCCATCGAACCGACATGCTGATCGACCTGTGTCGGCTGACCGGCGCCCGGGTCCTGCGCGTCGGCACCGGCGCGACCAGCTACCTCGACGGTGACAGCCTTGCCCGCGCCGAGATCGGGATCGAGGTGGCGACCTACTCCCATCCGCCCTACGCCCAGGGCCGCCGCGGCTTCCTGCCCGGCCTGTCAGCCCTGGACCTTCTGTTGCACTGCGGCCCGGCCGCCCGCAGCATCCTGGTCGCCGGTGCGGCGGTCAGCCCTTGGACCTCGGCCCTCGCCTCGGAGGTTTCCCATGCCACCCGATGATCAGAACCCGACGATGACGACCGGTCCGAGGCCAGCCGGGCCGACGCTGGCCAAGCCCGATTCCACGTCCGTCCGACCCTGGGTCACCCTCGAAGGCATCAACGGGGTCGGCAAGACCTACCTCGCCGACCGCGCCGTCGACCAGCTCGGCACCCGCTGCGTGCCGCTGGTCGAACTGCCCGACCACGACAGCGACGGGCTCCCAGGACAGGTGATCCATGCCCTGCACGCGACCGGCGACCACTTTCTGCAGACGGGGCATCCGAAGACCGAAACCCTGCTGCTGGCCGCCCTCCAGGTGCACCGCCACGAGGCCACCCGGCTCGAAGCGGGCCAGGTCGTTCTCGAGGACCGCGGCCCGTACAGCGTGGCCGTCTACCAGGCCGCCGTGCTCTGCGCCACCGCCTCCCTCGACGAGGCGTTCGCCACTGCCCGCACCATCCTGGACCTGCTGACCCAGTGGCGGCCCCTGCCCACTGCCACGCTCCTGATCGTCGACGATCCGCGCCTGTGCCGGGAGCGGTTCGAGCGGCGAACCGGTCGCCGTGCCAGCCCCGGCGAGGTGGTGCTCATGGAGCGCGTGGCCAGCCTCTACGACATGTTCGCGGCCACCCTGCCCGGCCCGTTCGCGTTCGAGGTGCTCGACCGCACGAAGCTGGACACGGACGCCTGCGTGCACCGCATCGTCGCGGCCTGCGAACGAGTGGCCGCCACCCCGACCCTGGAGGCCCGGTGATCACCAGTGGTGCCCATGAGGGGACCACCGTGTTGTGGGCGCTGCGCAGCCCCTGCCCGCTGGCCTGCGAGTACTGCTACTTCGGAGCACTCGAGGAGCATCGGGAGAACCCCGTCACCGCACCGGGAACACTCTCCCATCTGTCCCGCGACGACCTTCCCGCCGGTGACGTCCTCGCCTTCGCCCGCACCATCGCCGGGTCGGCGGTGCAGCGGGTGTTCCTGGCCGGCGGAGAGCCTCTCGTGTGGCCGCCGATCCTGAGCCTGATCGAGATCCTCCGCAGCGGCGGGGTGGAGGTGGTCGTCTGCACGAACGGCATCCCGCTGAACCGCCCGGAGATCACGCGTTCACTCGTCGAGCTCGAGGTCGACGCGGTGTCCGTGTCCCTGGACTCGCTCGACGCCCGCTACCACGACACCTGGCGCCCCTCGCGCAACGGCAAGGACGGCTGGCAGCAGGCCGTCGACGGCCTCCGGACCCTGGTCACCGCCCGCGGCAACGCGCCGACCCCGCGGATCGGGATCTACATGGTCCTCACCCGGCGCAACCTCACCAGCCTCGCCGCGACCGGTCGCTTCGCCGCTGACCTCGGCTGCGACTACTTCGTCCCGCAGCCGGTCGCACTCGACGCGGGCCACCGGCTCCACTCCGAGCTCACCCTGGTCGAGGACGATCTGCCAGCCCTTGGGCAGCAGTTCACCGCCCTCGCCAACGCGCGGTTGCCGCTGTGGACACCGGCGGTCGACTACCCCGGCCGGATCGCCGACGCGGTGCGGACCTCCGTCGGGTCCGTCCGCGGCTGTTTCGGGGGCCGGCGTCTGTTCTTCGTGCAGCCCGACGGGTCGGTCTGGGACTGCCCGTCGTCGCTGCGGATCGCCGCCACCCCGCCGTCGCGCCACCGGACGATTCGGGGCAACACCGCTGCCGAGGTCTTCACCGCGGACGACAGCTGCGCGGACTGCGCACTGTTCTCCGTCGACTGCGTGAACATGTGGCCCCTGATGGACTTCGACCGAGTCCTGTCCACCACCGCTGGGACGGCGCCGTGACCGTGCCTGATCCGTTGGCCCTGCTGGAGCAGGTGGTGACGCGCAGGCCGGATCCCGCCAGCCGCGAGCAGGCGGCCCTGTTGGAAGCCGAACTCGCCGCCGCCCACGACGTGGCGTACGCGGTCGTCGTCTCCTCCGGAACCGCGGCCCTGCACACCGCGCTCGTTGCCGCCGGGATCGGCGCGGGCGACGAGGTTCTGGTCTCAGCCATCCCCGTGATCATGACGGTGGCGGCCGTGGTCCTGGCCGGCGCCCGGCCGGTCTTCGTCGACACCGGGCCGGACGGCGAGCCGTTCGATGTCGCCGATGCCGCTTCCAAGATCACATCCAGGACGCGGGCCGTGCTTCCCGTCCATCTCGGCGGACGAAGCGGCGACCTGCAGCCGGTGGTCGATCTGGCAGCCCACACCGGCCTTCACCTCATCGAGGATGCCTGCCAGGCGCATGGCAGCCGCTACCGGGGATGGCTGCTCGGCACGCTGGGATCGGCCGGCTGTTTCTCGCTCAAGGACGGCAAGCTGCTCTCGTGCGGCGAGGGCGGCTACCTCGTCACCAACGATCCCGACCTCGCCGCCCGGGCCCGGGCGTTCCAGTCCCACTGGCAGACGCCGGCACCCGGCCAGCCGGCGCTGACCCGTCTCGGCACGAACTACCGGCTCGCCGAGCCGCTCGCCGCGCTGGCCCGGCTCAGCCTCGCCGGCTTCGACGCCAGGCTCGCGCGCCATCGCCATGGCGCCAACCGACTCGTCCACCTGGTCGGTGACGTGCCCGGTCTCACTGTCATTCCGGCTGCGCCAGAAGAACAGCCCAACGGCTACTGCGCGATGTGGCGGATCCTGCTCCCCCGTCCGCGGGAACTGTCCGGCCGTCTCGCCGAAGCCGGCGTGGTCAACAGCGTCGGATCCTTCGGCCTGCGCGCCGCCCACCAGCATGTGGCCTGCCGTTCTCTGCACCCCGCGCCCTGCCCGAACGCCGCACACGCGGCCGACTCCCTGCTCGCGGTCCCGGTCTCGTTGCCAGATTCGGATTCGAGCTTGGACGACGACGGCCGACTTGCCTGGATCGCGGACCTGATCACGACAGAGGTATCGGCATGGTGATCCTCGACGACCCGGAGTTCCAGGCCCATACGTTCGTCGTCCTGGACTTCGAGGCACTCACGCCCAAGGGCCGTCCGGCCGAACCCACCGAGGTCGCGGCGGTGGCGGGCTCGTTCCGCACCGGCCGCTGGGTGGAAACCGGCCGGTTCAGCGCGCTGATACGGCCACCCGACGATGTGCCGGTGACCCGGTTCGACGTCGAACAGACCGGGCTGACCGAGGAGGTGCTGCGTGCCCAGGCCCCCGCGGCGCAGGTCATGGCGTCCCTCGACGGACGGCTGACCGCACCGCCCTACCGTCTGGTCGCCCACCATGCGCCCACCGAGGCCGGGCTCATCGCCCGCCAGCACGAACACTGCCCGCGGCTGGCCGCGACGCCGCTGCTGTGCACCGTCCGGCTCGCCCGCGTCGCCTACCCCGAGCTGCCCTCCCACAGCCTGAACGCGGTGCTCCACCACCTGGGCATCCCGCTGCCCGCGGACCGGCACCGGGCCCTGCCGGACGTGGAAGTGACCGTCGCCGTGTTCGCGCAGTTGCTCGCCGACGGCGCCGCCGCCGGCCACTGGTCAACCCTGGCCGACCTCGACCGTCTCGGTGGCCTGCCGCCCAGACACCCGCCGCCGGGCCCGGCGGATGCCGCCGTCCAGCCTGCCCTGTTCTGATCCGGCCCTCAGCGGTGCGCCAGCTGCGCGACGTCACCGATGCGGCCGAACAGTTCCTTGGCCTGCAGTTTCGAGTCCTCGGCGACATCCGCCGCGTCGGCGAGCTGCCGTTCGTCGAACCAGCGCACCTGGGTCTCCGGCAGCTCCACATCCCCGTCCCAGAACGCGACGAAAACATGATCGACATGTACATGCCGTGCGGCGCAGTGGTTGTCCGGACTTGCCGCCATCTCGACGATCCACCACGGTGCGATCACCGGCCGGTGCGGGAAGCCGTCGGGCAGGGGTGTCGCCAGGCCAGCCACCAGCCGGACGCGGCAGCCAAGTTCCTCCTCGACCTCCCGGACCGCGGCCTCCGCGGCGCTCTCGTACGCCTCGACATGACCACCGGGCGGCAGCCAGCCGCCGAACCGCGGATGCCACATCATCGCCACCTGCCAGGCCGCGTCCTCGCCCCGACGGAACACGAAAACCGTCGCCGTCGCCTCCTTCGCCACCGCCTCCTTGCTCATCGGACCTGCCTTTCCACCATCGGCCGCACCGGCGCTGTCGTAGGAATGGCGCGAGCCTCCCATACCGCGTCTGCCCGTCTTCGGCCGCAATCCCACGCACCCACGCGGGGACACCCGAAACGTCGGCGCACCCAGACCCAGCAGCTTCGGACCCAGTGCGGGAGGTGGCCATGGAGGCCGTCTGGAACGGAATTCTGACCTGCGACTACGAACGAACCCGGCCGCAGGCCAGCCGCCTGGAATGGGATCTCTACACCACCTCCCTGATCAGCTGGCCCACGATTCTCATGGACGATCCGAGGCCCTACGGCCGGCTGCGCCGCGCGGGCATCGTCGACATCCCCGAGCCCACCCACCGCGACCTGACCAGCACCTGGCACCGCCAGCTCGCCAGCCTGCGCTACACCGACCACCTGATCGCCCGCACCACCCGCGACCGCACCGTCGCCCGCGCTGCTCTGGACCGTGTGGACGACGCCCGCCGGCGCCAGGACGTCGACGACCTCACCCGGGCGCTCGCAGCGACCACCGCGGCCTTCATCAGGGTGAACGCCACGCACATCGTCAACTGGCTGCTTCCCGAGCAGCACTGGGAACGCCTGCTCACCGGCATCTTCGGCTCGTCCGACACGGCGCTCACCTGCCTGTCGGCGCTGCAACTCCCGGCCGCACCCGGGCACATCCTGGCCACCTACCTGCAGCCGCGTCACCCGCCCGTGGCAGCAGCCGCATCCGGCGTGGTGGCAACGGCCCGACCGCAGGCCTCCACCGACCGGCCCGCGGACCTGCATGCCCGCCGCACCCGGGCCGCCAGCCGCCGCGAGGCCTGGACCACCGCCGCCCTGCTCGCTACCGCCGGCACCGACACCGTGGTCACCGAGGTCCGCGCGCTGAGCCGTCTTCTCAGCTGGGCAGCCGACAGCGAGGAACGGCGCAACGAACTCCGCGGACGCCTTCTCGCCGCTGCCCACGCCTGGTGCGCCCTCACCAACACCGACCGCAACCAGATCACCGCGGCCGACCTCCTGGGAGAACCCCGATGACCTTTGCTGAGGTGACCGGCCTCGCCGATGCCACCGACCGGGCCAGGCACGGACGCAAGGCCGCGGCCCTCGCGACCCTGATCGCCCAGGGGCTTCCGGTGCCCGACGGGCTCGTCCTGCCCGCCGACCTCACCGACGCGCAGATCGAAGGGGCGGTCCCTGACATCGTGGCCTGGGCCAGGTCCCACGCCGTCCGATTCGGCCTTGTCGTTCGGTCCTCGGCGCCCGAGGAGGACGGCCCGCAGGCGTCGTTCGCCGGCCTCTATGCCTCGCGCTTCACGCGCATCCGTCCCCCAGCGCTGCTCGCCGCCATCCGCGAGGTACGCGCCGGCGCGACCGCCCCCGCTGTCGCCGCCTACGCCGCGCACCGCCATATCCACCTCACCGGCCGCCTTGCCGTCCTCATCCAACCCGCGATCCGCGCCCGCGCCGCCGGAGTGCTCGCCGCGGACTTCGATCCCACGGGACGCCTGCGACGGTGGGCGTTGGACGCCGTGCACGGCCTTGCGGTGCCCGTGGTCAACGGAAGCCAGCGCGGCGAACATCATCACAGCGACCGGGACAGCCCGGTCCCCGCCGAGCAGGACGTTCTGCTGCTCCCCGGCACCGCCCGTGAGCTACGCCGACCCCCCGGCGAATGGATCGAGCTGCCCGCAGAGAAAGGACTACCGCCGCACCGGGTCAAGATCCAGACTTCTGCCGACGGCCTGCTTCAGCTCCATGCGACCCTCCAGGCGGAGGGCCATCCCCTCGTCACCCCGCCGACTCGGGACCGCCTGCTTCGCCTCGCTGGCCGGGCCGCCGCGGCCCTGGGCCTCGACCAGATCGACATCGAGTGGGCCGCCACCGGCGGCCGGACCCTCTACATCCTTCAGGCCCGCCCGCTCACCGGACCCATCCCCGAGCCTCACACAGACACTCCCTCCGACGACGACGCGGCCTGGCACGGTATCCCGGCATCGCCCGGCCGGGGTGGCGGTCCCGCCCACCATGTGCGCGCGGCGGCGGCCACCCCAGCCGGCGGGGCTGGCGGCGCTGTGATCATCTGCGACAACATCGGCCCTGATGCCCTCGACGCTCTCCTCGCCGGCCCGGCGGCAATCGCCGCGACCTCCGGCGGGCCGCTCTCCCACGCAGCCATCGTTGCCCGCGAGCTCGGCGTCCCCTGCGTCACCGCCCTGCCCGCCGACCTACACACGATCAAGCCGGGAACCCTGCTCACCGTCGATGGAACAGCGGGAACCGTCCAGATCACCGCCGTCCCGGAAGCATCATCGGACCGGCAGCGCACGTCACTCGCGGACGCAGCCGTCGTGACCTCGGCCCTGCCGGCCCGTCCACCCGACGACGGACGCCAAGCGACGATCCTCCTCTATCTGCCCGGCGGGGCGTTACCGTTTCTGCCAAACGACGCCGAGGGAGCCTCATGTCCGGCGGAACCACCCATCGGCGTTCTGCAGCCCAGCGACCAGCCACCGCTGCCGCCCTTGCCGGCCGGATACCAGGAGCACCGGGTGGAAGGACTCGGCAGGCTCGCCTGGCCAAGCAGCGCCGGCCCGTTGCCCAGCCGGTTGGTCGTCCTCAATCTCGAGAACCTGATCTACGAGAGGCCGACTGGAGCCGTCGGGCCGCTATGAACTTCCCGCAACGATGCCCTGGTCGATGTGGTCACACATCTGCATCCGAAACCATCAATCGCTTTCGGCCTGTCGATGTCGCTATTCATGCTATGCTCAGTACGCCTCGCCAGCACCCCCCGAGCTGGCGGGGCGCTTCATTGTGCGGGTTCAGGCTTCCACGCGAGTGGCCGACGAAACTGCACCCCGCCCGCGTCAGAGCGGTTCGATTTCCACCTCTGTTCCTGCGCTCGATGGTTCCACGCGATGTGAGTGGCTCCATACCTGGCCGAGGACCGGGTCGCGTGGGGGTAGTTCACGTTCCGGGCCGAGGACCGGCCCCTGCGGGCCGGCGTCGACCGTGGCGAACCCGCTGAGGCTGACGAGAACCTCGCCCTCCTGCAGGTGAATGCCGGCCTCGGTGCGAGTTGCGACGAGATCGTCGATCGATGGCCAAAAACTGCCGGAGATCGGCTCAATGTCCTGTGCGCTCAGCCTGACGGTCGACTCGGCGAGATCATCAGCCTGGATCTCGTACCAGGGAACGTCAGCTCTCGCAAAGGTACGGACCACCGTTCCCGTGGTAACGGTGTGATGGTCAATCGTTCGAACTCGAGAACCGTAGGAGAGGATCGGCTCGATGCCGCTGCTCGGCGCTTGCAGCGTCGGCACGAGGTCATCTGCGGAGAGAATCAGGAATGCGTCAGGATGTTCCCTCAGCGGGTGCCCCGGAATTCTGGAAATCTCGGGATGGACTGCGTACCATGTGGCGCCGTTTGCGTCGGTGATCGTGTCCGTGACGGTCACCGTGATATCTGTGGGCCGGCCGTCCTTGCCGACAAGTGCGACCCGTGTTCCCTGGGGATACGGGGATGCTGGTAGCGCAATGGACCGTAGCAGATCCTTCCCGTGAGCTGCGACAGCGCTTTGCTGGCGCGCTGTCAGGGTGCTCGGCGCCCGGCCGGTGATCGCATGCGCTGCCACTTGGCGGACCAGCTCGTCGTCCTCGGCGTCCAACTCCTGGGAGACGGGCACATTGTCGGCAGCAGTCAGGTCGGAGTCCAGCCACAGCCGATAGGAGACCGCCTGCGCGGCAGCTGGGCCGGCGGTGAGGCTGACGATCTCGATGCGATGGCTGCCGTCCTCCCAGGTCCGCAGTGGGGCGTTGTCGTGCAGGATTCTGCCGTACGTGGCGAACCCGGCCCCGGGCATCAGCACAGGGCTGGTCCGAGTCGGCCGCCACCTGTCACGATCAGCCGAGGGAAAGTCGTTCGCGGCCGCTGGAGCAGCGTCGATGGTTTGTGCTGGTGCCGCGAGGACAGCCTGGTACATGGATTCCGGTATCACGAATCCGAGTGACTCCTCGAGTCTCCAGCGGGGGGCGGCCACGCGGTACGTGGCCTCTACCGGCTCGGTTCGCGTGCCCGTCGGGTAAAGCTCTGCGACGACGATCGGAGAGGCAGCCGATCGGGCATGGTGCAGTTCCCAGTACGCCCCATCGACGTGGATGAAGACCGGCGGAGAAGGCTTCGGTGTCGAAGACATCAGAAATCAAGATCCGGTCATGGCATGGTCGGTGTCGCAGAGGTCCCATTCCCAGGGGGCGACTACGTGATCCACGATGGCCGACTGCGTACCGACCTTCCACAGCGCCTGGAACGGCTGCAGAGATCGGAGCAGCGTTGCTTCGGTGCTGGTGAGGCCGAGGTCGGCGAGCAGGCCCCGGATCTGTTCGGGATTCTGGTGAAGAAAGACCCGGACGCTGGTCGTCGTCAGCAGCCCCTCGGCAATCTTCGCTGCGGCGGAGCCGTCGTCGACCTGGCTGCGCAGGTCGCTCAGCGCGTGCGTGATGAGGATGTTCGCCGCCCCCCACTGCCGTCCAAGCCGCCACTGGTCCTGCAGGAAGCGGGTGATCGCGAGGTCCTCGAGGGCCATCCAGGCCTCGTCGACGATGGTCAGCTTGTGCCGGTCACGGCTGCCGTACATCGCACCCTGCAGCCAGCCTGCGGCGGCGGCCAGCACGAGGCGCAGCGTGCGGCGGCGCGACAGCAACGCGGACAGGTCGACGATGAGTCCGGGTGCTCGGGCCCAGTCCAGGTCGACGCTGGTCGCGGTGTCGCAGATGCCCCGCAGGTCATCCTCGACGAGCAGGGCGACCGCGTCGAGCAGCGGCCGGCGCCGGTCGGCGAGCTCGTCCGGGGTGGTGTTGAGATCGTCGGCAAGGCTGGCCGGGGGTTCGGCGAGCAGGCGGCGCAGGTCGGGCAGGGTCGGGTCCGGCGTTCCGGCAGCGGTGAGCAGGCGCAGGCTCTCGTGCAGGATGCGCCGCTCGCCGGCCGGCAGGTTCGTGCGGTTCGTCGCGATGGCGACCAGTGCGGCCGCGACGCCGACCCGGTGGGCGAGCAGGTCCTCGTCGGCCGCGGCGGCGCGCGCCGGGCCGAGGTCGAAAGGGTTCACCCGGACGTCCCCGCCGTGGCGGAGCCGGAGCACGGCCCAGCCGAGAGCCTCCCCCAGACGGGCCCACTCGCCCTTCGGGTCCAGGACCGCGGTGAACCGGGTGGGGGTGAGTGCGGTGGATCGGTAGACGAGCGTTTTGGCGATCGCGCTCTTCCCATAGGCGCCGGCGCCGCACAGCACCATGTTGGGTCCCTGCACGAGGCCCTCCCGATAGGCCTCGTGCAGGTCGAAGAAGAACCCGCCGCCGCCCAGCCGGTTGCCGCCGAGGAAGGCTCCGGCCACCCCGAGCCGGGCGCCGATCCGCCCCGGGTACAGAACACACAGGTGCGCTGTGGTGGCAAGATCCCGGGGCAGCGTCAGGCGGTGCCGTGCGAACCCGGCCGTGGACCGACGGCCCACGTCGCGTCCTGCTCCGCCTGGCCGGTGGCCGCTACCGGACGGCATTGCGTAGTCCCTGGCTTGGTGCGCGTCCACCGGGAAGGCTCGCGGCCCACGCGCGATCGTGCCGGCCGTGCAATGCGCGCAGCTCGGTGATGCCGGTCTGCGCGGCCCGGTCCATCAGGCGCCGGCTGGCCTCGTCGAGTTCCTCCAGCGTGTGTGCGGCCACCCCGGCCAGGGCCAGGTAGCCGAACTCGGCATGCCCGCTCTGCAGTTCGACCTCCCGCTGGTCCACCGCGCTCTGGGCGCTCGCGAGATGCGTCGGGACGCGGAAGCCGTACCGTTCCCGGGCGGCGACAGCGGACTCGACCTGCACGGCATCCGAGGTGATGCGTCGCCGCGACGAACGCGACGAGATCGGCTCGCACAGGATCGCCAGTGTGTGCATGCCGTCCGGCTCGAACAGCAGCGGATCCAACCAGCCCGGTTGCAGCTGGGACCCGGGCCACTGCGTCACCCAGAACATGCGGTGCCAGACGTCGTCGACGCGGACCGCATCCCACCGGTTGAGCAGCGACAGGGGGCCGGCGTGCACCCCGGCGAGCGGACTCGCGAGGCCGGCATGTTCGGCGAGGCCCCGCCGCGCGCCACGCTGGCGGCCGACCGCGCCCGGGTCGGCGCGGATCCGGAAAGCCTCGGCGATCGCGACCGGAGAGTCCGGCGCGCCGGCCACCAGGCCCGCGGACCGGCACTGCTCCAGCAGGGTCGACGCGGTGGCGACCGCCGCCTCGGCCGGGTCGGCGTGCCGGGGTAGCCGCCGCGTGTCAATGGTCACCCACAGGCGCAGATCATGGTCGGCCAGGGCCGGGCTGATCTGGTCGAGCAGCGCCTCATAGTGGATCGCCACCTGATCATGTTCGGGCTCGGCCGGGTGCTCGGCCCGCCGGCCAGCCAGCCACTGGCGGTGGGCGGTGAAGGAGGCCGGCGCCGAACACAGGGACCAGCCCAGCTGCACGACCGTGCTGTCCCGCGTGAGGTTCGCCAGCACCGCCGACCAGGCGCCCAGGCGTTGATGCTGGTCGGCGGGGTCGAGCAGCACGATCTCCGTGCCGCGCGCCGAGATCAGGACACTCATGGTGCCCAGGCGCCGGTCGCGAATGACGCCGATCGGCGTAACGGAGTCCGTCGCCCCGGCCATAGCCGAGCGGGCCACACCGACGATCTCCAGGCCGGTGAGTACCGGTGGCAGTAGCACCGCCGGCGGCCCACCTCGTCTGCTCTCGATCGGCGCGGTTCGCGCCGCGGGCAGCGGTGCCCACCAGCGGTCCCGTCCACTCGCCCGCCGAGCAAGCTGGCGGGCGGCCAGGGGCAGCACCTGATGTGCCGGTCCGCCCGGTGCCGGCAGCAGTGCCACCAGGCAACAGCCGGCCGCGACAGCCACACCGGCGAGCACCGATCCGGTCAGCAGCGGCAGGGCCAACAGCGCGATCAGGCCGAACACCAGCAGGCTCAGCGGCCCGACCTGCAGGCCGAGGAACGAGCCGTTCTGGCGACGCCGTGCCAGGCGGTACGTCGGCGCCGGGGAACTGTCTGTCACGACAAGCCTCCTGGGGGACGAGACGAGCGAGGTGGCCGTGGTCTACGCGGCGGCGGCGACGGACCGCTGCCGCTCGAACCTGGTGACGGCGAGGGGTCGACCAGCGTTCGTGCGCCGGACCCCGCCGAGCGGCGGCCCTGCCCGACGCTTTCGCCTTCTGGCGCCGCGGATCTCGGGCCTGAGGACTGCCCGGACCTTGCCGCCGGACCGGTCGACCGGCCACCCATCGGCCGCTCCCCGCCAGCGGTTCCCGCGGTGGCCGTCGCCAGCCGACGGGACGGGCCCAGTCCGCCGCCTCCGGTCTGGGACGACGAACCCGGCGTCGCCGCGCCACGTCCGCCCATCCGCGACAGCGACGATCCCAGCGCCGACCCGAAGTAGGCGGTCTGCATCGCCTGCATCCCCGCGCGAAACGGCGCCCGGCTCAGGCCCTGGGCGATCACGGCCTGCTCCATGGACGGGATCATCCGCCAGACAATCCACGGCATAAAAGCCGCGATTCCGGCGATGGCCAGGCCCAGCAGAATGGCGGCCCAGTCGTCCCCACTGGCGGGGCTCGGGTTGCCGTTGATTTTCGCCAGATCGACCCCGACCCGCAGCGCAAGAAAGATCGCCGGTTTGATCATGACGATGGCGACCACCATCTCCACGGCTTTCCTCGCCGCACCACGCCCGGACGCCGTGGTCATCGTCATGAAGGACAGCGGAGCCATCGCCACCGTCACATAGACAAGCGCCGTCCGGACGACCAGCTCAAGCGAGATCACCATGACCGCGAACAGAACGAGCTGATTGAGAAGCAGGACACCGATGTTCGCGCCGGGCGTGGCCGCGTACGGCAGTATTGCGCCGGCCAGGTCGTCTGGCCTGAACTTGCTGGGTGGCAACATCCAGGTGGCGAGGACGTCGGAAACCTCCACGCCTTTGCTCACGGCCCAGGGGAATCCGAGAATGGAAAGGATCGCAACGACGACGTCACGGGGCAGGCGAGCCAGAGCCTGCCCCGGTTCACCGGAGAACAGGCCGGTTATCACACTGAGGCTGATGCAGCCCATCAGGCCCAGGCAGGCAAACGAGGCGACATCATGATAAGCCCCGTGTTGGCCGATGAACTCCTCGGCGGTCACGCGGGGTGTCATGGATCGGTGCACGAATCCGGTCACCATCGATCGGGCGGCGTCGACAACATTCTCATTCAGCCAGGAAACGATCGCCTTGGCGGCGCTCGTCGCCAGACCATCAATGCTTCCCGTGATGCCGCCACGCAGCCAGCTCGAGACGGACACGGGTTGCGCCGTGAAGCCTGCCGGTACGACGCCGAGCTGGCCGGCAGCCTCACCCGCCACCGGCCGTGTGCTCCGCAAGCCACTGATCCCCACCGACGCCGCCGTCTGCGGTGATGTGGCCGGACCCAACGTCCATCCGGGCGCATGGACGAGTCCGGGCTGGCCGCAGTCCGAGCTCTGCCCGGGTACCGACGGTGCAGGTGAACCTCCGCGCAGTTCCGACCAGAGCGCAACAACGCCAAGGGCGACGACCGCGAGCACCAGGGCAGCCGCCGCGTACCTGCGCAGCCGCCCACGTGCCTGGAGGTCCTGCTCCGGGTCTACTGCCGGTCCCACCGGCTCGGACGGTTCCGCTGATTCCACCTGGTCACACGGCTTCGCCAGCTCGGACGGCGACGGGGACGCCGGCTGCGCGGAGCTTCGTCGCCTGGCGCGATGGCGCCCGGTCATGTCGCATGAACGGTGCTGGGCGCGATCAGCCAGGTCACGATCTTCGCCCCGACGGCGATCACGAAGGCGCCTCCGCCGCCGCCCAGGATGTAACCGGCGGCCCGGTTACCCGATCCCATCGACCCGGTGATCCGGCCCAGCCCGAGCATGCCGCCGCCGACCAGCAGGGATCCCACCGAGCTGGCGAGACCTGCCTGCGCGATGACATCGAGCACGCGCTGGATCACGGGGACACCCGGCATGTTGTCCCAGCTGGGATGGACCTCGACGTCCTCAGCGACCGCCGGAAGCGCCGCGGCCCCGATCGTCACCAGACACACCGACCAGGCCACGAGGACGCGACGCACGAACGCGACCCCTCTGATTCTCCTCTGCGCCCTCACCTGTGCCTCCGATGCAGTAGCGACATCACATGACGTGAAGTGCAGCGGTGGCCCGCTGCGGAAGCACCAACGTGGAAAGCGAGCGCCAGGCCTCGCGCCGCAGGCGGAGGCACCGGCCGACTTCCGCCGGCAACACCATGCGCATAAGAACAACTACTGTCTGGTGATGTCAGCAGCCACGTAGGCTGATTTCTCAACCGCTTAGGAGATCGAGGCCGACATGGACTTCTTCGCACCTGGATACAACACGCCGGAGGCCGCGGCCCGGCGCGCGCACGAACAGGACATGGCCGATCTCGTCGCCGCCGCGGTGAGCAGAATCCGCGAAATCCTCACCGCAACCGCACAGATCGTCGTGCTCGACGTTGCCTCTGTCCAGGACGAGCAGATGGGCACCACACTGCGCGTGTGTGCCATGCGCGACTTCTTCGGCGATCCGGTGATCTCCGCCGAGTCGCCGGCCTTCCAGGAGGCAGCCGCGCGGATTGCCACCGACCTTGCAGCAATCTACCGGCTGACACCCGCCAGCACATGGCGCTACCCTCGAACCGTCAGCATCGTCGACTACCGAAGCTGGCTCGACGGGTACTGAGAGAGCTCGCGTCGGATCTCACGGATCCGACCTCCACCTTGCGACCGACCGCTCAGAACTTCCATTCTGCTTGGTACGGAACCTACAGCTACAGGTCGAACCCAAAATCTTCCGGCGGAGGTAGAGACTCGGGCGGCGGCACATCCGTCCCGCCGAGTGCTGGACCGCCCGGCGGATCGGCGAGTCGGGAAACCGCATCCCAAAGCGACCTGCCTCGCGCTTCGATGAATTCGCGTTGCCGTGGCGAGAAATGGAGCGAAGACCACTCACCTGCCGGCCCGACAGCGACTCTCTGCAACGCCCCAGCCGACCCAGGATGCATCCCCGCCGGGATCACGACATCATCACCCGCGAAGATCACAGAGCCGGCCTGCGAGACCCGGTACGTCAGACGCGATCCCGAGCCCGGCGACAGCATCGCCGACCTGGCCGAGATGATCTCGACCTCCACATCATCATGATCCCACGTGCGGATGCTCGGCTCAAAAAGATCCCCGTACCGTGCGTGCCCACGACCGTCCAGCTGCACATCGCTTGTGAC
This sequence comes from Frankia sp. R82, assembly GCF_023716925.1. Taxonomy (GTDB): domain Bacteria; phylum Actinomycetota; class Actinomycetes; order Frankiales; family Frankiaceae; genus Frankia. The sequence continues at coordinate 26,875 of NZ_JAMQQG010000026.1, forward strand.
CTGAGGTCGCAGACCCGGCGTCGCCCAGATCCGCTCCATCCTGACGGCCTGCGCCTTGATCGTGAAGAACGCCTGGGCCGGCGCACGGCGGACCAGATCGTGCACCCGCTCGGGCAGCGGAAAACCCAGTCGCTCCTCGATGATCCGGCCCACCGCCTGGGTCTGCGCCAGAACCCGCCCCGACTGGGCGCCCACCAGCTCGGCCGCCACGTTCCCCGGATACCCCCGCCGAGCAACCGGCGCGATGTTCCACCAGGCCCCCGCCACCGCGATCCGCACCGGCCACCGCCCGCTGCTCGCGACGATGCCCGCCGCCCTGTGCGGGGCGACCCCCCGAGCCGCCCACCCTCCCGACACGCGCTGACCACCAGGCTCCGCCATGACACACCCCTCCACCGAGACGACCATCGCCCCGATGGAGCGCACCGCTCAGCACGCGCGGAAGCCCGGGCCGACAAGCACGGTGATCATGCCGTTGCAATCCTCCATATGGTCCTGCATCAGACAGCCCACATGCCCTGGTGCGCCATATATTTCGGATTTGTGGTGATAGCGGCAGGCAATGACAGCCTGGACAGTGCGGGGGCAGCGTGACATTTCGGGGCGGCTTGCCGGCACTACTGCGTCCTCTGCCCGCGTGATCGTCGATCGGGGACGGATAGCGGCGGCTCTTCCCGGCTACAAGTTGGGCGCACAGCTCGGAGTCGGGGGCTTTGGCCTCGTGGTTGCAGGCCGGCATCGTCGACTCCGACGTCAGGTCGCGATCAAGGTAGTGCCCTCGGAAGCAGACGATGCATCCGCCTTCGTTGCCGAGGCCCGACTACTTGCAGGCCTCGACCATCCACACATCGTGCGCGTCTTCGACTATCTGGAGTCCGACGGTCTCGGATTCATCGTGATGGAACTACTCGACGGCGGAACACTGACCCGACGCCAGCAGCAGATGGGCATCAGCCCACCGCAGGCATGCGCCGTAGGCCTGGCAGTGGCCGCCGCACTGGCGCACGTGCACGAGCGTGGAGTGCTGCACCGGGACATCAAGGCGGCCAACGTGCTGTTCGACAGCACGGGTCTCGCGAAGGTCACCGATTTCGGGATCGCCCGGCTGTTCGCCGGAAGCGGCGTAACCGGCACTGCGCGGGGGGCTGGCACTCCGGCGTACATGGCGCCAGAGCAGATCCGTGGTGGGCGCCTCGGCCCGAGCACCGACCTGTATGCCCTTGGAATCCTGCTTTACCAGATGCTGACCGGTGCCCCGCCGTTCGACCCGTCTCTGCCACTGCCGCAGCTGTGGACCCAGCACCTGTCCGTCGAGCCCACGCCGCCCACCGGCACACCCGTCCCCCTGGCCGACGTCATTCTGCGCGCTCTGGCAAAGGATCCCGCGGATCGCCAGCCCGACGCCGACGCGTTCGCCCGTGACCTGGCTGCTGCAGCCGTCGACGTCTATGGGCCGCGCTGGCTGGTCTCGACCGGCTTCTCGCTGCACCTCGACGAGGGGATCCGCCGTATCGCGGTGCCCACCCTTGCTGTGCTTGCGCCTTCTGCCCTGGCCGTGGCTGCGCGATCGGATCGTCTTGGACAGACCTCCTCCTGGCGCTCCCCACACGCCGCAGATCACAAGTCGATTTTCCCTCCTCCACACCCCGCGCCCCACCATGATCTACGGACTGTCGATCGCTCAGGCTCCATCGGCGCGGGGTCGATACCGGCCCAGCGTCACAGCGCACGGCGTGTTCCCCGCCCGCCCGCTCGGCGACAGATCCGCCGTCCTCAGATAGTCGTGCCGTTCACCCTGGTGCTCGTCGCTGCTATCGCGGCCGTTTTGCTGACGGCCCGGGCACCGGGCAACCCTGCTGCAGGCACAGGCCCGCGGACGACAGCCAGTCCAGCACCACGTTCCACCCCGTCATCCTTCCGGGGACTTGCCCTCTCCGGATTCTCAGAAGCAGTGTCCTCAGTGGCGTTCTCACCGGACGGCCACACCCTTGCCGGCGGCAGCGAAGACAACACCGTACGACTCTGGGACGTAACCCATCGCGATCACCCAACGCCTATTGGCAAGCCCCTAACTGGTCACAGCCTTTATGTCACCTCGGTGACGTTCTCCCCAGACGGTCAGACCTTGGCCGTCGGAGGTTGGGACAAAACGGTCCAGCTCTGGGATATGAATAATCGTAACCACCCTGAACTCCTCGGCGCCCCCCTCACTGGAGTCGCCGGCCAGGTAAACTCAATATCTTTCTCGCCCGACGGACGAACCCTTGCCGTCGGCGGCATGGGCCGAATGATTCAGCTGTGGGATCTGGCAAACCGCACCCATCCTCTACCCCTCGGCCAACTTCTGGCGGCCGGCGACCATGTGGCCTCCGTCGAATTTTCACCAGATGGCCGCACCCTGGCCGGCGGCGGCGCCGACGGGGTCCTGCGCTTGTGGGACCTGACTGATCGCACACGTCCCACAGTCCTCGGCAGACCCCTGGCTGCCGAGCTCAAGGTACTGACGGCGCTGGCCTTCTCATCAGACGGACACACCCTGGCGACCGCAGGAGCCGATGACATAGCGCACCTGTGGGACCTGAGTGATCGCACCCGACCGACCGACCTCGGCAAGATACCGACCAGTATAGAAGACTCATCCGCTACGATCACCCTTTCTCCAACCGGACGTACGCTGGCCAGCGCCACAAGGACAGGAACCGTGCAGCTGGCGGACACGGTCAGCCGCGCCGTTTCCGCACCTCTGATAGGACACTTGGGCGCCGTCACCTCGGTTGCTTTTTCCCCTGACGGACGGACGCTGGCCAGCGGCAGCAGAGACCGAACAATACGACTGTGGGATGTCACTGAACCAGCGCGACCAGCTGCGCTAGGGTAGCGGCTCGCGGCCAGTCCCGATCTCCAGGAAACGTGCATCGCGGGGCACGTTTGAGCTCTATTTTTCTCACTTTCCATCCAGATCGGTAAAACTCCGATTTTCACTCGTTCAAAGCCCAGCGTCTGCTGTTGCTGGCCGACGTCTGCCGCTTCTTCCGCGCCTCTGTTCCAGCACGCTTCATGGACCAGCCAGCGAGGAAGGCGCGCCCGGCCGTCGGTCGCGCCGGGCGGTGGGCGGAGGCGCATGGCAGTGATCGCTACGGTCAAGGTGCTGGGGATCGCTGTGCGGAGCCAAACGGGCATCGCCGCTGCGGTGCGACGGGTGGTCGATTACGTCGAGGGCGGCACAGAAAAACCTGCGGCGCCGGGGGCCGCCTACTATCGCGAGGGCGGGCGGGCGTCCGGTCGGGCCCGGGGAAGCGGCGCCAGGATCGTCGGGCTGGGTAGCGCGGGTAGCAACGTCACGGCCGAGCAGCTGCAGCGGCTGCTGAGCGGGGAACACGCGGCCTCGGGGCGTCCGCTGCTGTCCGCCGTAGGTTCGGCCAGCCGGCTCGCGCGGACCCGGCACCATCTTCAACTCGGGCGCGAGTGGTTCACGCTCACCGAAGCGGCAGATGTCGCCGGGGTAGATGTGTCGTACCTTCGCCGGCTCGCCCGCGCATCCACCCAGGCACAACCAGGCCCGGCGACAACCACGGCAGATGACTCGACGAACAGTGAGCCCGCTCCCGCGATGCTTCGGGCAGAGCGCGATCCGCAGTCGGGGCGCTGGCGAGTCTCCCGGGATGAGCTGCTCCGCTTTCTGCGCCAGCGCGAGCCGCCGACGATGGTGATCGGGTACGACGTGGTCTGCAGCGCCCCGAAGAGCATCAGCGTCGCCTATGCCTTCGCCGACGACGAGCTTCGCGGCGACATCGTCGCCGCCGTGCATGCCGGCGTCGACGCGCTCGTCGACTACCTCGAGCGCTATGCCGTACAGGGCATGATCGATCGCCGAAACCGGCCCGGTCTCGGGCTCGCCGCCGCTTCCTACCAGCACGAGGTGAGCCGCGCGGACGAGGCACACCTGCACATCCACAACATCGTCGCGAACGCGGTGGCGGTGCCGCTGTTCGACGAGGACGGCACGCCGCTGCGCGAGGCGGATGGCACGGCGATCGTGCAGTGGCGGGCACTCGACGGCGAGCTGTTCCTTCAGCATGTCCGCACGGCCGGCTTCGTCGGGGCCGCCGCGATGCGCCACGAGCTGACCCGATGCCGCGGGGTCACGTGGGGGCCGGTGCGCAACGGGGTCGCGGAGCTCGTTGCCTTCCCGCCGTCGCTGTTGGCAGCCTTCTCAACCCGGCACGGCCAGGTCCACGAGGAGTTCGCGCAGCTCGTCGCCGGCGGCCTGTTCCCCGACGGACGGACCGAGGCCGCCGCCCAGCGGCGCTCCCGCGCATCCAAGAAGGTCCTTGCCGACGACCAGATCCGCGCGAGACAGGCGGCGATCCTCGCCGCCGCAGGATGGACGCCGTCGCAGGTCAACGCACTTCTTGCTCACCAGCCACAACCAGCGCAGACCCCGGCCGGCGACGAGGTCCCCGCGCTCGTCGACCAGCTGGTCGGCCCGCACGGTGTCACCGCGAACAGCACTGCTTTCACCCGCCGCGACGTCTACCAGCAGGTCGCCGCCTGGGCGGTGGACCGCCTCAATGCCACCGAGATCAGCCGCATCGTCGACCGTGCCATGGCGGACCCCCGGGTCGTCCTGATCGAGGAACGCGACCAGCGCCGCAGACGTACCGAGCAGTACTACACCACCGAGGATCTGCTTGCCGCCGAGGACAGCCTCTTGGCCCTGCACCGCCAAGGCTGCGTCGACCATGGCGGTCTGCCGCATCCCCTGCTGCCTGAGGATGCGATCAGTGCTGCTCTGGCGGCCGACGCGCCGGCCAACGCCGCCAGCACCAGCACCAGTCCCGTCGCCGACTCGTCATCGCCAGCGTCAGGCGCCCAACCGGGCGTCATCCACCTCAGCGACGAGCAGGACGTGCTCCTACGCGCCGTACTCACCAGCACCGACCTGATGCGCCCCGTCATCGGCCCGGCCGGCTCGGGCAAGACCACCGTCATGCGAGTCCTCGCCCGCATCCTCACCGAACGCGGATACGCCGTGCTCGGCGCGGCCCACGGCGGGCGGCAGGCCGAGCAGCTCGGCGCCGTCCTCGACGTACCCAGCAGGGTCGTCAGCGCCTGGATCACCCTGCTCGACACGGCCGACGACCCGACCACACACTGGCCGGCGAACCAGACCGTGCTTATCGTCGACGAGGCAAGCCAGGTCTCCACCCGCGACGCCGAAAAGATCGCCCGCCACGCGACCCGCACCGGCACGGTCGTGATCCTCGTCGGGGACCCCGCGCAGCTGGGCTCGGTCGGTGCCGGCGGCTGGTTCGCCCATCTCGTCGACCGGCATCCACCCCCGGGGCTGGCCAGCGTGCGCCGTCAGGAAGGTCCCGCGATGCGCAGCGTCCGCGCCGCACTCGACGGGCTTCGCACCGCGGTGCCCGCGCGGACGATGTCCGCCCTCGCCCGGCTCGCCGACGACGGCCACCTTCGGCTGTTCGACGACCGAGAATCCCTGCTGTCGGCCGCGGCGACCGACTGGTACCAGGAGCGCACCACCGGCTCCGCACGTGCGGCGGCGCCGATGATGGCCGAGCACCAGCGTGACGTCGACGCCCTCAACATCACCGCCCGCGCCGCCCTGCAGGCCGACGGCAGCCTCACCGGCCCGGTCCTCACCGTCGCCGGCCGCGACTTCCAGGCCGGGGACAAGGTCATCACCCTGACCCAGGCAGGGCACACCCTCATCCCGCACGGCCGCGGCCGCCAGCACTACATCCGCACCGGCACCATCGGCCGCATCACCGCCGTCCACGTGAACCCTGACCGGCCTGACACCCAGTACCTGCGGGTGCGCTTCCCGGGCCGCGGCACCGTGCTCGTCGGCTGGGACTACCTCACCCATCCCTTCCCGGACGGACGCGACGGCGGGCTCGCCCACGCCTACGCGCTCACCGCCCACAAGGCGCAGGGCTCCACCATGTCCACCGCCCGCCCGCTGATCGCCGACGACACGTCCCGGGCGGGCCTGTACGTCATGCTCTCCCGCGCCCAGCACGACCTGCGCGCCTACCTGATCCGCCGCCACGACCTCGAATCCGGCCTCGACGACGAGAACTGGCTTCCGGTCCTGCCCACCGCCGACGCCACCACCCGCCTCGCCGACCGCATCCGCGCCTCCCGCGACGAACGCCTCGCCCGCGACATCGATCCCCACGCCCACGCCGCCCACCACCTCGCCGCCGCCCATACCCTGCCCGAGCTGCACCGCCTTCGACACGGCCAGGCCAGCAGCACCCGCGGCTCACCTCGCCCGTCACCCGATATCGTGCGCCGAGCCGAACTCGCCGCCGAGGCCGCACTCGTCTCCGCAGCCCTGGCCGATCCCGCACCGGAACTGCTCGCCCGCCTCGGTCCCCGCCCAGCGAGCGGACTCCACCGTGACCACTGGGACCGGGCCGTCGCCGCTGCCACGATCTACCAGGCCCACATGCCGAACGCCCGCCTCGACGATCCCGAACCCCCGCCCGCTCCCGCCAGGAGCCATCCGGACGAGTGGGAGGTGCGACGCAGAGATGCCCGGGACCTCGCTCTGGCCTGGGTATCCAGGCTCGGCCCGAGCGCCCGGGAGCTGTTCGACATACGCACCCGGGCCATTCCCCGCGACCGCGCGATCGCCGGCATCCACGCACTGCTCGACAGCGGCTGGACCCCGTCCGGCCTGCTCGCCCAGCTCACCACCGAGGACCAGTCCCCTGTTCGCGACCCGGCCGCCATCCTCGACCATCGCGTTACAGCGCTCTGCCACGAGCACGCCGTGGACGCATCCCTCTACCAGCTCCCGCCACCGCGCAGCCTGACCGACCTGTGGCACGCCGCGACCACCCTGCTGGACGCCGCAGAGATCGCCCATCTCGCCACCCACTCGCCGGACCAGCTGGCCGACGAACTCGACCATGTACGCCGCGCCCGCCGTGCTCCGGAAGCAGCCGACCGCACGGCCGCGATCCCCGAGGATGACCAGGCCGCGCAGCGGGCCCTGCAGGACCGGGAACGTCGTCTCGACGCCGCGCTCACCCGCCAGGCCGACGCCGCGCAGCTCCACCTGCGGCAGAACCCCGCCCGCTACCTCACCGACCTCCTCGGCCCGGTCCCGTCGGCCGCGAACCTGGCGCACAGCTGGTACACCCGCGCCGGTCAGATCGAGGACTACCGTCTGCGCGCCCTCGGCCTCCCCTACGGCCAGCCCGCGCAACCCGAGGCTGCCCTCCCGTCCCACCGAGCGCTCGGCGCGATGCCCGACGATCCCGATCAGCGTCGCCGCTATCTCGAGTTGATCACCACAGCGGACGCGCTGGATCTACGCCTCTGACGCCAGGCCGAGGAGACGCCGCGTACTCCTGGCACCCGACCGCTTCCGTTGATCAAGGTTCCGGCGCTTCAGTACTCAGTCGCTGCCTGCCCTGATCACCCCAGCCGTCGCGTAACCCGACGTTCACGGAACGGCGCATGTCACATCCCACTCTCCGCAACAGCCTTGACACCTCGCGGCATACGGATCAGATTTGATGCTTACGGGGGTAAACAGCATCAAACGTCAACATCCATAGCCCCGAGAGGCCATCGTGCCCGAATCGTGCGCAACGGACGACCGGCCAGCTACTGATGCCCCGAGAGCCCGTCCGCCCCTGCAATCCCTGCCTGTCATCGCACCAGCGCGGCGCGGTCTCGTTGTCGCCGGATGTCTCGCACTCGTGGGCTTGGCGCCCGCTGCCTGTTCCGGCAGCGCGTCCCCTCGTCCGCTCGCACCGGCCGTGTCACCGAGCACCCGGTCGAGCGGCACGTCACCGACACCCAGTCCGCCCACCAGCGCCGAGCGGGCGATCCGCGCCGCGACTGCCGCCTACCAGCAGGCCTACCTGGACGCGGTCGCCGATCCGACGAGCACGGGAAAGCGGCAGACCCTTCTGGCGATGTACACCGCCGACTCGCCCGAGCGCGCCGGGGTGTCGACGTTCCTGCAGACGTTCAGCACCAAGGGCTGGGCCGGTCGCCGAGGCACGCTGGACCACCAGTCAATCGAGCAGGTCACGGTGCCGCCTTCCTCGCCCCAGGGGAAAGCGGAGACGATTACCTGCACCTACGACTCCGGACGGGTGGTGGATGCGCTCAACCGTGCTCCTGACGGCAGCGAGATCGTGGTGAACGACGAAACACAGAGCTACCGCACTCGATGGACCTGGCTGCTGGTCGCCGGCGAATGGAAGATTGTCGATGCCACGACGCTCACGACATGGCCGGGAGCAGACCGATGCGCCGCCCGCTAGCGCCGGCATTCACGATGGCCGCTCTGATGATTGCCTCGCTCGCGCTGATTCGCACCCCAGCGCAGGCGGCCGTCGGTAACGGCGCAGAGCACAGCGCTTCCGGAAAGGTCGACCCGGTACTTGGGCAGATCGAGGCCTACGCCCAGATGCGAACACCGGCCACCGCACCGCGTTCGACGAGCGCCGCTCCCGATCCGTGTAGCTGGCAGTCCGGGGCGTTGTTCAGCTATCTGCAACGGACCCCGCAGCCGAGTACGCGTACCGATGCCGACGGTGTGCAGGCCACGCTGTATGCGCGGGTGTGCGGCCCGACCGACATCACCTACTACTGGGTGCGGGCCACCCCTATGGCACAGCAGGTCGCAGCACTCGCGATGAGTCTGGCCCGGCAGCGGATCCCGCCACCGGACGGTGTGTTCACTCCGGATCTGCGCGGCGGCCAGCGGGTCGTCGTGCATGCTCCGCTGCGCTTCGCGGTGCGCTCGTGGGCCCCGACAACAGCGACGGCCTCCGTCGCCGGGGTGACCGCGACCGTCACCGCAACGCCACGGGCACTGGCCTTCTCCCCCGGCGACGGATCACCCGCCCTGGGCTGCACCCTCGAAAAAACACAACCACAGTCGGCATCGCTCTGCGCCTATTCCTATCGGAACGCCTCCTCCGTCGCGCCGAATGGACGGTCCTGGCCGGCACGCCTGCAGATGACGTGGGCCGTGGCATGGACGGCATCCACTGGAGACAGGGGCACTTTGCCGGACGTCACGACAGAAGCATCGTACGACGTGGCCGTCGGCGAGATCCAGGCCGTGGAGCAGGCCAGTTGACCACGCACGTCAAGGAAATCTGAAGCATGACGAGAAAAGCAGGATGGGTGACGCGATGACGGCAACCATGGGTACGGAAAAACTATCCAGGTCCTCCCCCGACGAGCAGTTCCGGCCGCGCCGAACATCCCGGGGAAGCCTCGCAGTCGCGGTCCTGCTCATAGTGCTCGGAGCCGGAACCGCCGTTTGGGCGGCGCGCCTGCACGACGATCGCATTGACGCCGTCATTCTCACCCGCCCGGTCTCCCGCGGCGACATCATTGACTCCTCGGTGCTTGCGGTGGCGCGCGTCTCGGTGGAGGGGACCGCGGCCCGGCTGGCCTCACCGGCGACCGCGCGTGCCGCGATCGTGGGACGGCAGGCGTTGGTCTCCCTGGCGGCGGGCACGCTGGTCTCTCCCGAGATGGTCGGTTCGGCCACGCCTCCGGCCGGCTCGGCGCGGGTGGGTCTGCGGCTGTCCGCGGACACGTTGCCGTCGCGGACCCTGCGAGCGGGCGACTGGGTTCAGATTGTCGTCTCCAGCGCGCCAGCCGGGTCGAGCGCCACCGACAGCACCGAGGGCACGGACGGCAGTTCCGGTGCTACCGCGCCGAATCTGCTCGGCGACCCGGTGCAGGTCGCCGAGGTCCGGCCGCTGTCCGGCCAGACCGCGAACGGTGACCTGGTGGTGGACCTCGACGCTCCGGCCGACCAGGCAGCGCGGATCGCCGCCGCGGCCGGAACGGGGACGACCGGTCAGGGGCTGCGGCTGCTGGGGGTTCGCCGATGACGACCTGCTGGGCCATCGGAACCGCCGGACCGGGATCGCCGGGGGCGACCACGCTCGCGCTCGCCCTGGCCGCCGTGGGCGGTGGGGTCGTCATCGAGGCCGGCGCCGACGGCGGTGTCCTCGCGGCCCGCTGCAACCTGTCCCTCAGCGCGGACGCGCCAGGGCTTGCCAGCCTCGCGGTGGCCGCCACCGGCGGACGCGTCCACGTGCTCGACCATGCGCAGCCCTGCCCGAACGGCCTGCCCGTGGTCCCGGCCTCCACCACCGAAGAGACCGTCGCGGGCGCACTGGAGGGCTTCACCACCGCAATGCCACGGCTACGCCAGGACGCGGACGTCCCGCTGCTACTCGACGTCGGCCGTATACGGCAGGCCACCGCGAAACTGATCACCTTCTGCGACACGCTGGTGCTGGTCACGTCCACCGAACGTGAGGGGCTGGCCTGCGCGCTGGTGCGCCTGCCCGGGCTGTTCCTGTTCGCGCGCCGCATCGTCCTCGTCGTGCGCGGGTCCGCCCCCTACACGCTCGCCGACGTCCGCCGGCTCGTCGCCGAGCAGCTCGGCTCCTCGCTCGTCCCGGTGCTCGCCCTTCCCGACGATCCGCGCAGCGCCCGCGACCTGGCCGAAGGCCGCCGGCTACGCCGCAGGTCGGCGCTGCTGCGGGCCACCGATCATGTGCTGGCCGCCTGCCCGGCACCCGACATCACCAGCCTCGCCACCGAGGTTGCCCCATGACCTGGACGCCACCGAACGCGCACACGCAGGAGGTTGACGCGCTCGTCGACCGGCTGCGCCTCATCGTCGCGTCCGCGCTGCACGGGACCGCCTCGGGCGAGGATCGCCTTGCGCGGCTCGAGGAGATCGTGCAGAGCAGCCTCCGCCAGGAGCAGCTGCGCCGCACCCACACCGGCCAGCCCCCGCTTGACCGGGCGACCGAACGGGAGGTCAGCCGCCGCCTGCGCCTGGCCCAGTCACCGCTCGGCCCCATGGCCTACCTGCTCACGCCCGACAGCTGGAGCGACGTCGAGGTGAACGGTGCCGCCAACGCGATCTGCACCGACCGGTCGGGACGCCGCATCCAGATCGCCAGCCCCTTCCGCAGCGAGGACGAGGCGTTCTCCTGGGTGGCCGCCCAGGCCGCCGCGCACGGCCGCCGCTTCGACGACGCCGCGCCCAGCGTCCGCTGCCGGCTGGCCGGAGGCATCCGGCTGCACGCGATCGCCCAGGTCACCGGCCGGGTCCACATCTCCTGCCGGCTGTCCGACCCCGGCCTCGACAGCCTGCCCGGCCTGGAATCCGTCGGCATGTTCGACGCCGATCTCACCGCCGTGCTGACCGCCACTGCCTGGATGCAAGACCCGTTCGGCCTGGTCATCTCCGGGGCGACCACCGCCGGCAAGACCACCCTGCTGCGCGCCTGCCTCAACGCACATCCGGCCAACGTCGTGCTCGACCGGATCGTGACCGTCGAGGACGAGATGGAGCTCTTCCTCGACCCGAACCGTTTCCCGAACCTCGTCGCGTTCGAGGCCCGGGAGGCCAACGTCGAGGGCGAAGGCGCCTACACGATGGAACGGTTCCTGTCCGCCGACCTGCGCCGGCTCACCCCGGACCGGGTGGCGCTCGGTGAACTGCGGCCCGACGGCGGGGTCATGCCGCTGCTGCTCGCCCTCGGCCAGGGCGTCGCCCGCGGTGTCGCAGCGACCATCCACGCGCCGTCCGCCGCCGACGTGATTCCCCGGATCCGGACCTACGCGGCGTTCGGCGAGCATCGGGTTGCCGACTCGGTCGTGCTCGACACGATCGCCGCTTCCGTCGACCTGATCGTCCAGGTCAGCCGGATCGGCGGCCGGCGGGTCATCAGCTCCGTCCTGGAGGTCGCCGGCCGGGGCGAACGGGGGGTGAGCATCGCCGAGCTGTGGCGGTGGAACCCGTCCGCGGGCCGGGCGACCCGCACCGACCTCGTCGCCTCCGATGAGCTGACCGCCCGGATGACCGGCGCCGGCCTCGACGTGAACATTCTCGACCGCAACCGCAGCTATCTGATCGGCATCCGCCGATGAACGGGTTCACGGTGGCTGTTCTCCTCCTCGCCGGTGCGGTGGCCGGTTTCGGTGTCTGGCTCTTTGCCATGTCTCTGACCGGCCGGGTCGCGCTTCCCGCACCTCGGCGCCTGCGTGGCAGCACTGCGCCGGTGTCAGGCCGACCAGCGATCGGAGTGCTCGCGCTTGCCGCTGGTGCGGGGGCGGTGACCAGGACACCTGGTCTTGGCCTGATGGTCGCCGCCGTCGGCTATGTGGTGCTGGCCCAACGCCGCGGACCGTCGGTGCCCGCCGTCACCCGCCTCGGCGAGGCGATCGCCACCTGGACCGAGATGGTCCGCGACGGGCTCGCCGCCGGCCGCCACCTGCGCGCGGCGCTGGCCGCCGCCTGCGACCAGCCACCCGCCGAACTCGCCGAACCCCTGGCGCGGCTGGCCGCCACCCTTGAGTCGGCGCCGATTCCCGACGCGCTGTGGCAGTTCCGCCGCGAGGTCCACCATCCCGCGCTCGGACCGGTCGTCGCCGTCCTCGACATCGCCTACCGGCGCGGCACCGGTGACCTGGTGAAACTGATGGCCAGCCAGGTCGACACCACCCGCGACGACGTCGCCCGGCTACGCGACCAGCATGCGCTGCGTGCCAGGCACCGCCGGTCCATGACGATGCTGCTCGGCCTGTTCACCGCCGCGATCACCGGCGTCCTGCTGGTCTGGCCGGCGTTCTTCGCCGCCTACCGAAGCCCGACCGGCCAGCTCGTCCTCCTCGCATTGGGGGCAGCCGTCGCGGGCGCGGTCCACACGCTCATCCGCATGGGCCAGCCTGACCTTCCCCCGGATGTCTTCGCCGCCGATCATGAGTTCGCCGCCGACCCGGAGCCGGCATGAACAGCACGTCGACGATCGCCGCCGGCGGTGCGCTCGCCGGCTACGGCCTGTTCGCCACCGGACGTGCCGTGCTCGCCCGCCGGCCCGACCTCGGCGCCGACCTCTCTGCCCTGTTCGCCACGCCGGCGCCACGGTCGACCGCGTTGCAGCGGCTGCCCGGCCGGCTGTGTGACGTGCTGCGGGCCAGCGGGTTGACGCGGCTGTTGCTCGCCGACGATGTCGCGCTCGCCGACCGCAGCGACGAGGCCCACATGGCGTCCCGGGTGCTGCACCTGCTCGGCGGGCCGCCACCGGGCTGGCCTGCATCGCCCTCGGCCATCTGGTCGCCCGGCCGCCGACCCTGCTGTCCGTGCTGCTCCTCCTCGGGACGTCGGTCGCCGCCGTATTGCTCGCCGACCGGCCCGTCCGCCGGCTCGCCCGCCACCGCCGCCGCGACGCAGCCCTCGCCATCGCCGCCTACGTCGACCTGGTGCGCGTTCTGCTCGTCGGCGGCCTTCCCCTACCCGCCGCCCTGACCGCCGCCGCCGACCGCGGCCAGAGCTGGACGTTCACCCAGCTCCGCGAAGCGCTCGCCGACGCCCGGCAACGCAGCGAACCGCCCGACCGCGCCGTCGCCGCCCTCGCAGACGCCTACCCGCTACGTGAGTTCACCGATCTCGCCCGCACGCTCGCCGCCGCACGGGCCGGGGCCTCGCCCGTCCTCGCTTTCGAGTCCCGCGCCACCGCGATACGTCGACTCGACACCGCCCGGCAGCGCGCCGCAGAGGCCACCGCCGATGCCCAGATGGACCTGCCCGCCGCCGTCGTCGCCCTGGCGTTCGTCGCCTTCCTCGCCTATCCACTCCTCACCATGATCAATAGCACGGTCGGCCAGTAGCGAGACCGCCGGCCATGAGCGAAAGGGCCACCCGCATGCTGCGCGTCCTGGCAGCCCGTCTCCTCCTTGCTCACCTCACACTCAGCGCCTGCATCGTCGATCGCCTACGCAGAATTGACTGCCTGCGCCCTGGCGCGGATCCCGGCGAACGCGATCGTGGTGACGGCGGACTGTCCACGGCGCTGATCGCCGCGGGGCTCGTCCTCATCGCCGCTGTTGTGATCTTCTATCTGCGGCAGAAGGCCACGCAGATCGCCTCGAACGTCTGCACCTCCACCGATCCGGCCCAGTGCCAGCAGCAGTAACGCCATGCGAACCCCCTTGCATGCGTGTCTTCGCATCCGCACCCGCCTGCGCCGGTCGTCGCGCAGCCCGCGGGACGCGGGTGAGGCCACCGAACTCGCCGCGATCATGATCGGCGTCTTCGCACTTCTACTGCTGTTTTTGATGATGGGCGTCCGCTGGGTCACCGCCGAGGCCGCGCAGGCCGCAAGCCAGCGCGCCCTCGAGGTCGCCCAGGCACCCGGTGCCACGGCTCCGGCCGTGGACGCTGTCGCTCGCCGGATCACCGCCGGTGTTCTGCTCGTATCCGGTACCGACGTCCGGATCGGAGGGCAGGACGATCTGGTATCCGTAACGGTCACCGCGCACAGCCCACTCGGGGGTGCGGTCAGCAGTACGGCCACCGGTCCGCGCATCCGCTTCGTCCCCCAGCAGCGGTCCGGGCTCCGCTGATGAGGCGCGCGGCCTCACCGGCAAGGCGGCTTGTGCTTCGTGTCGACGAGCGTGATACCGGGCGTGACGACGGCTCGTATGCGGTGGAGTTCGCCGTTGCCGCCGCGGTCGTGCTGCTCGCCCTGCTCATCGTCGCCGTGGCCTACCAGGCGAGCCAGAGCAGCGCCGCGGTCACCGCCGCAGCGAGGGAAGCCGCCCGCGCCGCCTCCCTCGCCGCTTCCCCTGCCGAGGCCGAAAGCGCTGCCGACCAGATCGTCCACGCGCGGATCACGCCGGGCTCCGGCCCCTGCACGGACGTCTCCGTCGTCACGACTACCACCTCGTTCCATGCCGCGGGCACGGTGCACGTTGCTGTCACCTGTCGAACGGCGAGTCTGTTCGGCCATCGGCGGGTGGTGCACGCGAGCGCGGACGAGATCATCGACCGGTACCGAGGTGGACTCTGATGGCCGCCCGGCCCCGGCATCATGCGGACAGCTGCTGCAGGTGGCTGACCAGGCATTGTGGCTCGTTGGGCAGGCGCCTCACCCAGGTGGACGGCCACAGCGGCGATGACACGGGCTCGATCACGTTGTTTCTGCTCGGTGCGCTGTTCGTCGCTGCAGTTCTGTTCGCCGCGCTACTCAGCGACCAGGTCCGGGTGCTGCACGCCAACGGGCAGGCGTTCGATCTCGCCGGCAAGGCCGCCCGCGTTGGCGCCCAGCAACTCGACCCCGCCGCACTCGACACCGGCACCATCCGCCTCGACCCCACAACCGCCCGCACCGCCACCCTCGCCTACCTGGACGCCCACGGGATTCACGACGCCCAGATCACCGTCACCGGCGCGGCCGTCACCGTCACCGTGCACCAGCCGGTGTTCTTCCGCATCCCCGTGCTCACCGCAGGCTCGCGGGCGACGGTCACCCAGACCCGCTCGGCGATCGCCACCCCCGGCCCGTGATCCCGCGGCGGCCTTGGACCTGGTTTCGGTCACGACTCCGGCCTTCCCCGACTTCATCCCCGGCGCCGTCCCGATGCTTGCCCCTGCTCCGCATCGCCACTTTCCCTGCCCCCGACCGCGAGGCATGCCGATGACCACCAGCCGTACCCGCCGATGCAGGCCTGCCATGCTCTCTGCGGGACGGCCCGCAGCCGGACCTACCGCCCCCGGCGCTCTCACCCGGGCGGCCACCGCGCTCACGGGGCTTGTGCTGTTCGCCGCCGTGCCGCTCGTCCTGCACGCCTGGCGCCCCGACCCGCTGCCGCACACCTTCCAGCCCAGCCGGTGGATCAGCCTGGCGCGCATCGGATACCTGCACCCGGACGTGATTCCCAACGGCCTCGCCGTCCTGGCCTGGCTCGTGTGGCTGCTGCTCGCGGCAGCGCTGCTGCGCGAGGTCGCCGCCCAGCTGCGCCGTGGTGGCGCCGCCGCGCGCACCCGACTGCTTCCCGGAGTCGTCCAACGGCTCGCCAGCACCTGGATCACCAGCTTGCCGTTGCTGCTCGCTCTCGCCGCAGGTCGGTTGAGCTCCGCACCGCTACCTGCCGCTGTCACCGCCGCCACCTCGACGCCCGCCCTGCCGCCCATGTCGCCGGACTCAGCACCGGAGGCCGCCTGGCCGAACACCGCAGCCATCACCGCGACGCATGCGCACGCCGGGCCATACGACCTCCACCGCAGCGAGCGTTACGACACCCTGCGGTCCCTTGCAGTCCAGCACTACGGCTCCGCGGACCTGTGGTGGATCATCCGGGACGCCAGCGTCGGCGTCGTTCAACCTGACGGATCGTCGCTGCCCGCTGGGTTCGTCGCCCTCGATCCCGGAACCATCCTGCACATCCCGGCCGCGCCATCGGCAGACGTTTCCTACGCGCTCGCTGCCGAGCGTCAACCCGCCGGGCCGGCGACCCAGCCACGCGACGGCAACCACAAGGTGCTGCCCGGCGAGAACCTCTGGACGATCGTCGACGCCGCCTACCGTGACCTGTCGCCCCTCGACGTGTCCGCCGCCGTCGACACAGTGTTCGCCGCCAACCACGGGGTCACCGACCACCATGGCCACGTCCTGACCTCACCCCAGCTGATCAACCCGGGTATGCAGCTACGACTGCCCGACCTCCCTCCCAGCCCCGAACTCCCTCCGTCACCCGAAGCAGGACGACCGGCAGCGCCATCCTCGGCAACTCCGACGACCCCGCCAGCCCCGACGATCGCCGCCACCCCCACCGCGCTCACCACCCCAGAACCAGCCGTCAGCACGCCCAGTGCCTCCTCTGCCACGCCGACACCGACCAGTCAGCCCACTCCCCTTGGGCCAACACAAACCCCGGCGCTTTCCCCATCGCCCGCCCAGGTAGCTCCTGCACCGACCACGGCCGCCAGCCAGCAGCTCGTAGCCCCGAGTCCGAGTCCCAGCCACACACCGGCCATGCCGGCCACGTCGCACTCGCCGCACGACAGGACCACGGAAAATCTGACCTGGCTCGCCGCCGCCGGACTCCTCGCCACCACGATCGTCGGATCCTGGACGGCCAGACGCCGCCACCGCGACAACCACACGACCCCGCGCCACCTCGTCCCCCCGGCCCCACCCGACCAGGCCGAGCTCCACGCGGCGCTCCTCGACGCCGACGACCCGGATCGCCTCGACCGGCTCGACGCCGCCCTACGCCACCTCGCTCTGACCCACCTCGGCCAGCCCACCGGGCCGCATCCCCAGGTCCTGCTCGTCCACCCCGACGACGCCGTCGAGATTTACCTGCATCCGAACGGCATCCATAGCCTTCCCCCGCCGTGGGAAGCCGGCCCCGACCCCCTCATCTGGGCCCTGCCCTCCGACGCCGTCCTCCCGCCGCTCACCGACCTGCCACCGCCGTGCCCCGCGCTCGTCCAGCTCGGCACGACCCTCGACGGAGCCGACGTACTCGCCGACCTCGAGGCCCTGGGCAGCCTCGGCATTCATGCCGACACCGACCGTCTGTGCGCCACCACCCGCGCCATCCTCGCGACCCTCATCTCGTCCACCTGGGCCGACCTCACCCGCGTTCACACCCTCGGCCTGGACACCGGCGTCGTCACCGACCCCGAACGCGTCACCGCCGACGACACCGCAGACACCCTCCTCGCCGCAGCCCGGCACGACTCCGACCTCCTACGACACACGCTCGACGCCGGCAGATACCCCACGACCCTCACCGCCCGCATCAACGAACCCGGCGAGGAGTTCGACCCGCTCATCGCCCTGCTCGTCACCGACTTCGACCCGAACGGCAGCCCTGAGGACGAGGCAGGACCCGTTCAGGAACTTGTTGACCTTTCCGGCGACGGACTGCGAGGCCTCGGCGCGCTGATCCCAGCCGGCGCCGGCATCACCACCAGGTGGACCCTTCGCCCCACACCCACCGAGGAAAACCCCGACCTCTGGCTGCTCCAGCCGCTCGGCCTGCCCTTCGTCCTGACCGGCCTACCCGCCGACGCAAGCGACACCCTCGCCGAACTGTGGGCCGACGCAGCAGCACCGCTCCCCGAATCGCCGCTCCCGCCCGCCGCACCCGACCCGCACCCGTTCACCGAACCTCCATGGCAGGTGATGGTCCGCCTCCTCGGCCCTGTCGACGTCACCGCCCGCGACGGCACCCACGCCGACCCCGCTACCACCCGCGAACGCACCAACGAAGTCCTCGCCTGGCTCGTCACCCACCGCCGCGGCACCCGCACCGATCTTGAATCCGCCCTGTGGCCCCGCGGCGCCACCCCCAAAACCATCGCCAACGCCCTCAGCCGCGTCCGCCGCCTACTCACCACCCTCGCCGGCGACGACGCCGAACACTGGCTCCCCCGCTTCGAACGCACCGCCCTCACCCTCGCCCCCCAGGTCACCTCCGACCTGGACCTCCTCGAAGCCCGCATCCACCACGCCGAACAACATCGCAACCATCCCGAGACCGCCATCCCCGTCCTCAAGGAAGCCGTCGACCTCATCCGCGGCATCCCCGCCGGCTACCCCTGGCTCGACGCCCACATGGGATCCATTCTCACCACCACCCCCATCAAGGCCGTCATCCTGCTCGCCCAACACCACCTCGAACACGGCGACACCGCCGCCGCCCTCGCCACCACCATCCGAGGCCTCGAGATGCTCCCCGCCCACACCGAACTCTTCGCCCTACGCCTACGCGCCCACGCTCTCAACCACGACCCCAACGCCCTCCGCGCCGAATACCGCGCCTACCTCCGCGCAGAACAGGCCGAACCCTACTGGGACGGCGACACTGACCGTAACCTGGAGACGCTCCACCAACGCCTCCTCCACGAAATCTCACTCCATTCAAAATTTTCCCGCGAAAGCGCCAACTAATAATCCCACCAGCCCAGCAGCCCCCGAACCGCGCATAGATAAGGATTGTCGGGACACTGGCCGACGTAACGCAATTGATAGCGCACTCGACTTGTAATCGAGTGATTAGCGCCCCGGCTTTCTCTGTGGATAGCCAGCCACCCGTCCTGAGCTGCGGTTTTATCGTTCCCAAGATCGACGCGAGCCCCGTTAAGATCGCTTGTGGGCTCATTATGGGCTCATTCCGCACGACTCTGTCGATCAACCGTCTGTAGGTGGGCCGCTAGGGCGATGTCGCAGCGGGTCGCGAGCGGCTGGCTTCTGCGGAAACTCCGTCTCTGGGCGATGGCAGGCAGGCAGGCAGGCAGGCGGGGGTAGGGGGCCCTCAGATGGATGAGTGCGCGGGATGATGATGACAGAAAGTGATGGTGAATCGGTGGCTGATCGCAGGGGGGTCGGGATTCTGGTGCGGGATGAGCAGATGGCTATGACAATGTCCGCCCTTCGTGTTTGATGGACTCCACTACAGTAGTGCCTGATGGCAGATCGCCGCCCGGCAGAAAGAGGTCAGCCTAGAGAGAAAGAAGACACCGGACACGACCGAGAAATCAACGCTGGCCTTACATCTAGCGTCCGATAGCTAATCAACTACCTTCTGCGGTATTCGACGCTTTCCGTTCACTCTCGCCAAGAATATCCGCCGGTAGGTCAACGGCGCGGAGCGTTTCGGCTAGCAGTTCCTCGGACAGTCTCGACACTCGATCGGAGTAGTGGAGCGGGATCTGCGCTTCCAGCCGCAGGTAGCTGAGCAAGTCCATGCTGCGCAGGTTCCCCTCCGCCTTTCCTGTTTGGAAATTCAGGCCACCGATCTGGCTCCTAAAGACTCCAGTATTTTCGATTCTTGACCAACCTGGAGAGCTCAAAAAGAAACGCTATATTGTATCCCACCTACGCGACAGTCAGGTTGAGCGCTCTAATATTCAGACCGACGGAGGCGTTCATGGCGGTTGAGATCGCAGTTCCGTTCGGATGACTGGGGCAGGCGAGGATGTGCTTCGGGTCGGGTGTCGTGCAGCGTGAGGTGGTTGCGGAGCGCGTCGACCGTCGGCGATCATGAATTCTTCGTGACGGCCGCGTGGGTGCCCAGCCGTGGTGAGACCTACGCAGGCGATGGTCGTCGCGGCGGCGCGTTCATCCTGTCCGTCGGGCAGTGGGCGGCTGGCTGGTCCACCGCGGGTGGCATCGGCGGTGCCAGTCGGCACCGGCCAGTTCCGGGTTGATCGACGCTGCGCCCGGCATGCCCGCTGGGTGCCAGTAGGGTGCCGGGCATGCGCGAGGTCGAGGTGAAGTACTCCGTGTCGGATCCGGAGGTGCTGCTCACTGCACTTGGGCAGCGGGGCGTTTCCTTCGGAGCGCCAGCGTTTCAGGATGATCAGGCGTTCGCTCCGCTGGGCTGGGCTTTTGGGGACAGCAAGCTCGGGGTGTCGTTCCTGCGGCTGCGCACGGTGGACGGCCAGCACTGGTTTGCGTTGAAACAGCCGGGTGTGAACGCGCAGGACTGCCTGGAGTACGAGACGGAGGTCGCCGACCGCGGGCAGATGCACGAGGCGATCCTGCGGATGGGCTACCGGGCGACGGTCCGCGTGGCGAAGTCCCGGCGCACGGGCCGGTTCGGCGAGGTCTCGCTGTGCCTGGACCAGGTGGAGGGCGTCGGGACCTTTCTGGAACTGGAACGGATGGTGCCCGACGAGACGCCGGCCACCGCCGTCCAGGACGAGCTGGCGGGGTTCGTCACTTCGCTAGGAGTCGCGGTCGAACGCACGACCGAGACCTACGACTCCCTGGTCCGGGCTGCACAGACAACAGCGGCGACGGTACCTGCGAGCCGGGAGAGTGTGGACTCGCCAGCTCGGCGATCACTGCCCCACGTGGCTGATCCCCTTCCGTCGGTGGGAGACGATCCGAGGCGTTAGCCGCGGGGGTCGGTGCGGGTGTGCTGCCGGCGGGAGAGGTCTACCAGGGCGGCGCGGACCTGGTCGATGGTGGCGTCTCCGAACTGGAGGTTGACGGAGAAGTTGAACTCGTCGCGGCCGCGCATGGCTTCGTCGATGCCGCTGTTGGTGAGGTCGATGGCGGTGTAGGCGAGGAGCTGCTCAGGCTGGTAGCGGCCGGTGGCGAGGAGGCGGTCCCATTCCGGGGTGCCGGGGTAGGGGCGGAACTCGAAGACGGAGGCGCGGAAGTCTCCGGGCTGGTCGTCCGCGGTCTCCCACAGCTCATGGACGTGACGGACGGTCGCGGCGAGTTCGTCGACGGTTTCGGTGGGGAAGCCGAGGATGAAGTAGCCCTTGACCGAGATGCCGCGCTGGGTGAGGCGGCGGACGACGGCGCGGGTCATGTCGGGGCTGATCCGTTTGCCCATGTAGCCAAGCAGCCGTTCGCTGCCGGACTCGACTCCCAGGGCGACTTCCCGTAGGCCGCCTGCGGCGAGGGTGTCGAGCAGGGCGTCGTCGGCGCGGTGCAGGATGTTGATCCGGCCGGTGGCGTCCCAGATGAAGCGGTCGCCGAGACAGGCGGCGGTGAACGCGTCCATGCAGCGGCGGATGAACCGTTCGTAGCCGAGGAACAGATCGTCGACGAAACGGAAGGCGGTCACGCCGTGGGTGGCGTGCAGCGTTTCCATCTCGGCGATGATGTTGTCGGGTGTGCGGGTGCGGATGGTGATGTCAGGGTTGGCGCTGACGGCGGCCCCGCAGAAGGAGCAGTCGTAGGGGCAGCCGCGGGCGCCGACCATGTTCGCCTCGAGGCGGCCGTCGGGTGCCGGGTAGGGGTCGTTGACGAGGAACCGTCGGTCGACGAAGGGCAGGCCGTCCACGTCGGGGGCCAGATGGTGGCCAGCGCCCGGCCGGCCGCCGGTGACGGGCTGGTGCAGGATCGGGTCCTGCCACATGACGCCGGGCAGGTCGGCGCGGGAACGCCGGTCATGGAGGAGTTCGGTGACCCGGGTTTCGCCTTCGCCGAGTACGAGGGCTTCGAGCCGGTCGAAGCGGGGATCGGTGAGGATGGCCTGTGGCATGGCTTTGGCCTGATGTCCGCCGACCATGACCATGATGTCGCCGTCCAGTCCGGCGGCGATCTCGGCGCTGACCTCGTAGGTGGGGGCCAACAGGTTGAACCCGGCCCAGCGCGGCCGGAGGCGGTTGACGAGCTGGGAGGTTTCTTTGATGCCCAGGCCCAGGGTTTCGGCGTCGAGGACACCGACGTTGAAACCCTGGACGCTCGCGTAGGTGGCGATGTAGGCCATGCCG
>NZ_JAMQQG010000027.1 GCF_023716925.1 Frankia sp. R82
CGCCGCTCCCGCCGGCAGCCTGCTGGCCGCCCGCACCGGCGCCCGGCTGTTCACTCACCCGCACCTGTCCGGCCTCGCCGAGATGGACGCGCTGGTGTGCGAGCTGATGTCGTTGAGCGGGCGGACCGCGCCGCGCACGGCGCGCCGGGCCCGCGAACGCCTGGCCGACGGTCTGCTCGACGCGCACTTCGTCCTCGGTGGCCTGCGGGTGGCGATCGCCGCCGAGCCGGACACCCTGGTCGCCGCGGGGTCACTGCTGCGCGACGTCGGCGCCGAGATCGTCACCGCGATGGCGCCGACCTACGCGCCGATCCTCGACGACGCCCCCTTCGACGAGGTCGTCCTCGGTGACCTGACCGAGTTCGCCACCCGGGCCCGCGCCGCCGGCGCCCAGCTGGTGGTCGGCTCCAGCCACCTGCGCGAGATCGCCCATCGGCTCGGTGCGGCGTACCTGCCGCTCGGCTTCCCGATCGTCGACCGCCTGGGGACGGCGCTGGCCGGCACCGCCGGCTACACCGGCAGCCTGCGCCTGCTCGTCGACGCGGCCAACCGCGTCCTCGACCACGGCCATGCCGGCGCCACCGGTCACGGTCCGGCCGACCGCGGCCGGGCCGATCACGACCACGGTCACACCGGCAACGCAGCGGTCGGCCACGCAGATGCCGGCGCTGACGAACTCGACGACCTGCTCCAGGAGTCACCGTGTTGAAGATCGCTTTCGCGACCGGCGACGGCACCGCCGTGGACAGCCACTTCGGCTGGTGCCGACGGTTCGACGTGTACGAGGTCGACCCCAAGGGGTCCCGTCTGCTGGAGAGCCGCCTGCTCGACGAGGCCTCCGACGACGAGGAAAACAAGATCGAGACGAGGCTCTCCGCGGTGCTGGACTGCGCGATCCTCAACATCTGCGACATCGGTGGCACGGCCGCCGCGCGGGTGATCAAGGCGAAGATCTACCCGGTGAAGGTGCTCAAGGGCACCCCGGTCGCCGAGCTGCTCGACCGCTACGTCACCACGCTCGCCGGCACCCCGCCGCCCTGGCTGCGCAAGGTGATGAAGGCCCGCGACGAACAGCCACAACCCGCTCAGAACTGGACCCGCAGCGTCGCCGCGGTGCTCAAGGGGGATGCCGCATGACCACGATGACCGGATTCCTGCGCGACCTGGTCGCGCAGACCCGCGCGGGGGACACCTACGGCCAGCTCAGCCGGTTCAGCGACGAGCAGATGCTCGCGCCCTTCGTCCTGACCAAGGAGCAGCGCCGGGCCATCCCGACGGCCTGCGACCTGGACGCCTCCACCGAGGCCCGGCTGCGGTCGTTCTACCAGGCGGTCGCCGCCGCCACCGAGAAGGCGACCGGTGCGTTCACCACCGCCATCCTCGACCTGAACCACGAGGGCTTCGGCCGAGTGATCATCTTCGCCGGGCGTCTCGTCGTGGTGGACGAGGCCCTGCGCGACGTCCAGCGCTTCGGGTTCGACTCGCTGGACAAGCTCGCCGCCCGGGGCGAGTCCCTGGTCATCGGCGCGACGAAGGTCATCGACCAGTACCGCGAGGTGACCCGCGATGACGCCTGAGACCCCCGACGAGGCGCTGAAGCGGCTGCGCAAGCTCAACTCGAAGGCCTCGCAGCTCAAGCTCGACCTGCACGACCTGTCCGAGGAACTGCCGCTGGGCTGGGAGAACATCCTCGACGTCGCGCAGCGCACCTACGACGCCTATGCCGAGATCGCCGTGCTGCAGCGCGAGGTCGACGACCAGGTGAACAAGGGGGCGTCGGCATGACCGCCACCGCGACCCCGGCCGAACGGCTCGCCGACTTCCACCGGTGCACCACGGCCGAGCAGTACCTCGACCTGCTGGAGGTCGACTACGACCCCCGGGTCGTCGCCGTCAACCGGCTGCACATCCTGCGGGTGTTCGGCGGCGAGCGGGTGAAGGCGCTCGAGGCCGCCGGCGGCGACCAGGCCGACCCGGGGACGGTGCTGGCCGCGTACCGCGCCGCGCTCATCCGCTCGTACGAGTCGTTCCTCACCGCGACCGCACTCGATCACCGCGTCTTCAAGGTGCTCAAGGACCGCGCCCCCGAGGGGTCCTTCGTGCCGTCATCCGAGATCACCGTGCAGCGGCCGGGCGATGCCCCGGCAGCGGCACCGTCAGCACCGAACGAGCAGCCGGAGGAGGCCCGATGACCAGCAACGTCTACAACGTCGGAGACGTCGTCTGCACCGTCAAGGATCTGCGCAACGACGGGACCTACCCGGATCCCGAAGTCGCCATCGGCGATGTGCTCGTCGAGGCCGGCACCATCGGCGAGGTCATCAACGTCGGCCTCTACCTGCAGGAGCACATCGTCTACGCGGTGGCGTTCCGCACCGGCAAGATCGTCGGTGCCCTGGAGCGCGAGCTTGCCGTGCCCGTGGACGACGAGGGGGCCCCGCTCGACCTCCCGACCTCGACCCCGTCCACCCCGTCCGGCTCGTCGACCCCGGCCGGCTCGACCAGCCGCCCGGCCGCGGCTGGGCCGGCCGAGCCGGCGGCCCCGGCCGCCGTCGAGCTCGCCACCGTCCAGAGCACCGGCCACGAGGGTGGCCACGGCGGCGGACATGGTGACGGTCACGGCGGACATGGCGGCGGCTGCAAGCACGGCTCGTCCAGCTGCAAGAAGGGCGACGGCGCGGCGGACGCGGTCGGCGCGTCGGCGGTGACCGGCCTGGATGAGGGGTTGGTATGAGCACCCACGACCTCGCGGTCGCCGACCCGGCCACCGGTTGTAAGAGCACGACCAGCTGCGGCACCAGCCGGCCGGCGGCCGACCCGGAGATCGCCGAGAAGATCGCGAACCACCCGTGCTACAGCGCGGAGGCCCACCAGTACTACGCCCGCATGCACGTCGCGGTCGCGCCGGGCTGCAACATCCAGTGCAACTACTGCAACCGCAAGTTCGACTGCGCCAACGAGAGCCGGCCGGGGGTCACCAGCGCGCTGCTGACCCCCGAGGACGCCTTGGCCAAGGTCAAGCTGGTCGCCACCGAGATCAAGCAGATGAGCGTGCTGGGCATCGCCGGTCCCGGCGACCCGCTGGCCAACCCGAAGCCGACGTTTCGCACGATGGAGCTGGTGGCCCGGGACTGCCCGGACATCAAGCTGTGCCTGTCGACGAACGGGCTGCGCCTGCCCGAGTTCGCCGACCGGATCGCCGACCTCGGCGTCGACCACGTCACGATCACGATCAACATGACCGACCCCGAGGTCGGCGAGCGGATCTACCCGTGGGTCGTCTACAAGGGCAGGCGGTACACCGGCCGGGAGGCCTCGAAGATCCTCAGTGAGCAGCAGCTCGAGGGGCTCGCGGCGCTCACCGAGCGCAAGGTGCTCTGCAAGGTCAACTCGGTGTTGATCCCCGGGATCAACGACGAGCACCTGGTCGAGGTCTCCAAGACCGTCAAGGACCTCGGTGCCTTCCTGCACAACGTGATGCCGCTGGTCTCGGCGCCCGAGCACGGCACCCACTTCGGGCTCACCGGCCAGCGCGGGCCGTCCCCGCAGGAGCTCAAGCTGCTGCAGGACCGGTGCGAGGAGCACGACGGCGCCGAGATGAACATGATGCGCCACTGCCGGCAGTGCCGCTCCGATGCGGTCGGCCTGCTCGGTGAGGACCGCGGCGACGAGTTCTCGCCGGAGACCTACCAGGGCCGCGAGATCGTTTACGACCTGGCCGGCCGGCAGGCGGCGCACGAGGAGATCGAGCGCTGGCGCTCCGAGGTGGCCGCGACCCGCGACACCCTCAACATTTCCACCGGCGCGCCGGTGCCGGGCAGTCGCACCCTGCCGACCGGTCCCGGTGCCGGGCTGGTGCAGGTGGAGGTGGCGGCCGCCCGGCCGGCCGAGACGGTGCTCGTCGCCGTCGCCACCAAGGGCAGCGGGGTGGTCAACCAGCACTTCGGCCACGCCGGTGAGTTCTGGATCTACGAGGCGGGCCCGGGCTGGGCGCGCCTGGTGCAGACCCGCGACGTTGATCGCTACTGCACGGGGCCGTCCGAGTGCGACGAGGAGGAGTCGAAGCTCGATCGCACCCTGGAGATGCTCGCCGACTGCGCGGCCGTGCTCTGCAGCAAGATCGGGCCGGCGCCGAAGGAGGCGCTGGCCGAAGCCGGGATCGAACCGGTGGAGATCTACGACCTGATTGACAAGGCGGTGGCCGAGGTCGGCGGCCGCATCATCGCAAACCGTGCACCTGCGGAGGTTGGCACCCCATGACCACGACCGCGACCATCGTCGAGCTGACGGACCGGGCCCGCAGGCAGGTCCAGCACCTGCTCGGCTCCACCGCCGGCACCGAGAACTTCGCCCTGCGCATCGGCGTCGACCCGGGCGGCTGCTCCGGCTACACCTACAAGCTCGCCCTGGTCCCGGGCCCCGAGGCCGACGACCTCGTCTTCGCCCAGGACGGCTTCGACGTCGTCGTGCACACCTCCATGATCGACCTGCTGCGGGGGATGCGGGTCGACTACGCGGAGACCCTCACCTCGTCCGGGTTCACCTTCACCAACCCGAACGCGAAGAGCTCCTGCGGCTGCGGTTCGTCGTTCGGCTCCTCGGAATCCCCCGAGCGGACCGAGGCCGACGCGCTGCTGCGGGCCCAGGTCGAGGACGTGATGTCGGAGATCCGCCCGTTCCTGCAGGGCGACGGCGGGGATGCGGAAATCGTCGCCGTCCTCGCCGGCGGTGGCCAGCCGGGATCGGCCGAGGTGCACCTGCGCCTGACCGGTGCCTGCGGTGGCTGCTCCAGTGCGGGGGCGACGCTGTCCGGGGTGATCGAGGCCCGGCTCAAGGAGGCCCTGCCCGAGATCGGCCGGGTCGCGCTCGTCCCCTGAGCCGGCCGGCGGCCGGCGAGTACCGAGTACCGGCGGGTGGACCAGTCCGCGGATCAGTCCACCCGCCGCCCCGGCCCGCACCATCGCCGGTCCGCGCCCTGCCCGTCAGCTGTTCCCCGTCCCCTGTCACCCGCCACCTGTCACCCGTCCTGCCGAATCCGCGGAGCGCACGATGGTCACAGCCCGGTCCCACCCCCACCCGCTGCTACGCACGATCTGCACCGGTTCGCCGACCGGGATCCTGCCTGTGCAGACGGCCCCGCCCGGGTCGGAGGCCACCCACCGGTACGACCGGCAGCTGAGCATTCCCGGGTTCGGGGTCGCCGCCCAGCGGCGGCTGAGCCAGGCCACGGTGCTGGTGGCCGGGGTGGGCGGGGTCGGCGGGGCGGTCGCCACCTACCTGGCCGCGGCCGGCGTCGGTCGGCTCATCCTGGTCCACCCCGGTGACCTGGAGGAGCCCGATCTCAACCGGCAGACGCTGATGCGCCCGGAGCGGGTGGGGCAGCCGCGGGTGTTCAACGCGGCGGACACGCTGCGGGCGCACCATCCGGCGGTCGAGATCGTCGCGCTCGACCGGCCGCTCGACGACGCCGCCGTGCCCGGGCTCATCGCCCAGGCCGACGTCGTGGTCGACGCCCGGCACAACTTCCCCGAGCGGTACCTGATCAACCGGCTGTGTGTGCGCTCCGCGGTGCCGCTGGTCGTCGCGGCGATGAACGCCACCGAGGCCAGTCTGCTGGTGGTCACGCCGGGACAGCCGTGCCTGCGCTGCGTGTTTCCCCAGGGCGATCCGTCCTGGCAGCCTTTGGGTTTTCCGGTGCTCGGTTCGGTCGCCGGCACGGTGGGGTGCCTGGCGGCGACCGAGGCGCTCAAGATCGCCGGCGGGTTCGCCGAGCCCGCCGTCGGCCGGCTCATCCACCTGGACCTGTGGGACGTCGACCTGCGCGCGCTGCGCACCCGGCGGGACCCGCACTGCCCCGACTGCGGACCGGCCCCGAAATGATCTATCTGGACCACAACGCGACGACCCCGGTCGACCCGGAGGTCCTCACCGCGATGCTGCCGCTGCTGCGCGAGCACTACGCGAACCCGGCGAGCAGACATCCGGCGGGGGAGGCCGTCGCCCGGCTGGTCGAGGCGGCCCGCCGGGACATCGCCACCCTCGCCGGCGCCCGGCCCCGCGACATCGTGTTCACCAGCGGGGCGACGGAGGCGGCGAACCTGGCCATCCACGGGGTGCTCGCCACTGCCCCGCCGGATGCCCGACGGGTGCTGGTCGGGGCGACCGAGCATCCGGCGGTGCTGGGGGCCGCGCATGCCGCCGCGGAACGCTTCGGTGGCAGCGTGCAGACCATCCGGGTGCATCCCGACGGCAGCCTGGACCTCGCCCACCTGCGGGCGCTGCTGCGTCCGATGCCGGTCGGGGGGCCGGCGTCGGCACGCGGTCCGATGCCGGCGGGCGGCCAGGTGGCGCTGGTCGCGGTGATGGCGGCCAACAACGAGACGGGCGCGCTCACCGACCCCCGGCCGGTGGCCGCGTTCGCCCAGGAGGCCGGCGCGCTGTTCCTGTGCGACGTCACGCAGGCGTTCGGGCGGATCCCGGTGGCCGTCGCCGAGGCGGGCATCGACCTCGCCGTGGCCTCCGCGCACAAGGTGTACGGGCCCAAGGGGGTCGGTGTGCTGATCGCGTCGCGGTCGGCGCGGGGACGGCTCACCCCGCTGCTGCACGGCGGCGGCCAGGAACACGGCCTGCGTTCCGGCACCCTGAACACCGCCGGGATCGTCGGGTTCGGTGCGGCGGCCCGGATCGCCGCGACGGTGTTCGCCGACGAGGGGGTCCGGACCCGGGCGCTGACCGACCTGCTCTACGACCAGCTGGTCGGCTGGCTCGGCGCGGATGTCGTCGAGGTCAACGGCCCCTGCGAGGAGGGCACCGGGCGCCCCGGGCCCGTCCGGCTGCCGAACACGCTGAGCCTGCGCTTCGCCGGCGCCGACGCCGACGCCGTGCAGGCCTGCCTGCCTGATGTGGCGGTGTCGGCGGGGTCGGCCTGCCACGGCGGCACCGACGAACCGTCGCCGGTGCTGCTGGCGATGGGCCGCTCGGCCGCGACCGCCCGGGAAAGCCTGCGTTTCAGCGTCGGCCGGTTCACCACGGTCGACCAGATCCACGCCGCCGCCGCGGCGGTGGCCCGCGCGGTGCTGCGCGTGCACTCGCTGCGGGCCACCACCGCCGGGGAGCTGTCCGCGGCCGGCACGGTGGGCACGTCAGAACAGCCGGGCCCACCCGGAACAGCAGGCTCCTCCGGTGCCTCCGGTGCCTCCGAACAACCGGGCGCGTCCGGAACACCAGGCCCGTCCGGAACACCAGGCCCGTCCGGAACACCAGGCCCGTCCGGGAACCCGGGCACGTCCGGGGAGCTGGCCGTGCCCGGCGAGGTTCCGGGACGGGCGCTCCCCCCAGATCCGCGCCGCCTGGCAGCTCCGGGCGGCGGGCTCATCCCGGAGCTGCCCGTCCCACGATCTGCCCTGCCCTGATCCACCGATCCACGCCGCCGGGCTCCCCGTCACGTCCGCGGTCTGACCCGCGGGCCTTCGAGCCCGGACGAACGACGTGCCGATCGCGACGCCAGAGATGAGGTCTCCCATGCCCACCGACCAGTTGCCCGAGCGGCCCGACGGGGTCAGACGACTGGAAAACGTGGTGATCCGCTTCGCCGGCGACTCCGGCGACGGGATGCAGCTCACCGGTGACCGGTTCGGCGCCCAGGCTGCCGCCATCGGTAACGACGTGGCGACCCTGCCGAACTATCCGGCGGAGATCCGGGCCCCATCGGGGACCGTGGCCGGCGTGTCCAGCTACCAGCTGCACATCGCCGACCACGACATCACCACACCCGGCGACCAGCCGGACGTCCTCGTCGCGATGAACCCGGCGGCGCTGCGGGCCAACGTCACCGAACTGCGTCCCGGCGGCGTCATCATCCTGGACACCGACGCGTTCACCGAGCTGGGGCTGGACAAGGCCGGTTACGAGGTCGACCCGCTGACCGACGGTTCGCTGGAGGCCTACCAGCTGTTCGCGATCAACCTGACCGCGCTCGCCTCCGCCGCCGTCGCCGACCACAACCTCAAGCGCAAGGACGCGGCGCGCACCAAGAACATGTACGCCCTCGGCCTGGTGTCCTGGATGTTCTCCCAGCCGATCGAGGACACGGTCGAATACCTGCGCAAGCGCTTCGCGTCCAAGCCGGACGTGCAGGCCGCGAACATCGCGGCGCTGCGGGCCGGGTGGATCTACGGCGAGACCACCGAAGCCTTCGCGAGCGTGTACGAGGTGAAGCCGGCCGCGCTCCCGCCGGGCACCTACCGGCACATGAAGGGCAACAAGGGCATCGCGTACGGCCTGGTCGCCGCGGCCCACCAGGCGGGGATGCCGCTGTTCCTCGGCGCCTACCCGATCACCCCGGCCTCCGAGGTGCTGCACGAGCTGTCCGCGCTCACGTCCTACGACGTCCGGTCGTTCCAGGCCGAGGACGAGATCGCCGCGATCGGTGCGGCGATCGGCGGGTCGTTCGCCGGGATGCTCGGCGTCACCGTCACCTCCGGGCCCGGCATGGCGCTGAAGTCCGAGGCCATCGGCCTTGCCGTGATCATGGAACTGCCGCTGGTCATCGTCAACGTGCAGCGCGGTGGCCCGTCCACCGGCCTGCCGACCAAGACCGAGCAGTCCGACCTGCTGCAGGCGCTCTACGGCCGTCACGGCGAGGCGCCGCTGCCGGTGATCGCGGCCCGGTCGCCCGCGGACGGCTTCGACTCGGCGCTCGAGGCGGCCCGGATCGCGCTGGCCTACCGCACCCCGGTGATCCTGCTGTCGGACTCCTACATCGCCAACGGCAGTGAGCCGTGGCGGGTGCCCGAGCTCGACGAGCTGCCGAACATCGGCATCGAGCTCGCCACCGAGCCGAACGCGGTCGACGAGGTCGGCAACCCGGTGTTCCTGCCCTACGCCCGTGACCCCGCGACCCTCGCCCGGCCGCTGGCGATCCCCGGCACCCCGGGCCTGGCCCACCGGATCGGTGGCCTGGAGAAGCAGGACCTCACCGGCGCGGTGTCCTATGACCCGGACAACCACGACCTGATGATCCGCACCCGCCAGTCCAAGATCGACGGCGTGGACGTCCCGCCGCTCGAGGTGGACGACCCCGCCGGTCCGCCCGGATCCGGCGCGGACGTGCTCGTGATCGGCTGGGGTTCCACCTGGGGCCCCATCGGCGAGGCCTGCCGCCAGGTGCGCGCGGAGGGGCTGAAGGTCGCCCAGGCGCACCTGCGCCACATCGCGCCGCTGCCGGCGAACCTGACGTCGGTGCTCTCCGAGTACCACACCGTGCTCGTCCCCGAGATGAACCTGGGGCAGCTCGCCGGTCACCTGCGCCGGGAGACCCTGATCGACACCGTCGGCTACAACCAGACCCGCGGCATGCCGTTCCGGGTGGCGGAGCTCGCCTCCGTGATCACCCGGGTGATCCAGGGCATCGACGACGCCGACACCCCCGAGAAGGCCGTCGGCGACGTGACCTCGCGCCTGGCCGGCGCGAAGGCCGGCGCCGGCACTGGCTCCACCGTTACCCACAGCGACGCGATCCGGGAGGCAGGACGATGAGCCCCACAGGCGAGACCGACGGCGCGGCGCGCGCCGAGGAGCCGGCGGGCACCGCCGGCCGGCGGGCCCCGACCGTCGCCGACTTCACCACCGCCAACGAGGTTCGCTGGTGCCCCGGCTGCGGTGACCACGCGATCCTCTCGACGATGCGCGGGCTGCTGCCGGCGCTCGGCGTCGCCCCGGAGAACACCGTCGTGGTGTCGGGAATCGGCTGCTCCTCGCGGCTGCCCTACTACCTCGACACCTACGGCATGCACTCCATCCACGGGCGGGCCCCGACGTTCGCGACCGGCGTCTCGATCAACCGGCCGGACCTGTCGGTCTGGGTGGTCACCGGGGACGGTGACGCGCTGTCCATCGGCGGCAACCACCTGATCCACGCGCTGCGCCGTAACGTGAACCTCAAGATCCTGTTGTTCAACAACCACATCTACGGCCTGACCAAGGGGCAGTTCTCGCCCGCCTCCAAGGTCGGCACGGTCAGCCCGTCGAGCCCGCACGGCTCGCTGGACTACCCGTTCAACCCGATCGCGCTCGCCCTCGGCGCCGGCGCCACCTTCGTCGCCCGCACGATCGACACCGACCGTCGGCACCTGACCGCGACCCTGACCGCCGCGGCCGCCCACAAGGGCGCTGCCCTGGTCGAGATCCGCCAGGGCTGCCCGACGTTCAACGCGATCCCCCGCCAGCCGCGCGGCTCCGGCGACGCGGCCGCCTCCGTCGAGGCCGACCCGGCCTCGCCCGAGCTGGGCCCCGTCCGGCTCTCGCCCGGCCTGCCGATCGTCTTCGGCCCGAACGACCAGTGGGGCATCGTCCGCGACCCGAACACCGGGGAGCTCGCCGTCGGTAACGGTGGCGACGCCCGGGTGGTCGTGCACGACCCCGGCACCCAGAACTCGACCTACGCCTACGCGCTGGCCCGACTCGCGGAGACGGCCCTCGGTGAACCGCCGATCGGCATCTACCGTTCGGTGTCCCAACCCAGTTTTGACCAACTCTTCCAGGAGCGGCTGGCCACAGCCCGACCGGGCGGCCGCGGTGAGCTGCGCACTCTGCTCACCGGCTCCGACTCCTGGGTAGTCGCCGGTTAGGGACCTGCGTCCCTGACCGGAGCGTGACGGGCGGCCGGGCGGACCGCCCGTCGGGCACAGCGAGGGGATCAGGCGATGTCCATCAGCCTGGTCCCCTCCGCTGTCCGTTCCCTCCGCTGTCCGTCCCCTCCGCCACCTCGGTGGACCGCCCTAGCCACCCTGATCGCATCCTGCCGAGGCCCTGATCGCATCCTGCCGAGGCTTGGTGAAGACATGGGGCCCTGGATCCTTCACCAGGCCTCGGCAGGATCGGCGATGGCGTCGAACTCCTCGGCGATGTGGTTGTCCGGGGGTCATACGTTCGCGTCCATGCAGGCGACAGACCCCGCTCGATCATCTGGGATCTTCGTGCGGAGGGTTGTTCGAGGGCCGAGGGCCTGATTTCCTGAACAGAACTCCACCTGGCCGGCCGGGACGATGTTCCTCGAGGTCCGTGTCACGGGTGGTCCGATGTCGGGTCGACGCCGGTCCGACGGCGATCGTTATGGTGATGACGGCGACAGCGCCGGTGGAATAGTTCCGCCGTTCGGGATGGGCTCCCGCACGGGCATCGGCCAGCGGCTCTGGGATGCTCTTTTTCGGGACTTTTTTCCGGCGCCCCTGGCCGTTTTCTTTGGACGTTCGAAAAACTGCCCGAAAGGGGGATGCTGCCTACCGGGGCGGCGCTGTCTGGAACAGCGGCTTCCGCTGCCGTGGTGAGACGGCACGACATGGCGGCGTGGCCCCGAGACGGGGATGTTGCCCGAAGGGCGACGATTGAAAGGCCGGTGCCCGGACGGGGGTGGTCCTGGGCACCGGCCGTAGCCGGCGGTCCCGCTGACGCCGTGGCCGCGTCAGCCTTCGCCGGCGGTCTGTGCCGTCAGCGCGTGTATCCGGCGACGAAAGGGGTGTCGACCCTGATCGGGCCGATCTTCCCCGCGCCGCCCGGAGCGCCGACGGGTGTGTTCCGCCCCGGTAGAACGGTGTGAAAGAAGCGGGCCTCGTCCGCGATGAACTCGGCCTCCCCCTCCGGTACCAGCTTTGCGCTCATGATTGCATCGATGGGGCAGGCGGCCGCGCAGGCCCCGCAGTCGATGCACTCGTCCGGATGGATGTACAGCTTCCGGTCACCCTCGTAGATACAGTCCACAGGGCACTCGTCCACACAACCGGTGTCCTTCACGTCGATACAGGCTGACGTGACGACGAACGTCATGAGTGCCTTCTCCACGGTGTGCCGGAACTTGCGGCTTCCAGGAAACAGTAACAGCCCGGCCGCCCAATGGGACGATACGGCTGTAAAGGAAGAGTAAACATGGCGGCGGCGCCCCGACGGATTTGTTCTGGACGCCGACGGGCGGGGAAAAACCCATGGATGGGCGTATGGGCCGGCCTTGTTCCTGGTGGGTGGGCGGGGCTACCCAGTCTCGGTCGCCGTCCGGGTCCTGGTCAGGGAGCTGGCCTCCGGCCGCTGGGGCCGCTGGGGTGTGGGCGCAGGTGCAGGAGGCTGACGGCGAGCACCATGACGGCGAAGCCCGGGGCCCACCCGACGTCCGGCACGATCAGCAGCAGCCCACAGCCGATCATGCACAGGGAGATCCCGAGGGCGTAGCCGTGGGCGGTGCGGGCTCCGTCCCGTCCGTCGACGCCTGGACGACCGCGACCGTGAAACAGAGATCGAACAGCAGCTCCAGCGGCGTTGCCACCCGGTGATCCTCGGTCACAGAATATGGACGCATCGGCTGGTACCAGGATCGATGGTCGTTCTGGCCCGTCCGTGGCGTCATGCCCGCGAAGCGATCGGGTGCTCCGGCGAAGGCAATGGACCAAGGGGGCGACAAGCGGCGCCAGGGGGCGTAGCGTCAGGTCATCTTGGTCCGAGCACGTCGTGAGGCACACCGGCCCCACGCCACACCTGCCCGGTAGCACACCTGCCCGGCAGCACACCCTGCCCGGCAGTACATCCCCGTGGCAGCAGATCCGCTCGGCAGTGCCGCCACCTGCTTCCGACCGCCACTTCCGTTTGCTGCTCCGCAGCTCTGTTCCCCGCAGCTCTGCTCTCCACCACCCTGTTCTCCGCCACGTCGTTTCTCCGCTCCGACGTGGCTCCGAACCCCGAGGTGCACCCGATGACCAGGAGTCTGATGCCCCAATCGTTCGATGTTCTGCTCGTCGAGGACGATCCGGGCGACGTCCTGATGACCCAGGAGGCGTTCGCCGATCAGCGGATCGGCGGCAACCTGCACGTGGTGAACGACGGGGTGGAGGCGATGGCCTTCCTGCGCCACGAGGCCCCGTTCTCCGACGCGCCCGACGCCGACCTGGTCCTGCTCGACCTGAACCTGCCCCGCCGTAACGGCATCGAGGTGCTCGCCGAGATCAAGGCGGACGAGCGGTTGCGTCGGATCCCGGTCGTGATGCTCACCACGTCCGATGCGGCGGAGGACATCGAACGCAGCTACCAGCTGCACGCCAACGCCTACGTCACCAAGGCGGTCGACTTCGACCGGTTCGTCGATGACGTCCGCTCCATCGACGACTTCTTCGTCACCGTCGTCCGCCTTCCGCGGCGTTAGTACGCAGTCCATGAACGTGCCGGGGTGCCGGGGTGACTGCGGGCGCATCCTCCGGGGCTGGAGGCAGCCACCCGGCACCGGCGGCCTGTACCCGGCGACCGGTGTGACGCACCGTGACTAGGTTGACTCGGCAGGTCGAGACAATCCCGAGCGTGTCGATCAACGTGGTCCTTCTGTAGGGGTCAAACCGAAATTTTGTCCGTTTCGTCCCTACAGGAGGACCCATCCGCCCCACCAGGCCCGCCGACGCCGACAACAGCCCGTGACGGCGGCGAGGTCGGCCGTCGAAACCAGCCTCGCGGGGCCATGGGACGTCGGAGGGTGCCCGGTCAACACCGGAGAGTGTCGACGGACGGCAGTGGACGCCAGCCAGCCAGCCACAGCCCCGACCAGCCCGAGCCCGACCAGCCCGAGCCCGACCAGCCCGAGCCACAGCCACAGCCACAGCCACAGCTCAGACAGCTACCAGTGCGCTGCCCGTGAACATTCGCGGACAGCGCACTGGCTGCGACGTGGGGCGCCCGTCCGTCGGGGTCAGTGCCAGTCGCTGATCTGGACGTCTCGGGGTGAGGGCGCGCCCGTCCCCGTCTCCACCAGGTCCTTCAGACTGAGCAGAAAGGTCGCCCACTTGGTGCTGCAGTGGTGCATGAACTCGTTCTGCTCCCGCCAGCCCCGATGGGCGAACAGGACGATCGTGTACTCACCGTCCTGACGCAGACGCCAGTCGATGGTCGTTCCGACCCACTCGTCGGGACCGGCGGTTACCCGCCAGGTCACCCGCTTGGCCGGCTGGACGTCAACGACCTGCATGTCGAAGCCGCCGGGCGGGAACCGGAACTCGAGCACGCCACCGAGCTCACCGTTGCCCCGGGTGTCGTCGGTCCACCAACCGGCGAGCCCCGGCACCGTGGTCAGCGCCTTGTGCACCTCCGCTGGCGTTGCGGTCCGGACTCCGACGCGGTGCAGGATGTCGGCCATCTCGTCATCCTTCTTCCTGGTTGTCTTCCTGGTCGTGGTCAGTTCGTGTTGTGGTCAGTCCGTGTCGTTGTCAGTCCGTGTCGTGTTCGGTCGGTGTGGGCTGGTGCCGCGAGCGCTGGATCGCCTCGGCGAGCCGTCCGATCCGCCGCAGACGGGCGTCCCAGGCCGAACCGACCGAGGCGAGCTGGCTCACTGCTCGGGCCAGTTGGGCCTCGTCCACCTGATAACGCCGTTCCCGACCGGTCGGGACGGCTCGGACCAGGCCGGCCCGGTCGAGGACGCCGAGGTGCTTCGCGACCGCCTGCCGGGTCACCGGTAGCTGTTGGCTGAGCGTGGTCGCGGTGCCGCCGGCCTGGGACAGCAGAAGGTCGAGCATCCGCCGTCGCGTCGGGTCCCCGATCGCCGACCAGAGGGTGTCGTCGATCATGTCCGCGGATGGCATCATGATCGTGTCGTGAGCGAGGCGACGTAGGGCGCGATTCTCGGCAGGTAGAAGTCCCACCCGATGCTGTGCTCCCGGTACTGCTCCTCGAGGACGGCGATCTCCCAGCCCTGCTCGCGGAAGCCGGTCTCGGTCATCCGCAGGAGCGTTCCGTGGCCCGACGGCCTCAGCTCGAAGTTGACCAGCAGCGAGTTTCCCGGCACCGCGGGCGCATCGGCTGGATGTGTCCACCGGAACGAGAACAACCGCGGTGGTTGGACGTCGACGACGGACAGGCTTACGACCCTCCCACCAGCGGCCGGATCGCCGAAGACGACCTCTCCCGCCGATCCGGGCACCGGGTCGTAGCGGGCCTCGTCCGGCCACCACTGCCTGAGATGATCCGGGCTGCTCACGACCTCGAAGACGATCTCAGGTGACGCTTCGATGTAGATCTCGCGTTCGAGGGTGCCGAACTCCATCGCCATGCCAGCCTCCTGCAACCTTTTGTTGCACATGACTGTACTGTCCGCCGGGGCAGTATGCAACCATCGGTTGCGCATGAGGTCCGGAGATGGGCTGGGACTCGGGCCGCAGGCCAGGTCAGGGCGCCGCGGCCCGGTGCCAGACGAGGCCGTCGCCGCAGGTCGCTGTGCCCTTAACGCACTTTCGGCGCGTGACCCGGGGTCGGGTCACGCGCCGAAAGGAAGATCAGATGGTGCGACGGTCAGGCGGGGCTCACGTTGTCCGCCTGCGGTCCCTTCTGGCCCTGCACGATCTCGAACTGGACGCTCTGGCCCTCATCCAGGGACTTGTAGCCGTCGGCCACGATCGAGGAGTAGTGGACGAACACGTCCGGGCCGCCACCGTCGACGGAGATGAATCCGAAGCCCTTCTCCGCGTTGAACCACTTGACGGTACCCTGCGCCACGATGCTTTCTCCTTGCCGCGCTCCCGGTGTGCGTCCTTCGCATACCGGCTTCGCACCAGGCCACGATCCGTTCCGTGCCCTGGTCGTGCCGTTCTCTGCGTAGGTCACGCACCGAGAAACCAGCAACACCTCAAGCCTACCCCGTGGCAGGTGCGCCGCGCCGGACCAGCGCTTGTCCGCTTCTGGTCCACTCGCGCCACTGTGCCCCGCTATATTCCCCCGAGAGCGGTCGCCACGGCCAGCGCCGCCGGGCCGGGCCGGGCCGTGCTCAGCAGTTCCTGGCGGAATGTCACAGCCGCGCCCCCGGCCGCCAGCCCACCGGCGCGTGACCGCATCCGCGCACCGCGGGTCGCCGGCGCCGCGGCGCGGATCGGCACGGCGACCAGCGACGTCCGCTCCGGTGGCAGCATCCGCGGTGGTAGCAGTGTCAGCCCGTGGCCGGCGGCGACCAGCGCCAGCAGGCCTTGGACATCCGGGCCGTTCATGCGCAGCCGGGCCCGTAACCGTTGCTCGCTGGTCAGCATGCGCAGCAGGACCAGCTCGCACCCTGCCTCGGGCGCGTCGATCCAGGCGGCGTCGACCAGATCAGCGAGGCGCACGTCGGGTCGTCCGGCGAGGGGATGGTCGGCGGGCAGGACCACGGCAGGCGGCTCCTCGGCTATCCCCACCGCCCTGATGGGCCCCACCTCGGGTAGTCGCAGTGGATCGCCGCTGGTGGCGAGTCCGACAGCCACGCCGAGGTCGACGTCGCCGCGGGCGACGGCGGTGGCCACCGCGGCGGTGCCCGCGACGACCACACGCACCTCAAGGCGGGGAAGGTCGAGTCGGACCTGCCCGAGCATGGTGGCCAGCCGGTCGACGGCGAGCGGATGGACGGCGATGGTCAGCAGTTCGCGCGGCATGCCTGCGGCCCGGGTGACGTCGGCACGTGCCGCGGACAGACGTAGCAGCAGCGGTGTGGCGTGTTCCAGCAGTCGGGCGCCCGCCTCGGTCACCGCTACCGAGGGCCGGCGATGCAGCAGGACGACACCGAGGTCGGACTCCAGAGCCGCGATCTGCTGTGACACCGCCGACTGGGTGTAGCCGAGGGTGCGGGCGGCAGCGGAGAAGGAGCCTGCCGTCACGACTTCGACGAAGGTGCGCAGCTGCTGAGGATCCACATCATCAGTATTACTGATTGCGAATGCTGGAATTATCGTTGGATCTGATGTCCGATGACCCGGACCATCAGGGCATGCCGCTGTCTTCATCGCCCGCCGCTGAGCCCGTCATCTCCGCCGGGAAGTCCGCCACCCCGCCTCGAACCGCCGCGCCCTACGCACGGGTGGCACTGGTCGGGGACCGCAGCGCCGAGGTCGCCGCACATGCCCGCATCCCGGAGCTGCTCGAGGCGCTGCGCCTGCGGGATGGCCTGCCGCTGGACGCCTACTGGATCCCGACCGACGAGATTTTCCCCGCCGCACCGGGCGGACCTGCGGCAGGCCACGGCCCGGCTGACCCGGCTGTGTCCGCCGTAGCCGTGTCCGACCCGGCCGGGTCCGCCGGATTCCTGGCCGGATTCGACGGCATCTGGCTGGTGCCGGGCAGTCCGTACGCCAGCGAGGCGGGTGCGCTCGCGGCGGTCCGGATCGCCCGTGAGCAGGGCATCCCGCTGCTCGGAACCTGCGGTGGGCTGCAGCATGTGGCCCTGGAGTTCGCCCGGTCGGTGTGCGGTCGCCCGGATGCGGCCCACGCCGAGAACGATCCGGGCGCCCCCGAACCCCTGATCGTCCCGATCGAATGTGCACTGGACGGTCACGAGGGCGTTGTCCTGGTCACCCCGAACTCGCTCGCCGAACGGCTGATCGGCGCGGACCGCACCGTTGGGCGTTACTACTGTTCCTACGGCATCAACCCGTCCGAGGCCGGCCTGCTGCTGGCGCACGGGCTGCGCTTCAGCGGGGTCGACGAGACCGGCGAGGTGCGGGTGCTGGAACTCCCCGATCATCCGTTCTTCCTGGCCACGCTGTTTCAGCCGGAACTCGGTTCGGATGCGGGACGGGTGCATCCGGTCATCCGCGGCTTCGCCGAGGCTGCGGTCGCCCGCGCGGCCGCCCAGCGGGTGACTGCTCGCGGTGTCCTCACCCACCAGGGCCCGGATCGGCCTGGCACGCAGGGCGGCGGGTCCGTGGCGCTCACCGCCTGAGCCCGGCGTGCCTGCCTGTGCCCGCCGTGTTCCGCCGCGGGACGACGCGGCGCCTCGCGTCCGGCATCGATCCGGCCACCTGGCTCGGAGGTGTGTTAGTCGAACGGGGACGGGGATGAGCGCCATGTCTGCAACTCGCGATGAACGGGAGGAAGCATGGCGAGCACGGTCCAGGAAACGATCGAGGTCCACGTCCCGATTCGCACCGCCTACAACCAGTGGACCCAGTTCGAGTCCTTCCCGAACTTCATGGACGGGGTCGAGTCGATCGCGCAGCTCGACGACACCCACACCCATTGGAAGATCAAGGTCGCGGGCCAGGAGCGCGAGTTCGACGCGACCATCACCGAGCAGCTCCCCGACGAGCGGGTGGCCTGGAAGAGCACCGGCGGCACGCAGCATGCCGGCGTCGTGACCTTCCACCGGCTCACCGACGACGACACCCGGGTGACAGTGCAGCTGGACTGGCAGCCCGACGGCTTCGCCGAGAAGGCGGGCGCGGTCCTCGGCGCTGACGACCGCAAGGTCAAGGCAGACCTGCGCCGGTTCAAGTCGTTCATCGAGGAGCGCCAGTCCGAGACCGGTGCCTGGCGCGGCGAGGTCCCGCGGCCGGACGCCGCCGGTACGCATCAGGCTGGTGCAGCTGGCGGGTACGAGGCCGGCAACGCAGACCGTGGTTACTCCGACCGGGCCGGGGATGCGAGCTATGGCGACCCCGTGGGCGGAGCGGGCTACGCCGACCCGACGGGCGGCGCCGGCTCCGACTCCGGCTACAACAACCCGGCCGGCGGCTCGGGTGCCGGCTAT
Organism: Frankia sp. R82; assembly: GCF_023716925.1. Taxonomy (GTDB): domain Bacteria; phylum Actinomycetota; class Actinomycetes; order Frankiales; family Frankiaceae; genus Frankia. The sequence goes on from NZ_JAMQQG010000027.1 coordinate 18,506, forward strand.
GGCGACACCCCGGCGAGTGGTCCGAGGTATGGCACCGGCGGCCCCGCCGGTGGCACGGACTACGGCACGCCTGGCCCGAGCGGGCAGGCCACGCCGGGTAGCCCGGCCGGCGGGTGGTGAACTGACGCCCAGTGGCGGATTGATTCCGAGGGCGCGGCAGGACGGTGACCGTCCTGCCGCGCCCTCGCTCTTTGCTGCCGTCAGCAGCGCCCCCACCGCCAGCGCCCCCCACCGCCAGTGGCCCACCGCCATGGGCGTCGCTCCTGCGACGGCGGACGATGACGTGGTTTCGCCGGGCCTGGTCCGCGTACCCTCCAACTGGGCGAGCCAGCGGCGGGCGGCGACCGCCGTGGGAGGCTGTCGAGGCGTCGAGGCACGAGGAGGAAGGGCATCCATGCGCGAGCTGCGGACGTTGCCCAAAGGCCACCTGCATCTGCACTTCGAACTTGGCATGCGTCCGTCCACGCTGGCGGACCTGGCCACGGCCGCCGGGCTGCCCACGCCGCGGACCTCCGGCTTCGCCGAGTTCGGCGGCTTCAGCGAGGTGATCGGCGGGATTCTGCCGCTGTTTCGCAGCCCGGCGGACTTCGAGCGGCTCGTTGACGAGATGGTCAGCGATGCCGCGGCCGAGGGCATCGTCTACCTTGAGCCGAGTTTCTGGCCCTACGCGCATGCCGAGGCGTTCCGCAGCGCCGACGAGGCCTGGGAGACCGTCCTGGCCCGTTCGGAGCAGGCCGGTGCGCGGCACGGGGTCACCGTCCGCTGGATGGCCGCGGTTGACCGGGTGTTCGACAGTCCCGAGCGGGCGGTGGAGGTGGCCCGTACGGCCGTGCGCTATGCCGATCGCGGTGTCGTCGCCCTCGGTCTGCACAACGACGAGTTCGGCTGGCCGCCCGAGCCGTTCGAGGCGGCGTTCCGGCTGGCCGCCGACGCCGGGTTGCTCTCGACGCCGCATGCCGGCGAGCTCGACGGGCCGGCCTCCGTGCGCGGCGCGATCACGACCCTTGCCGCCCACCGCCTCCAGCACGGCATCCGGGCGATCGAGGACCCGGCGCTCGTCGACGAACTGCGGGAACGCGGCATCTGCCTGGACGTCTGTCCGACCTCCAACCTGCTGCTGTCGGTCGTCCCCTCGCTCGCCGAGCATCCGCTGCCGGCCCTGCTGCGCGCCGGCGTGCGTTGTTCGATCAACGCCGACGACCCGCTGCTGTTCGGCCCCAGCTGCCTTGAGGAATACGAGCTGTGCCGGCGTGAGCTGGGCCTGACAGACGACGAGCTGGCCGAATGCGCTCGTAGCTCGGTGCGTTCCGGCGCCGCTCCCGCCGCGGTGCGTGATGCTGCGCTCGCCGGCATCGATGCCTGGCTCGCCGCGCCCGCAGAGGTCCCCGCGCAGGCCGCCGGCCCGGAGTCCACCTCGACACCGGCGTCCGGCCCGGCCGTCGCCTAGGCGCGGGCCCCGACCGTGGTCCGGCCATCGCGTGGGCAGTCCGCTCGCCGGCCGTGGCGGGTGGTGATCGCGCCGGATTCGTTCAAGGGATCCGCGAGCGCCACGCAGGTGGCGGCCTCGCTGGCGCAGGGATGGCACTCGCGGCGACCGCAGGATGAGATCGTCTCCGTGCCGATCGCCGACGGTGGCGAGGGCACGCTGGATGTCTTCGCGGCGACCGTACCCGGGGCGCGGCGACGACCGGTGCGGGTCACTGGCCCGGACGGGCGACCTCGGGACGGCGAGTGGCTGGCCCTGCCGGGCCAGGTGGCGGTGGTCGAACTCGCCGGGGTGAGTGGCCTGCCGCTGATGCGCACCCCGGATCCGCTCGGCGCGCACACTCTCGGCGTCGGGCAGGCCCTGGCGGCGGCGCTGCGCGACGGGGCCAGACAGGTTCTGGTCACGTTGGGCGGGTCGGCCTCCACCGACGGGGGCACCGCGGCGCTGACCGCACTCGGCGCCCGCTTCGCCGATGTGAACGGCGTGGTGCTGCCTCTCGGCGGGGGGTCTCTGATCACCCTGGGTCAGGTCGACCTCGCCCGGCTGCTCCCCCCGCCGCCCGGGGGAGTGCGCTGCCTGGTCGACGTCGATGCCCCCCTGCTGGGGGACGCCGGCGCCGCGGCGGTCTTCGGTCCGCAGAAGGGCGCGACCCCGGCCGACGTCGGCCACCTGACCGCGGGACTCGCCCGGCTCGCCGGCCTGCTCGGCGGTGATCCGGCGGCGCCGGGTGCGGGAGCCGCCGGTGGGACCGCCTACGGGCTCGCCGCGGCCTGGGGCGCCGACCTGGTCTCGGGCGTGCAGACGATCATCGAGGTGGCTGGGTTGCCCGATGCACTGACCGGCTCGGACTGGCTGGTCACCGGGGAGGGTCGGTTCGACCGGACGTCCCTGGGTGGGAAGGTCGTCGGGGGTGTGCTGGGGCTCGCCCGGCAGCAGGCGGTACCGGTGCTGGTCGCCGCGGGTCAGCTCGACGCCCCCTGGCCGGAGGGCGTCGCCGGTGCGGTCGCGCTGGCCCGTCTCGCGGGTGGGATCCCGGCGGCTCTGGCCGATCCGCACCGATGGCTGCACGCTGCCGGCGCGGAACTGGCCGATCGCGCCGAACAGGTCGGGCGCGCGGAGAGAGCCGACACCTGAGCCCGTCGTTCGGCCCGTCCGGTGCCGGCAGGACCTGCCGAGGGCTGGTACCCCGGCTGGTGACTGGTCAGATGGTGCGGTTGAGGCCGGTGAGGATCCAGCCGAGCTTGCGCCAGGTGGTGGATCCGCAGATGCCGTCATCGGGAATGCGGCCGAACCACGGCGAGGCGTACCGCTGCAGGGAGGCCACTCGGGCGGTGGTACGTGGCCCGTAGGTGCCATCGGGGGTGAGCCGGTTGGGATCGCCGGTCGGGGCCTCGTGGCCGAAGACGATGTTCAGGGCGTTCTGGAGTTCGGTGACGTCCGGACCGGTCGAGCCCTCCCGCACAGTGGGGCGACCGGCATAGCGGTCGCGCGGGTCGGCGGCGAAGGTTCGTTGGCTGGTGGCCAGGGAAAGGATGTCGCCGCGGCGGTTCGCGCGAATGTCGCCGGGGCAGTCGTGGCCGCCCCAGGAGGCTCCGCCCATCCGATGGGTGCCGATACCGTAGCCGTTCGGAGAGTCGGTGATCTCCGCCTTCCAGCCGAACTCCTGCATTCCCCAACGGAAGAGTTCCGCCAACCGGGTGACCTGGATCGGGGTGTAGTCCTCGGCGGGGTATCCCTCGCATTCGCAGGAGATCCAGTACGGATTTCCGGCCGCCTGCGCCCAGGCTCGTTGGTCACATGGCACGTACTGCTCGAGTTCTCCGGTGCGAGACAGCCAGAGATGGGAGCTGACCTGGCTGGCCGAGTTGTCGAACCAGCCGAACAACGAACCGGTCCCGACCTGGACGTGGGGGATGAGGCCACGGGTGGGCTGGACCATCGGACCGGAGGTGTTGCGCACCGGCCGGTATCGGGCCGGGGGATACAGGGTCGCCGCCATCGTCAGCGGCCCTTTCGCGCGCGGACGTCGTCACGCCGGGTTGTCAGCCAGAAACTCACGATGCCGGTTGCTTCCTCTTCGTACGGATGTGGTCGCATCGGCCGATGCCGTCCCGTTTCTATCTGGTTCGCCGTGCCGCCCGGGATACCCGGGGTCCGTAGTTGTCATTCCGTATCCGTCCAGATTCACAGCGAGACGTTCGGCCTGGGCCGACTGGAGGACGGATCCGTTCGGACTGGATCGGTGGATCTGGGGCAGGATGCCCGGATCGTGTGGTGGGGGAAACCTGTCCGTGGTGCGAACGTGGACCGCGGCCCGGCCGGGTCGCCTACACTGCCGCCCTGTGCCCGGTAAGCGACCCACCAGCAGGACCGCCGGAATACCGGACGCCCTCCGGTCGGGGGTGGTCATCGTCGCGGGAACGCCGCCGAGGACGGTGCTGGATCTGCGCGCGGCCGTGTTCGTCGACGAGCAGGGAGTTCCGGCCGAACTCGAGCAGGACGGTCGTGACGCCGGTGCCGACCATGCCGTCCTGTTCGACGTCGCCGGACGGGCCCTGGCCACCGGTCGGTTGCTGGATCCGGGCCCGCGCAGTCCTGGCGCGCAGCCGGTGGGAGTCATCGGACGCGTGGCTGTCGACGCGGGTTGGCGTGGCCGAGGTCTGGGCCTCACCATCACCGAGGCGTTGACGGAGCGCGCCCGTGAGCGCGGTCTGCCCGCGGTGGAACTGCACGCCCAGCTCCAGGTCGCCGACTTCTATGTCCGGCAGGGCTATCGGGTCATCGCCGAACCCGATGTCGAGGCCGGTATCGAACACGTGTGGATGCGCCGCGACCTTGCCCCCGGGCTGCGGGAGGCCCGGGCCACGGATGTCGCCGCACTCCGCGCACTGATCGGAACAGACCTGCCGTCGACGATGGGCACCGCCCATGCGGTGGCACCCGGTGGGTTGCCCCGAACGGATCCCGTCGGGCTGCCCCGGGTGGCGACACCCGGGGGAGCGCCCCACGTGATGTGGGTGGTCCCGGGAGAGGCGGACGATCCCGACCCGGCCCGACGTCTGCTGGCCTGTGTGGCGGTGCGACTGTGCCCCGGCGGGGAGCGGTCCGACGCGGACTGGCCGGGTGCGGGCGTGGAAGCAGACGGGCCTGACGGGGGCGAGTACGGGCGCGGTGCGGGCAGGAAGGCGACGAGTCCAGCGGGGCCGCAGCCGACGCTGGTGGCCGAGGTGACAAGCCTGTGGGTGGCCCGACCGGCACGCCGGTCGGGCCTTGGAACGACTCTGGTCCGACGGTGCGAGCGAGCCGTCCGGCACTGGCGCAGCGTCCAGATCGCCGAGTCCGCTCCGGCTGTTTCCCAGGTCCCGCAGGGTGAGCCGACACAGGCGACACTGCCGACGCAGCCGGCGCCGACAGCGCAGGTGGTGCTGTGGTGCGACCTGCGGTTCGCCGACGCGCACCGGCTCTGGCGACGGTTGGGGTATGTCCCCACCGGCCGGTCCCGACCTCGGCCGGCGGCTGCCACGGCGGCGGAGCACGCCTCGACGTCGGCCGGGACGGACTCCACGGCGACCGAGATCGAGTTTCGCCGGTCGCTGCCGCACCGGATCCCCGGCCGGTAGGTCCGTCGGCATCCTGACGGTGCACCCGGCGGAAAGCCGGATCCCACCGTCGCGGAACCGGGCCGGACACGGACCGCCGCTCGCCGACCGTGGTGCGCCATGGTCGGCCATCGACTCTCCTGGCCGACCAATTGCGTGGCCCCGTCCGGGGGCGCGGCCGGGACGAATCCCCCCGCCGGGACCCAACACATCACCAACTACCGCTATCCTTGCGACCGATTGCTGTTGTATTTACGGGAATCCCGCTCCAAGGAGCGGAAACAGGCGCTTGGTCCATGTGGGCCATCACGCCGACGGGCGTTGGGTGCCCGGGTTCAACAAGGAGGCATTCAATGCCGTATGCCGTATCGTCGCGTCTGCGCCGCAGGCCTGACCAGCCTGCCGCGGGCGGGGCACCGCAGGATCCCGTCGACCTTGACGCCCCCGGCCAGGGGTTCCGGGCGCAGCCGCGGCCCGAAGCCGAAGCGGCAGGCTCGTTCGCGCGTGGACGGGCTCGGTCCGGTCCGCGCCCCGCCGGGTCCCGTCGCCGGGTCCGCTCCGTGCTGGCCGCGACGGGCACCGCGCTCACCCTCACCGGGCTGGTCGCGGTCGGCGGTGCCGCGCCGGCCCAGGCCGGCGGTGCGACCTGGGCCGAGTGTCCGAGTGGCCAGGTGATCAGCATTACCGCACCGCCCGAGCCAGGGCAGCCGTCGTCCGGGATGACGCGGCTGGCCGCCGGCTTCTACGCGCACATCGCGCAGGCCTGGCCGCCCGCCACGTCCCTGCTGTGTCGCACGGAGCGCGGGGGAGGTGCGCAGGTGGGGCAGCCACCGATCAGGATCGAGCGGATGAGCTGCCCGAACGGCCAGGTGACCTTCGGTGTGCCACGGCCGCAGCTCCCCGGCGGCAACGGGGTGGACGGCCCGCCCGTCCGCTGGGGGACCTACCTGCCGGATGGCTGGTACGACCTGTCGGCAACGGCCAACGACCCCGGATGGACGCCGGTGTGCTGGTCGCAGACCAACCGCACGGCGACCGGGCCGGCCGCCGGTAGTGGTGTCGCCGCCGCCGCACCGATCCACACCAGCTGATCCGTCCCTCGACATCGGCCGGGTCGATCAGGTCGGCCGGGCTGATCGGGCCGGCCGGGCTGGCCGGGCTGGCCGGAAGTACCCGCGACGACAGACGGCCGCGGAACCGTGGTGTCGCACCATGGCTCCGCGGCCGTCCGGGTTCGACGATCAACCGTATGGCGACCTGCTGGCGGCCGTCCGGGGCAGGCGATCAGCCACGGACGGCCGGCAGCGGGTGGATCAGCGGCAGATGATCAGTAGCGGTAGTGGTCCGCCTTGTACGGGCCCTCGACCGGCACGCCGATGTAGTCGGCCTGCTGCTTGGTGAGGGTGGTGAGCTTGACGCCCAGCGCCGACAGGTGCAGGCGGGCGACCTTCTCGTCCAGGTGCTTGGGCAGCACGTAGACCCCGACCGGGTAGCTCTCGGTCTTGGTGAACAGCTCGATCTGCGCGATGACCTGGTTGGTGAAGCTGTTCGACATGACGAAGCTCGGGTGCCCGGTGGCGCAGCCGAGGTTCATCAGCCGGCCCTCGGCGAGCACGATGATCGAGTGCCCGTCCGGGAACACCCACTCGTCGACCTGCGGCTTGATGTTGATCTTCTCGATGCCGGCGGTCTTCGCGAGGCCGGCCATGTCGATCTCGTTGTCGAAGTGGCCGATGTTGGACACGATCGCCTGGTGCTTCATCGCGGCCATGTGCTCGGCCCGGATGATGTCGTAGTTGCCGGTGGTGGTGACGAAGATGTCGGCAATGCCGACCACGTCCTCGAGGACGTCCACCTGGAACCCGTCCATGGCCGCCTGCAGGGCGCAGATCGGGTCGATCTCGGTGACGATGACCCGGGCACCCTGGCCGCGCAGCGCGTCCGCACAGCCCTTGCCGACGTCGCCGTAGCCGGCGACCACGGCGACCTTTCCGCCGATCAGGACGTCGGTGGCCCGGTTGAGGCCGTCGATGACCGAGTGGCGGCAGCCGTACTTGTTGTCAAACTTCGACTTCGTCACCGAGTCGTTGACGTTGATCGCCGGGAACGCGAGCGTGCCGGCCTTCGCCATCTCGTAGAGACGGTGGACGCCGGTCGTCGTCTCCTCGGTGACGCCCTTGATGGTCCGCGCCGCCTCGGTCCACCGGCCGGGACGCTCGGCGATCGTGCGCCGCAGCGTCTCGAGGATGATCGCGTACTCCTCGTTGTCCGACGGGTCGGTCGCGGGCACCGCACCGGCCGCCTCGAACTGCGCCCCCTTGTGGACGAGCAGGGTCGCGTCCCCACCATCGTCGAGGATCATGTTCGGGGCGCTGCCGTCCGGCCAGACCAGCGCCTGGTCGGTGCACCACCAGTACTCGTCGAGGGTCTCGCCCTTCCAGGCGAAGACCGGCACGCCCTGCGGGTCGTCCTTGGTGCCGTTCGGCCCGACGACGACCGCGGCGGCGGCGTGGTCCTGGGTGGAGAAGATGTTGCAGGAGACCCAGCGGACGTCCGCGCCGAGCGCCACCAGGGTCTCGATGAGCACCGCGGTCTGGATCGTCATGTGCAGCGATCCCATGATCCGCGCGCCCGCGAGCGGCTGGCTGGCCGCGTACTCGGCGCGCGTGGCCATCAGCCCGGGCATCTCGTGCTCGGCAAGCCGGATCTCCTTGCGGCCGAACTCGGCCAGCGCGAGATCCGCGACCTTGAAGTCGAAACTCATGCCCTCTCCTTCGACGCTCGGATGGCTGCCGAGCCTGGGGAATCGGCGTCTCGTCGCCGAGAACACCTGCCCTGAGCGTGCCACATGCTGGCGGAGGAGCGAAGACCCGGGCGGCGCCACGTGGCGCACCGTGAAACTACCGCCAGGTCACAGCATTTCGGCCGGGTTAGGTCTGAGGGGCTGCGGTGGAGGGCGCGGCGGAGGTGACGTCGCGATGGGTGTTGTCGTGGTCGCTTTCGGTGTGGTGAGGGTGGAGGTGACGTCCGCCAGGGCGGCGGTCGCGGTGGACGAGGTGGTGCTCGTCCGCCCAGACCAGCAGGGGCGGCAGGACGATCAGGGCGGACAGCAGCGCGACGGCGACGTTGAGGGCGACCAGCAGGCCGAAGTCACGCAGCAGCGGCAGGGAACTGAAGGCGAGCACGCCGACGCCGATGACGGCGGCCAGGGCGGAGACGGCGAAGGCCCGTCCGGTGCGCCCGGCGCTGGTCTCCACCGCTTCGCGCGGGCCGCGACCGCGGGCGCGTTCCTCCAGATGGCGGTAGACGAGCAGAGTGGTGAACTCGCTGCACAGGGCGACGATCAACGGCCCGCTGACGGCCGTCAGGGGACTGAGGTCGACGCCGACCGCGAGCGCGATCAGTGAGCTCAGCCCGACCGCGATCAGCACCGGGATCAGGGAGAGCGCAGCCCGGACCAGACTGAGGTGGCACAGCAACAACAGCACGAACACGGCGATGAGTGCGTAGTAGGTGAGTTCGGTGCGGTTGCTCTGGAAGGACTCGACCAGGCCGGTGCCGATCACGGCGAGACCGGACGGGATCGCGGTGATGCCGGCGGGGGGCCGGGTGTTGGCCCGGATGTCGTCGACGACGGCGGCACGGCGTTCCAGCGAGCCGGAGCCGGTCCGCAGGATGATGTTCATGGCGCCCCGGTCGAGGTTGACCGTGCTGCGCTGGATGTCGGGCGGGGCGACGGCGTAGGCGGCGCGGATGTCCTGGCCGGTGGGCATGACGATGGTGGTGTTCGGCACCTCCAGCAGGTAGCTGACGGTGGTCACCAGGCTGCTGGCGTCGACGAGATCGGCCGGGTGGGCGGACAGCTGCCGGTTCGCGAACCGGCCGACGAAGGACGCGGTCGCGTCGTCGAAGACGTTCGAGGAGCGGACGAACACCCCAAGCTCGCTGGCCGAGCCGGCGCGGGCCCGCAGGGTGTCGATGTCCTTGATCACCTGACTGTCCTGGTTGACCCACTTCTCCGGGTCGGTCTGCACGGTCAGTCTGCCGTCCGCGACGATGCCACCGGCGAAGACGGCCACCGAGGCGAGGACCAGCGGAATCGCGGTGATCTGCGGCAGCCCGCCGAGGCGGATGACCGTCCGTCCGAGCGGGCCGTGGGTGTAGTCGCGGGCCGCGGCGGGCCGACGGCGCTGACCCGCGTCCAGCGCGAGGACGAGGAGCAGGGTCGTGGCGATCACGATGACCGGCAGCCCGATAGCGAGCAGCGTGCCGAAGTCCCGGATCATCGGAACCTCGCTGAACTGCAGTGCGCAGAACGACAGCACTGCGGCGAGGGTCGCCACCGCCAGGGCGCGGCGCAGCCCCCGCCAGGCCGCGGCGACCGGATGACCGCTGTGGTCGAGCTGTGACTCCTCCTCGATCCGGCTGTGCAGCTGGACGGCGAAGTCGATGCCGACGCCGAGCAGCACCGGCAGGCCGGCGATGGTCACCACCGACAGGGGCACCCCGATGTACCCGGCCAGGCCGAACGCCCAGATCAGGCCGACCGCGACCACGGCGAGCGGGAGCAGCCGGAAGCGGACGGCGAACGCGGCGAGCAGCAGGCCGGCCATGAGCGCCAGCGAGATCGCGCCGAGGGTGAGGAAACCGCCCCGCAGGTAGTTGTTGATGTTGCGGAGCAGGACCGGCGAGCCGGTGGTCAGCACCGACGCGTGGTCGAAGGTCTCGCCGGCGATGGCCCGTTCGACGACGTGGGCACCGTCACCCTGCTCACGCAGGGAGGCGTTACCGCTCAGCCTAGTGATCATCTGGGCGGTCGAGCCGGACGGGAAGAAGGGGCGCAGCGACTTGCGTATCGCGCCGGTGTTGTCATGCAGCAGAACATCGACCCACGCCGGGTTGTCCAGCGTGCGGGCGGCCTCCGGTACCGCCTGGACGCGTGCCAGGGTGTGTAGCGAGTCGGCCAGCCGCCGGTCGGCCGAGGCCTTGACGGGGTCCCGCTGCTGCGCGCCGAGCAGCATCGCCGCCGCCGGGCTGCTGATCGGGTCGCCGTTCTTGCCGCGAACCAGATTGGCGGTGAACTCCAGCGCCGTCAACGGGGTGATGACCGACGAGATGTGCGGGTCGGCATCAAGGTCACGTTGTAGCGTGCGGAACTGGGCGATGTTACGCGGGGTGAACAGATCTACCGTGCGGCTGCCCGGCGTCACGGTGAACAGAGTGATCATCGCCTCGCCGCCGAACGCCGACTGGTACTGGACGTTGTCCCGGGCGATGCGGGAGTCACTGTTGAGGTAGTTGTCCTGGCTGGTCGTGAACTCCAGTCGGGTCAGGCCGAAACCGAGGATCACTGTGACCACGAGGGTGGCCACCGCCACGATGCCGGTACGCCGCCCGGGGGCGATCCGCCCCGGCCTCGACTGCCCGGCGGGTGCCGGCTGCCCCGTGGGGACGGGCGGGGCCGGCGCGGCCGGTCGGGCCGGCGGCTCGTCAGCCGAGCTGGTGTTCTGAGACATCGGGCACGCTCCGGAGTCAACAGTGGCCCCCGGAACAGCGCGCACTGCGACGGCCTGTCCGACGGTGTACCTCAGGATGTATAGCGTAGGTCACATCGCGGACGGGAGTCCCGGGCCTTGATCTTTTTTGGCTTCTTTGTGTCGTTATCTGATTACAATTTGTAGTGTCGCGAGAAGAGTCTCCATCATCTGTATACGCGGAGCATCAGATTGCGTCCCCATTCGGCCTGAAGGTGCCCCTCCCGGCTGGAGTTCTTGCTTTTCGTCGTCGGCTGAATCAGTTGAGTGATGGTGGGTCGCGACTCGGTCCTTGGCCCGGTGCGGGCCGGCTGCGGGCAAGCCCTCGGGCCGAGACCGTAAGGCCTGAGGGGCGGGAGGCATGCGTTCCGGGGCGCTTTCGGGCCGCCGCGGATCGTGGGTGGGGTTCGGCGGCCGGCCACCAGTGGGGCGGGGCGCCGCCGGCTCGCGGCGTGACGATCGCCCGTCGCGCGGCCGGGACCCCGCCCCCACCTAGGTGGGGGCGGGGTCCGTCTGGAGCCCGCGGATCGGAGTCGGGAATCCGACAGGATGAACAGACCGGTCCGTGTCGTGCCGGAATCGAGGTTCTCTGGTTCCTTGTTGTTAATCTGCGGGTCGGCGGGGAAAAGAGATCCTGGACAGTTCGCCCTGTGTCGGACGCATCAGGTATGCGGCGGTGGGCGGGAAGTCGAGGAAAGATCCCGAACTGAGCCGTATCTCACACGCGGTTCGCTGTCGCACTTACCGATCGGTCGGTAGGAACAAAGGGGCAGGTGAACGGGACATGTCCTGATGGGGAGGCGCGGATGCTGCGGTGCTGCGCATGGTGAGCGCAACGGGCCAGGTGTTTTCGAGCGACCGACACCAGAGTGGGCGGGTCGCCGACCTGTTGCGGTCGAGCGCCTTCGTGATCAGCCAGATCGTCCTGCTCGGGTCGCTGTACGTGCTGTACGACCTCGGGCGGCATCTCGCCACCGGCCGTGAGCTGGAGGCGTTGCGGCACTCCGTCCGCGTCTGGCATCTCGAGCGGCTCTTCGATCTTCCGGACGAGGCTTCGGTGCAGGCCCTGGCGCTGCGGTCCACCCGGTTGCTGGAGCTGGCGAACCGGTTCTACGTGACCGTGCATTTTCCCGCGGCCATCGTGTTTCTGCTCTGGGTACTGCTTTTCCAGCGGCACGCCTGGCGCCGGGTACGGACCGTCATCGCCGTCTCCACCGGCGTGGCCCTGATGATTCACATCGTTTATCCGCTCGCGCCGCCGCGGTATCTGCCTCGGGTCCTACCCCAGGTCAACCTGGTCGACACCGGCGCCGTGATCGGACCTTCGCCGTACGGGCCGCATGACACCGTCGCCAACCAGTACGCGGCGATGCCGAGTCTGCACATCGGCTGGGCGATCCTCGAGGCCTGGGGTGTGATCACCATTCTGCGGGTCCGTGCCCGCTGGCTCGCGATCCTGCATCCGATCATCACGACGATCGTGGTGGTCATCACCGCGAACCACTACTGGCTCGACGGCATCATCGGTGGTGGTCTGGTCGTCGCGGCGGTCCAGCTCACCCGGCCGGAGGTGCAGACCCGGCTCCGACTGTGGGCGATCATGTGCCATCTGCCGGTCGGCGCGCCGGCGGGCGCCGATGCTCCCGGTGGGCCGGTCGAGGTGGCAGCACCCCGACGACCCGTCCGGCAGCCGTCAGGCCCGGCTGCGTTGTCCGCCTCGGCTGCCGCCGCGGTGGCAACCGCAACGGCCGCGGCGTCGTCACCACCACCACCGTCGTCGCCACCGTCGTCATCGTCACCGTTGTTGTCACGGCCGTCGGCGCCCGCCCAGGCCAGACGGGTGGAGTCCGCGGATCCGGCCGGCTGACCGGGCAGGTCCGACACTGCCCGTGCCGTTACCGTCAGGACAGCCGTTCGAGGATGAGGGCCATGCCCTGGCCGCCGCCGATGCAGGTGGTCTCCAGACCGATCGTGGTGTCGGTGGTGCGCAGCCCGTTGACCAGGGTGGTCAGCAGTCGGGCGCCGGTCATGCCGAACGGATGGCCCAGCGCGATCGCGCCGCCGTGCACGTTCAGCCGGTCGAGGCCGATGCCGAGTTGCTGGTAGGACGGGACGACCTGGGCGGCGAACGCCTCGTTGATCTCCACGAGATCCACGTCGTCGATGGTCATGCCGGCTCGGGCGAGGGCCCGGCGGGACGCCTCGACCGGTCCGAGGCCCATGATTTCCGGGGACAGCCCGCTCAGCCCGGTGGATACCAGCCGGGCGATCGGGGTGATGCCGAGCTCCCGGGCCCGGGAGTCGCTCATGACCACGACGGCTGCGGCTCCGTCGTTGAGTGGGCAGGCGTTGCCCGCGGTCACGGTGCCATCCGGACGGAACACCGGGGGCAAGGTGGCGAGCACCTCAAGGGTCGTGCCGGGTCGGGGACCGTCGTCGGCGTCGACGATCGTGCCGTCCGGCAGTTGCACCGGAGTGATCTCCCGCTTGAAGAAGCCGGCGCTGATCGCCTTCTCGGCGAGGTTCTGCGACCGGCAGGCGAACGCGTCCTGCTCGGCCCGGCCGACCCCGGTGAGCTGGGCGACGTTCTCGGCTGTCTGCCCCATCGCGATGTAGACGTCCGGGAGGTCGCCGCGGCTGCGCGGATCGGTCCACGGTGGGGCGCCACCGATGGCCCGCAGGGACGTCCGGGCCTGCGCACCCGCATAGCCGGGATTCTGGGTACCGGGCAGGTTGTCGCTGTTGCCGCGGAGATAGCCGCTGACCACCTCCACCCCGGCGGCGACGAAGACGTCTCCCTCGCCGGCCCGCACCGCGTGCATCGCCATCTGGATGGCCTGCATCGACGAGGCGCAGTAGCGGGCGACGGTCGTGCCCGGCACGTTGTCGAGACCCAGGGTGACCGCGATCACCCGACCGAGGTTGTGGCCCTGGTCGCCGCCGGGCAGACCACACCCGACGATCAGATCGTCGATCTCGTTCGGGTCCAGCATCGGGATCTGGTCGAGGACGGCACGCACGATCGTGGCAGCCAGATCGTCGGCCCGTAGGCCCCGCAGCGAGCCCTTGAAGGCTCGTCCGATCGGCGAACGGGCGGTGGCGACGACGACTGCGTCGGGCATGACCGGCCTCCCATCCTGTGTTGGCCCATCCTCGGTCGTCCGTGCCAGGCGCCCACCCTCGGCGCCGTGGTCGCGCGATTGCGGACGGACGGGGAAAATGATCAAAACTGTAGCGCGATGACCACCGCTGAGTCGCCCGACGCGTGCCCCAGATGGCCTGTCTGTCCCGTTCGCGATCTACCCTCAACCGACCGGATTCGAACGAATCAGCCGCGCGTCGGACCACGAAGAGACCATCGGCAGGACCAGTCCGAGACAGGCCGTTGCGCGGGTGGGAGGGCGGGAGTGATGGTCATCGGGTTCGGACCGGGCGCGGATGCCGGTGCCGAGGCAGGTCGTGGTGCCGCGACGAGGCCGGCGACCCGGTGCGCGGACGAGCTCGCGACCGGCGCGGACCAGTTCCGCCGGCAGGCGGCTGAGGCGTCGGCGGTGTCAGCGGTGTTGGCGAGCGCGATGCCGGGGTGGGTTGACGGGCCGAACCGGCCTGGTCGGCCGGGTGATGGTCCCGCCCTGGAGTCGGACTCCCCACTTGCGGGCCGGCTACGCGGCGCGATGGTGGCGTGGCATCGCCAGCTGGCCGCGGGAGCCGAGGTGTTGCGCGCCGTGGCGGGTTGGCTCGACCGGGTGGCGCTGGTCTTGCCGCCGGCGGGGGCCTCGTCCGAGCTGGCGACCTCGTCCGAGCTGGCGAACCTGCCGGGGCCGCTGGCGATGCCGGCGACGGGGGCGCTGGGGGCGTCCTGGCCGGCGGTGGCAGCGGTGCGGACGGGCCCGGCGGTGGTGATCCGGTTGGCGCCGGACGAGCTTCGGGACTGCGCCGGGCGGTTGCATTCCGTCGGCGGACGTGCCGCGGGGCTCGGGTGGGTGGTGGCCCGCTCGGTGGTCGGGGTCGAACCCGCGCTGCAGCACGCGATGATGCTGTCGTCGGCGTCACTGTCGTCGGCGTCACTGTCGTCGGTGTCACTGTCGGCGTCGGTGGTGGGCGCGCTGCGGGAGGTCGAGCGGGCGTTGCGGGCCGTCTCGGCGGGAGCCCTGGCGGCTGCGGTCGATCTGGAGTGCAGGCTGGCCCGACTGGTCGAGGGTGTGCCCGTGCTCGCGTCCGGGCCGACCCCGGCCCGGCTCGCCTCGTCCGGACCGGGGTCGGCCGGTCAGCCGTCGGCGCTGGCGATCGCGGCGGGGGTGCTCGAGGCGATCCATCTGACCACGTCGGGGAGCCCGCGCGGTGGATTGGCGGTGGACACGCTGCGAGCTGCCCGGTCCGCCCTTGCGCGGTTGCCGGCAGCAGCCCGGGCCGCGGTGGTCGCTCAGGTGCCGGGAGAAGATCTTGCCGCCCTGGGCGCGCGGGCCGCCTGGCTGGCGGCTTCGCCCAGCCGGTTGGCGGACCCGTCCGCCCGAGGCCTGGTGCGGTACGCGGCGGAACTCGCCGGACTGGCCGATGAGCTGCTTGCCGCCGCGCCGGCGGAGATGATCCACGACCTCGTCCGGGAACTGCCCTGGCTCGAGCCCGCGCCGCCGGCCAGGCCGGCCGGACAGCTGCCGCTGTGGGCGGATCGCTCGTCCGAGCCGTTGGTGCGCGACGGGGTCGAACCGGATGACGTCGGCCAGGGAACGGTGCCCGACTGCTACCTGGCCGCGGCCCTGGTCGGCATCGCGGCCCAGGATCCGGATCAGCTGGTTCGCGGCATCCGCCGCAATCCGAACGGCACGGCCACCGTCACACTGCATCCGGGCGTCAACCGGGACCGTGGTGCCGGGCCGCTATCCGTCACGGTCACCGCAACCCTGGCCCAGTGGCTCGTGCGTACGTCGGACGACGGCCCGCCCGTCCGCCAGGAGCTGGCGGCGGATGCGGACAACGCGGGTGGTCGCGGTGAACTGTGGCCGGCGCTGTACGAGAAGGCGTTCGCCCGGCTGCGGGGCGGGTACCCGGCCCTCGGCTACGGCAGCACCACCGACGCGCTCGCCACGCTCACCGGGCATCGCGCGACCGGGCGAGACGCCCGCCATCTCCATCCGGACGACCTTGCCGCCGCGCTGGGACGGGGAGAGGTCGTCCTGATCACCACCCGTCAACGGACCAGACCCGCGGGCCTGGTCGCGGCGCACGCCTATGCCGTCCTGGCGGTGGACACCGGGCGGGGGCAGGTGCTGTTGCGTAACCCATGGGATCCGCCGGCGACCGGGAGCAACGAGCAGTGGTACGACTGGGCGGCGGTCAGCCCGGACGTCCACACCGTCGTCTGTGGCGCCACCAGGTAGCCGGCCGGGCCGCACCACCGGCCAGCAGGCGGATCGGGGTGGGCGGGCGCTTCAGTGCGAGCGAATGATCGCCACCGGCACCGCGGAGTGAATCATGCACTGGTGACTGACCGAGCCCAGCAGCAGTTCTGCGAACCCACCGTGACCGCGGGCGCCGACGACCACCAGGTCGCCCTCACGGCCAGCGGCCAGCAGTGCCTGGCTCGCGGAACACGGGATGGTTCGCCGCTGTGGCTCGACAGCTGCCGGCAGGTCGTCGCGGACGGCGGCGATGGCGTCGTCGAGGACCGTTGCGGCCTGGTCGCCGAGCGCCTGGGTGATATCCACGGGGGTCGCGGCGAAGGGCATCGGGAGAGCCGCGAGCCAGGCATGCACGGCGATCAGCTCCACCCCGCGGCGGTCGGCCTCGGCTGCGGACCACACCAGGGCGGCCAGCGAGTTCGGTGATCCGTCCACGCCGACCACGACGGGACGCGGCTGCCGGTCGAAGCCGTGCCCCGGTTGGTCGTCGCCACCCCGGGCGATCACCACGGGTACCGATGCATGCACGGCCACCGAGGTGCTGACCGACCCGACCCGGAGGCGGTGCAGCAGACCCCGCCCGCGTGCCCCCACCACGATCATGCGCGCGTCGTGGCCCACGGTGAGCAGTGCCTGCGCACCCGGCTGGTCGACGACCTCCTCGACTACCGGGACCGTGCCGCCGGCCTCGACCACCGTGCGATGCAGCAGACGGCCGGCCTGCTCGGCGAGTTCGTCGGCGGAGTGCGGCCAGATCGGCTCCGGGGTGCCCGAACCGATGCCGACAACGGCGCGCACCGGGCAGCCGTACCGCCGGGCCTCGGCCAGGGCCCAGTCCAGAGCCACCCGGGAGCCGGCCGAACCGTCGACCCCGACCACGATGTCGTCGTTCACGCGCGGCCTCCTCGCCAGTCGCCGGTGGTCTCGCCGGTCGCCGGTGGCCGGTGGTCCCGCCTCCCCGCTCGATACCCGGGGGCGGTCGTCGGGAACCCGGCCCCCCGACCTGGGGTATGCACCTGGCCGGGGCCGACAGCGCGGTGCGGTCGGCCGTCTTTCGGCCGGCTGTGGCGGGTCGGCCGGGATGGGCTGTCGTGGCGACCGGGTGGGGGTGGCGGGTCCACGGTGGTGGATGTCCGGCGTCCGGATGTCGACCGATGGGTTGGGCGCGGGTCGACGGTCACCCGGAGAGCTGGCGGCGGTGTTGGGCCAGCTGGGGACGAAACTGATGGGTGAGCATGGTTTTGACGCATCCCGGAGCCTACGCACAACATCCCCGCCACACCGTTCGACGTGATCGCCGCAGGTTGATGGTGTTCGGTTGGGTCGGGCGGGCTGGGATACGCCCGATCAAGGGAAATGTCCAGGATCTGTCCGCAATCGGCGGCGCTTGCACCGGGAACATTTCGGACAGCGAGGGAATCATCGGGACCTCGCCGCGGATGGTTACCGATCTTCGACGCACCGTACTCGGTCTGCTTGCTTCGGGCGGTTCCTGGACGCCGTGTGCGGATCCCGCTCTCGGTGTCCGTCGCTTGGTTGTTGGTGTTCGTTTCCCGGCCGGACCGCAGCGGTCGATCGATGGTGCGTGGTGGTCCGCAAAAGGCCTGCGCACACTGTCCCGGCGCCTCGTCGTTGAATTTCGGGCTGAATTTGGACTTAACACCTTTCGGACTTGGTGAACAGGTTTTTCGGTCTACGCCGTTATGTCCTGGCCGGGTTGTGGGTCCCGCCTGGATGCCTGTTTCCGCTGCTTCCTCGGCGGCGGCCCGGGCCTGATCCGGGGCCCGGGTGCCGGTCGGGGCGGCGCCTCTCGGCTGACGGCCGGACCTCTTGCCATGTCCTGCCGTGGTCTGGCGTCGGGCCGCGGCGGTCGGGGTCGGGCCCGGCGAGCGCGAGCCGGTCGCCCATCGGGGGTGTGGCCCCGGGGATCCGAGGAGGGGGTGCGGCCCTCCATCGGAGCCCTCCGGCCTTTCCGTCTGATCATGTCACCACGTTTGTTCGGCAGGCGAAGGAGTGATCGTCATCTGGGTGCTCCCAGGTGTCAGAACAGTTTCTGCTGATCATCTGTCCGGGGTGGTCAAAATTTCTTCTTGTACTGGAGGTGCCAGGTGATGATCGGATGCCGCTCTGCTTGAAACGCCGGAATCTCAGTGGCATTCGTGTGGCCTCATCGCAATCTTTTTGCTGCGAAGCAGCTGCCGGATGTTTGATGTTTCCGTCACACCACGACCACCCAACGGCGGTGATGGAGTCATGTCCTCTTCATGTGAGCGTGGTGGCTCCCCGCAGGAGCCCCTTGATGCGGTGCGGAGTACGGTGCCTGAACACACATCGACTCGCCCTCCCCCCATCGATCCCGTCCCGGCGGGCGCGATCCCCGGACATCCGGTCCCGTCCGAGGCGGGCCCGGGCGGTCCGGCAGCTTTGCGTAACGGTGCAGCTTCACGTGGCAGTGCGGCTCCGAGTGACAGCGTCGAGGGAAGGAGGCTCGTGCCGCCGGACACCATCCAGCTCGCCATCCCCGGTGCTCTGGTCTCGGTCCGCGCGGCGCAGGACTGCGGGACGCTGATCGGCGATCGCATCGGGTGGCAGCGGGCCATCCTGCGGGCGGGGCTTCCCTCGGCGGCGAAGCTTGTCGCCTGCACAATGGCGAGCCACCTCGCCGAGGCCCTGCCGAGCGTCCCCGAGGGCGTCGCCGTGAGTGGCCCCGGCCTGCTCACTCTCATGGATCAGACCGGGTACAGCCGGACCCACGTGCAGCGGCAGGTGTCACGCCTGCGCCAGGAGGGCTGGCTGGCGACAGTGGCTCGCGCCTCCGCCGGACGGACCACCCGGTTCGCCCTGATGATCCCCGATTCGGCGGTGGAGTCAGGTCTCGTCCGCCTGGTCGAGAGCTCAGCCGCAGCCGGAATGGGAGCCGGTGGCGCCGGTGCGGGTGGCGCCGATGGCTTCGGTACCGATCCCGCTGGGGCCGGTACCGCTGGCGCCGAGGGTTCCAGCGCTGACGACGGCGGCGCTGACGACGGCGGCGCTGGCTCGGGGACTGGTGGAGCCTGGGTGGGCCGTGGCGGTCGCACCCGTAGCAGTGGCGCGGCAGCCGCCGGTGGACCGACCCGGCGGCATGGCCGTCGGGCCCGGCTGGGCTCGCGCAGCTGGAGCGGCGCGCGCCGCCGTTCCCGCGCGATGGCCACGGTCGGTTCGACCTCCGCCCTCGTTGCGGATGCCACGGTGGGTGCGGATGCCACGGTGGGTTCCGATGCCACGGTGGGTTCCGATGCC
Organism: Frankia sp. R82; assembly: GCF_023716925.1. Classification (GTDB taxonomy): domain Bacteria; phylum Actinomycetota; class Actinomycetes; order Frankiales; family Frankiaceae; genus Frankia. Next base: position 37,803 of record NZ_JAMQQG010000027.1, read on the forward strand.
ACGGTGGGTTCCGATGCCACGGTGGGTTCCGATGTCGCTGTCGGTTCCGACGCCTCGACAGTCCCCGCCGCACCGGTGGGTGCCGAGCCGCCGGTGAGCGCCGTAACTCCGGTCGCCGCCCCCGGTTTCGGCCCGGACGCAGCGTCCTCGGTCGCGCCGGCACCGATCGTCGACGAGAACGTCGACGAGTGCTCGACGCAGTTGGTTGTCGAGGCTGGGCTGGCCAGGACGGACGTCCCGGACGACGTCGTGACGGCCGAGCCGGACGATGTCGTGACGGCCGAGCCGGCCGCGAGCGCACCGGCCGAAGGCGAGGCGGTCGACCCGTCGGTGCCGAGCATCCCGCTGCCGCCTCCACCGCCGTCACCGAAGACGCTGGCCGCCACCCAGGTGATCAATGTTCTGGCGAACACCATGCGACGGTCGACTTCGGACTATCTTGCGATCTTCGGCAAGCTGGAGGTCATCTTCGACGAGGACAACTGGGACCCGGTCACGCTGGCGCTGCACCTTGTCCACATCATCAGCACCGGCGTGCTGGTCGGTGACGGCGACGAGATCGACAATCTGTCCTGGCGACTGGACCGGCTTGCGCGCTCCTCGGCGGAGTGCGGGTGCCGATCCTGCGTCGAGCAGCGGGCTGAGTTGCTCCGGGCGGCATCCGCACGGGCGTCGGAGACGAGCGTGGCCCAACCGTCGGTCGACCGCGAGCCGGACGCCGGTGGTGCGGGCACGGCCAGCACTCGGCTGGCGACAATCACGCCCGGCGAGCTGCGCATCGGTAATGCCAGGGGCGGTAGCTCGCGGTACGCGAACGTCGGCGCCACGCGGACCGCAGGGTTCCCTGGCGCACCGTCCGGCGCCGCGTCGGCCAGCGCCGCGGCGCCGTCGAACGGAACCGGATCGGCCGAGATCCCACTGCCCCCGCTGGAGGAGATCGAGCGGGCCGCCCAGGTCGGCCTGGAGGCGCGGGTGCGTGACCAGGCCGTCGCCAGGGCAGCCCTGACCGAAGCGGTGCTCAACGGCACCGATCCCGTGTCCCAACGGACCGCACGGATCATGGGTCGCGGTCGTCCGGGCAGCGCGGCCTGACCAACGCGGCCTGACCAACGCGGTCTGAGCGGCGATGGTGGTCGGGGAACGTAGCCGGCCGGCGCATCGTTGACGTCATCGCGGGTCGGCCGGTATTGCGTATCGGTCCGGTCGGCACAGGTCCGGTCGGCACATCAGGGTGACCAGCGGCGAGCGCGGCAGGTGGCGAGCATGGCGATTGGTCGGTCCCGGAAACGTCCCAGCATCTCCGGCCGGCCTGAGCCCGCCGCCAGCAGCGCCGAGACCAGCGCCGATGTGATCGTGATCGGCAGTGGTTTCGGGGGCAGCGTCAGCGCGCTGCGGCTGGCGGAGAAGGGATACCGGGTCCTCGTCGTCGAGGCAGGGCGCCGCTTCACCCCGCAGACGTTGCCGCGCACCAACTGGGACCTGCGGCGATACCTGTGGCTGCCGCGCATCGGCTGCCGCGGGATCCAGAAGATCACCTGGCTCGGCCGGGCGCTCGTGCTGTCTGGCACGGCGGTCGGCGGCGGCTCGGTGGTCTACGCGAACACCCTGTACCGACCGCTCGACGCGTTCTACACCGATCCACAGTGGCACGACATCACCGACTGGCGGGCGGAACTCGCCCCCTTCTACGACCAGGCCGAACGAATGCTGGGCGTAGTGGTCAACCCGTCGACGACCTACGCCGACGAAGTGTTCCGCGAGGTCGCCGAGGAGATCGGCGTCGGCGCCAGCTGTGGGCCGTCCCGCGTCGGGGTGTTCTTCGGACGGGACGGGAAGCAGGAGCCGGGTGTCACCGTGGCCGACCCGTACTTCGGCGGGGCCGGCCCGAGCCGCACCGGCTGTGTCGAATGCGGCGAGTGCATGACCGGGTGCCGCCGCAACGCCAAGAACTCGCTGGACCGTAACTACCTGTGGCTCGCCGAGCAGGCCGGTGCCCGCATCCTCGCCGACACCACCGTGACCGGGATACGTCCCCGTCCGGGTGGCGGCTACGAGATCGACACCATCACCGCGCCCGTCCGGGACGCGCGCTCTCGAACCCCGGACCCAGCCAGCCCGGATGCGGAGCGCCAGGATGCAGGATCTGGCCGGGCGCGCCGGCAGCGACGGACGCTGACCGCGGACCAGGTCGTGCTCGCCGCCGGCACCCTCGGTACCCAGCGGCTGCTGCACCTCGGGCGCGAACGGGGGGACCTGCCCGGCCTGTCCGATCGGCTGGGGGAACTCACCCGCACGAACTCCGAGTCGATCCTCGGGGCGAGCCGGCACCACGCTGACCAGCGGGTCACGCAGGGGGTCGCGATCACATCGTCGTTCTACCCGGACGACCACACTCATGTGGAACCCGTCCGTTACGGGCGGGGCAGCAACCTGATGGCGCTGTTCAGCCTGCCCATGACCGAGGGCGGCGGGCGGTGGCCCCGCTGGGTGAAGGTGCTGCGGGAGCTGGCCGTCCATCCCCGCCGGGCGCTGGCCGGGCTGCCCTGGCGCTGGTCCGAACGGACGGTGATCCTGCTGGTCATGCAGGCGCAGAACAACTCGCTGACGGTCCGGCTACGGCGGGGCCCGCTCGGGCTGCGCTGGCTGACCAGCCGGCAGGGCCATGGCGAGCCGAACCCGTCCTGGATTCCGGCGGGCAACGACGCCGCCCGCCGGGTCGCCGCCCGCATCGGCGGGCATCCCCGGGGCTTCGTCGGTGAGCTCGCCGACGTTCCGCTCACGGCGCACATCCTCGGCGGCGCCGTCATCGGAACCGATCCCGCCCACGGCGTGATCGATCCCTACCACCGGGTGTTCGGTCATCCGGGGCTGCACGTGGTCGACGGCGCGGCCGTCTCGGCGAACATCGGGGCGAACCCGTCGCTGACGATCACCGCCCAGGCCGAGCGGGCCATGGCATTCTGGCCCAACCGGGGGGAGCCGGATCCGCGTCCTGCGCTCGGCGCGCCCTACCGGCGGGTCGAACCACCCCCGCCGGCCCATCCGGCCGTACCGCAGTCGGCACCCGGCGCGTACCGGCGCCTGCCACTGTTCGCCGGCACCGACACGCCAAGGCACCGCTGAGTGCTCCAGCGGTGCCCCGGCGAGCGCCGGACCTGCGGATCTATCCGGTCACCGGCAGGACGCCGAGACGGGTCAGCGCGGGCCCGGACGGCTGATCTCGCTGCGCGAGGTGTCCACCCCCGGCATCTCCTCGAGGCTGCTTGACGAGGCACGCAGGCGATCGTCGAAGGTGCCGGCGGTCAGCGGGCTGGTGCCGCTGGTGCTCGTGCCGCTGGTGCCGCTGGTGCTGGACGACGTGGCGGGCGTGGCGAGCGGGGCCGGGATCGGCTCCGCCTCGGTGCCGAGCGCCTCGCTGCCCCGCTGCGCCAGGTACCGGCGCGCGGCGACGGTCCCCGCGGCACCCGCACCGAGCAGGGCCAGGGTCAGCACGCCACGACGGCGGTGCCTGTGCACCCTGGCGAGCTTCGTCTCGACCTTCGCCAGTCGCTTTTCGAGGATCTGCTGGGCCTTGTCCGCCTCGACGCGTGCCTTGGTCTCGGCCGCGACGGCCCGACGGGAACGCTGCCGCTCGGCGCGGATCTCGGCGGTCGCCCGGGCCCGTTCGGCGGTGAGCTCGGCCCGGGAGCGGGCCTTTTCCACCTTGCGTCCGGCCCGACCGGAGGCCTTCACGGCCTTGCCGGCGGCCTTGCCCGCGGTCCGCCCGGCTGCGGCGCCGCTGCGTGCCGCGGAACCGGACGCATCGGAGACGAGGTGGGCGACGCTGAGCCCGGCGTCCCGGGTGGCCGAGGCGGCGGTGCTGGCCGTGCCGCCGGTGATGCTCGCCGCCCGGTGTGCGGCGGTCCCCGCGGTGTCGGCGGCGTGGCGTGCGGCGTCCGAGATCCCGCTGACCGGCGCGGTGTCGGTGACGTGCGAGATACGGTCCTTCAGCGTCGTACTCATGGCGTCCTTCCCTGTCTGCCGTTCATGGTGAGCTGGGAGCTGGGCGGGTCAAGATCTGTGCAGTGTGCCGTACCCCGACACCCGGCCTCTCCAACCCGAAGTCGTCTGCCAGGCGTGTCACGCCGTCCTGACCGACGTGGCGGCGGTGCGTCCCGGGGCGTGCGGTGGCGTCCCGTCGAGTCCGGGCGTCTGCCGGTAGCGGGCGTCTGCCGGTAGCGTGCGCCGGCGGCGACCGGTCGGACCGCCATGTCGCCGTGCCTGGATGGCCGGCGTCGGCGTATCCGGACTACCGGCAACCGTGGACTCGCGGAACGTGGACGCGCCAGGCGCATACGATCGGTACCGGCCCGGGTGCCGTCCGGGCGGACCCGAACCGGGCGGACACAAACCGGGCGAACCCGAACCGGGCGGACGTCGAACCCGACCCGAACAGACCTGAACCGAACAGACCCGACCTGAAGAGAAGAGAGACCCATGGCCGAGGAGCTGTACGCGACGCTGCGGACGACTCAGGGGGACATCGAGATCCGACTGTTCCCCGACCACGCTCCCAAGACCGTCCGTAACTTCGTCGGGCTCGCGACCGGCGAGCAGGAGTGGGTCGACCCGTCGACCGGTGAGCGCAGGTCGGGCACCCCGCTCTACAACGGGACGATCTTCCACCGGGTCATCCCGGACTTCATGATCCAGGGCGGTGACCCGCTGGGTTCCGGTCGGGGCGGCCCGGGCTACAAGTTCGCCGACGAGTTCCACCCGGACCTCGCGTTCACCCGGCCGTACCTGCTCGCCATGGCGAACTCCGGCCCGGCGACGAACGGTTCGCAGTTCTTCGTCACGGTGGCGCCGACGGCGTGGCTCACCGGCAAGCACACCATCTTCGGCGAGGTCGTCCGCGGCACCGAGATCGTGGACGCGATCGCCAAGGCGCCGACCGGCGCGCAGGACCGTCCGAAGACGGACATTGTGATTTCCGAGATCGTCGTCGATCGCCGCCAGGCCTGACGGACTGCCGGCTCGGGCTTTATACAGGGGTAGTGACGATGGGCGCACCGCCGGAGTCGGCCAGCGAGCCGGGCCCGGACCCGGGCGGCCCGAGCGGCTCCGGGGGATCGTCGCCGGGCTGGCGGCCGAGTGTCGGGCCGCCGCCCGGCCGGCAGGGCTGGACACCGCCGCCCCAACCCGCCGGTCCGGACGGTCAGTCTGGTCCGGCCGGCCAGGTCGTGCCGCACTGCTACCGGCATACCGACCGGGAGACCTACGTCACCTGCCAGCGGTGCGGCCGACCGATCTGCCCGGACTGCATGCGCCCGGCCGCCGTCGGGTTCCACTGCCCGGAGGAAGGGCAGGGCCGGGCGTCCGCCGGTCAGGCCGGTGGCGGTGGGCGGACCGGCCAGCGGGACCCGCGGACCGTGCTCGGCGGTCGGGTGGGCCAGGCCCGGCAGGCGCTGGTCACCCAGAGCCTCATCGCGATCTGCGTCGTCGCCTACTTCCTGCAGGGCGCGCCCGGGCTCGGCAACAGCGACCGGTACAACGGCTTCACCGAGCGGTTCGCGATGGACGGATATCGCATCGCGGCCGACGACCAGTACTATCGGCTGCTGAGCGCGGCCTTCCTGCACGCGAGTGTGCTGCACATCCTGTTCAACATGTATGCGCTGTTCCTGCTGGGCTTCCAGCTGGAGGCGCTGCTCGGCCGAGCCCGGTATTTGGGACTGTTCGTGGCCGGCGCGGTCGGCGGCAACACGTTGAGCTATCTGCTCGGCGGCCTGTCCACGTTCTCGGTCGGCGCCTCCACCGCCATCTTCGCGTTCTTCGCCGCCTACTACGTGATCGCTCGCCGGCTGCGGATCGACTCGACCCAGATCCTCGTCGTCATCGGCATCAACCTCGCGATCACCTTCACTCTCAGTGGCATCGACAAGTGGGGCCATCTGGGTGGGCTTGCCGTCGGCGTCCTGGTCGGCCTGCTCTACGCCCACGTCCCGCCGCGGCACGCCCGGCTGCAGGCCGGCGGCGTGGTGGGCATCATCGTGGTGCTGCTGCTGGCCGCGGTCGCCAAATCGTCCGCGCTGACCTGAGCGCTGACCTGAGGCCAGGTCGAGAGGTCAGTGCGAGCGCAGGCGGATCCGTTCGATGCGCTCGGCGATCGGGCCCGGGTCGGCGCCGAGCTGGCGGCGGGTGAGCAGGATCGGCCCGTCGATCGTCTCCACTTCGAGGGTGCGCAGATGCACCGCGCGCCGGTTGTGGGTGACGGTGCCGGCGCGGACCCGCAGCACGGCCGCCCACGGCAGCTGACGGCGCCGTAGACCGTCGACCAGGTCGAGGCCGCCCGGGTCGACCCGCAGCGTCGGACGGGCCAGCAGATCCCGCACCGCCAGAACGCCGAGCCCGGCGGCGACCACGCCGAGTAGCAGCCGGCCGGCGCCATCGAGCTGCTCGAGCCGGGCGGCGAGCGAGCCGATCGCCGCGACCAACGCCACCAGCGCGCAGCCGGCGGCGTAGAGCGCCACCCGCCACAGCGGCGGCGACCACGATGCCGAGTCCGCCCCCGAATCCGAAGCCGCCCCCGAAGCCGGGTCCGGGCCCGATGCCGCGTCGGCACCGGAGGTCGGGGAGGGCGGGTCAGCTGGAGTCATCCCATCACGCAACCACACCCCCGTCCGGTCGTCGTGGTCCGCTCCGCCCGTCGTGGCCTGGTCCTTGCGCCACCCGCCACATCGGCTACGATTCGCAATCTCGCCATCACGCAATGTGTCTAATCTGGGTGGCGGGGTGGAGTGGATGTTGTGGCTGTTCATGATCAGGAACTCCGGGGTGGGCAGGAGGACCGGATGGCGCAGGCTCCGGTGCGGCGCAGTGGGGGCAGTCCGTTCCCGCCGATCGCCGAGTATGGATTCCTGTCGGACTGTGAGACGTCCTGCCTGGTGGCGCCCAGCGGAAACGTCGAATGGATGTGCGTGCCGCGCCCGGACGCACCGAGTGTGTTCGGCGCGGTGCTGGACCGTTCGGCCGGCGGGTTCCGGTTCGGCCCGGACCGCACCCAGATCCCGGCCGGACGGCGCTACCTGCCGGGGACGAACATCCTCGAGACGACCTGGCAGACCCCGAACGGCTGGCTGATCGTCACCGACTGTCTGGTCGTCGGCCCCTGGCACCGCACCCATCGGCGGTCCAACACCCATCGGCGCACGCCGAGCGACTGGGATGCCGACCACGTGCTGCTGCGGCTGGCCCGCTGCGAGCACGGATCGGTCGACCTGAGCCTGGTCTGCGAGCCGAACTTCGACTACGGCCGGCACGCCGAGTCGTGGGAGTACGAGGCCGAGGACTACTCCGCCGGCGTCATCGGGCATGCCGGCACCGGTGTCACGCTACGGCTGCGCACCGACCTGCGGCTCGGTTTCGACGGCCGCCGGGCGCTGGCCCGCACCACCCTGCGTGAGGGCGACACGGCGTTCGTCGCGCTGACCTGGCGGGCCGAGGATCCCCTGCTGCCAGACACCTACGCGCAGGCCTGCGACGCGGTGGAACGCACCACCCAGTTCTGGCGCCAGTGGCTGTCGCGCGGCATGTTCCCGGACCATCCGTGGCGGCGTCACCTGCAGCGCAGCGCCCTCGCCCTGAAGGGCCTGACCTATGCGCCGACCGGTGCGCTGCTGGCGGCGGCCACCACGTCCCTGCCGGAGACCCCGCACGGCGAACGCAACTGGGACTACCGGTACAGCTGGCTGCGCGACTCGACCTTCGCCCTGTGGGGCCTCTACACCCTGGGCCTGGACTACGAGGCAAACGACTTCTTCTCGTTCATCGCCGACGTCGCCGAACACGACGACGAGATCCAGGTGATGTACCGGGTCGGCGGCGAGCCGCGGATCGACGAGGAGATCCTCGGCCATCTGTCCGGCTACGAGGGCGCGTCTCCGGTGCGGGTCGGCAACGCTGCCGCCCTGCAACGTCAGCATGACGTGTGGGGAGTCGTGCTGGACTCGGTGTACCTGCACACCCGGTCCCGGGACTACCTGTCGGAACGGCTGTGGCCGGTGCTGGTGCGCCTGGTCGAGGCCGCCGCCGCGCACTGGCGCGAACCGGACTGCGGGATGTGGGAGGTCCGCGGCGCGCTGCAGCACTTCACCGCCTCGAAGATGATGTGCTGGGTGGCGCTGGACCGTGGCCGCCGCCTCGCCCAGATGCGCGGTGACCTGCCGACCGCGGCCCGCTGGAAGGCCATCGCCGAGGAGATCCACGCCGACGTCTGCGAGCACGGCGTCGACCACCGCGGCGTGTTCACCCAGTTCTACGGCTCGACGGCGCTGGACGCGTCGCTGCTGCTGATGCCGCTGCTGGGCTTCCTGCCCGCCGCGGACGAGCGGGTGAAAACCACCGTGCTCGCCATCGCCGAGGAACTCACCGAGGACGGCCTGGTGCTGCGCTACCGCACCGAGGAGACCGACGACGGGGTTACCGGCGCGGAGGGTGCGTTCCTGATCTGCTCGTTCTGGCTGGTGTCCGCACTGGTGGAGATCGGTGAGCTGGCCCGGGCCCGGCAGCTGTGCGAGCGGCTGCTGAGCCTCGCGAGTCCGCTCGACCTCTACGCCGAGGAGATCGACCCGCACAGTGGTCGCCACCTCGGCAACATCCCCCAGGCGTTCACCCACCTCGCTCTGATCAACGCGGTGATGTACGTCATCCGGGCCGAGGACGCCGAAGCCTACGCCCGCCCGTCCCCCTCCACCTGACGTTTCCGCCGTGGGCGTCGTCGCCTTTGGGCTCGGGGTGCGGGTACGGACGGCTAACGTGAACGAATGGCCAGCCTGGAGATTAGGGACAAGCGGGTCGAGGTTGTGCTCAGCGGCCTGGAACGGCTCGGTGCACTGCGCGGCGACGTCTCCGTCGCACTTGACGAGGTGCTCGACGTGCGCACGTCGCATGAGCCGTTCCGCGAACTGCGGGGGTGGCGGCTGCCCGGCACCGGCCTGCCCGGGGTGATCGCGCTGGGCACCTGGCGGTCCCGGGACGGCAGGGATTTCGCGGCGGTGTACCGCGGCCGGCCCGCCGTCGTCGTCGAGGTACGCCCGGGGGCCGAGTTCCGCCGTCTGCTGGTCGGCGACGACCAGGCCGAGGACACCGTCTCTCGGTTGCGTGCCGCCGTCCTGGCCCGCTGACCGGGCCAGCGTGCACCAGGTCGGCCCGGTCCACCAGGTCGGCCCGGTCCACCAGGTTGGCCTGATCCACCAGGTTGGCCTGAGCTACTTCCCGCCACCTCGACGGAATGCCTCTGCCTCAACTTCGACGACCCAACGGTCGTCCAGCAGTCCGGCGACGATCACCATCGTCGCCGCCGGGCGGGCGCCCTCGAACAGGTCGCGGTGCACCGAGCCCACGGCAGCCGCATGGGCACCCGAGGTGATGTACATCCGGGTGCGCACCACGTCTTCGAGGCTGGCGCCGGCCTGCGCCAGGGCCGCCCCGATCAGCTCGAAGCACCGCCGGGCCTGCGCTGCCGCATCCGGCGGGACACCACCGTCCGGCTGGACCGGACCGGTGCCGCTGACCAGGATCCGATCGTCGATCCGCACCGCCCGGGAGAAGCCGATGATCTCCTCGTAGGGCGAGATCCCCGCAATGAGATCACGATTAGTGGTCATAACATCACTATCCATTGATCTCACCCTCAAGGGTGATATCCACACTTGTGGACAACGGTTGTGGATAGATGACAGCCGTGCAAGTCGCCACAGCATCGCTTGCCCCGCGGACCTGCCTGTGAATGCGGATCGATCCGCCCACACCCGGCACTGTGGCCACTACGGGTAGCCACCGGCGCGCAGTCAGCGCCACTGGGTGGAGACGGCCAGCCCGATGACGACGAACCCGAAGCCGATGAGGATGTTCCACCCCCCCAGGCTTTCCATGCCCAGCACGCCGCCGTTGGAGAAGTAGTAGACGAGCAGGTAGGCGATGCCGAGCAGGAACAGCGCGAGGATCAGCCCGCCGAACCACGGCGGCGACGGCGGCTTGCGCCGGGTCTGACTTCCGCTGGCGTTCGACGTCTGCTTCTTCGGCTTGCGGCGTCGTGACTCGGGCACGGCGGTACTCCTCGACTGGCCAGGCATGGACGGCGCAGCGACCGCCCTGCGCTTCGCCCCGTTCAGGGGTGGCGATCCCACGTTGGGCACCAGCGTAGACAGTGGATCTGTGCGTGTGCCGATTGCCTACCGAACTCGACGGCCCGTGGTCCGTTGTTCGCCGACGCCATCGCCGACGAGATCGCCGACGAGATCGCGCCCGCGTCGGCCAACGTGCCCGCCGGGGTGCCACTGCCCGCGTACCGTGCGGCGCGACGACGACAACTGCGATGGTCGAAGACCTGCCGGAATCGCCGAAAATGGTCTTGATCCATGGGAGACGGGAGGATTCTGCGGGACATGGTTGGCGAGGTAACAGCCGTACCGCCACGCTCGGACGCGCGACTGGTGGCTGGTCGGCCACGGTTCACCGGGCGTGCGCCACGCGCCGCCACGGTCGTGGTGCTGGTGTGTCTGGGCGTGCTGATGGGAGTCGCCTCCCGGCATGCCGGGCCGTTTGCCGGAGCGGATCGGCTCGCCGCCGCCCGCCTCGGTCCTGGCGGGGTCGCGCAGGCCGTCGCCGACGAGTCCCAGCGCTCAGCGCGCCGCGCCGCACTCGCCGGCTCCGCGGGCC
>NZ_JAMQQG010000028.1 GCF_023716925.1 Frankia sp. R82
GGTCGGGGCCGCCGGCGGACCACCGGCTGTGACCGGCGCCGGCGGCGGTCCGGTGGTGTCCGGCGCAACCAGCGGACCGGGCGCCCCACCCACCGCGGCGACACCACCGGCCACCGCGACACCACCGGGGACGGCTGTCGAACCGCCGGTCCAGGGCTCGGGAGCGTCCGGGACCTGCCCGACCTCGGCACTGTCACTGCAGGTGGCCGACCCGGAGGGAGCTGCTGGTAGCACCTACGAGCGGCTCGTGCTGACCAACACCGGCGCGGTGACCTGTCTGCTGCGCGGCTTCCCCGGGGTGTCGTACCTCAATGCCGCGGGCGCCCAGGTCGGCGCCGCTGCCACCCACACCGGGGCCGCCGCGACGACGATCGCCCTGGCGCCGGGCACGTCCGTTTCGGCCACGCTGCGCATCGTGCACCCGGGTATCCAGGAGGGGTGCCTCGAGTCCGGGCAGATCGCCGCGGTGACGGCGCTACGGGTCTACCCCCCCGGGTCGCGCACGGCGCTGCGACAGCCGCTGACGGACGCGTCCGCCTGCACGTCGGCGTCCGTCCAGCAGCTGTCCGTCACCGCCGTCACCCACTGACGGTCAGAGACGCTCGATGATGGTGGCGTTGGCCATGCCCCCGCCCTCGCACATCGTCTGCAGGCCGTAGCGCCCGCCGGTGGCCTCCAGATGGTTCACCAGGGTGGTGAGCAGACGGGTGCCCGAGCCGCCGAGGGCATGACCCAGGGCGATGGCGCCACCGCGGGGGTTGAGCCTGGCCGGATCCGCTCCGGTGTCGCGCGCCCAGGCCAGCGGGACCGGCGCGAAGGCCTCGTTCACCTCGTAGGCGTCGATGTCGTCGAGGGACAGCCCGGTGCGGGCGAGGATCTTACGGGTGGCCGGGATGGGGGCGGTGAGCATCAGCAGCGGGTCATCGCCGGCGAGGGCGAAGGCGTGGAAGCGGGCGCGGGGGCGCAGGCCGAGCTCCGCGGCCTTCGACGCACTCATGATCAGGACGGCGGACGCGCCGTCGGTCAGCGGAGAGGCGTTGCCCGGGGTGATGTGCCAGCCGATCTCGGGGAACCGCCGCGCCCACGCCTCGGTGTGGAACGAGGGCCGCAACGACCCGAGCCGGTCCACCGTGGTGCCGGCCCGCACCGTCTCGTCGGCTGCGTGGGCCACGATGGTGCCGTCGGGCTGCAGGAGCGGGATCGGGATGATCTCGCCGGCGAAGTCGCCGGCGGCCGTCGCTGCGGCGGCGAGTGCGTGCGAACGGGCGGCGAAGGTGTCCAGTGCCTCGCGGTCCAGCTTCCACCGGGCCGCGATCAGCTCTGCGCCGATGCCCTGCGAAGCCAGCCCCTCGGGGTAGCGGGTGCGCAGCCCGGGGCCTTCGGCGTCCTGCCCGGCGACGGCCGAGCCCATCGGCACCCGGCTCATCGACTCCACGCCGCAGGCGATCACCACGTCATAGGCCCCGGCGATCACCCCCTGCGCGGCGAAGTGGGCGGCCTGTTGGCTCGAACCGCACTGCCGGTCGACGGTCGTGGCCGGCACCGTCTCGGGGAACCCGGCGGACAGGACGGCCGTGCGAGCGATGTTCGCCGACTGCTCGCCGATCTGGCTCACACAACCGGCGATGACATCGTCGACCAGCGCCGGATCGAGATCGTTGCGGCTGACCACGGCGCTGAGCACGGTGGCCAACAGCTGGGCCGGATGCAGCGCCGAGAGCGCCCCACCCGGCTTGCCGCGCCCTGATGCCGTGCGGACCGCGTCGACGATGACTGCGTCTTCCATCGGATCTCCTCGGATCTCCCGGGCCGCCGGGGACCGGTAGCCCGCCCACCCCCGGTGCTCTCGACTGGTCAACAAGTGCCCGTATGTGAGAATTCCAGTGAGTATGTTCACAGGACTGATGTGGCTGCAGTGCCTTTGTGGAATTACCTCACCAGTCGAGGTGGACGCAGCGCAACCGTTGCCGAGGATGGGTCGTCTGCGGGTGCGCCGTTGCCACCGGGCCGGGAGAGGTCGGTGGCGGTGCTGTCCGTGATCGCGAGGCGACCATCGAGGGCCGCGCGGGCGGTGTGCTCGCACCAGCGCACCAGCCCGGCGGCATCCACGCCGTGCAGGTGCCCGTCGGCGTAGGGAGTAAGGCCCTCGGCGGCCCGGGCGAGCACGGTGAGCCCGCCCGGGACGTTGCCCCGGGCCAGCTGGGTCAGCCCCACGGCGAGCTGGGTGAGCGCCCGCCACAGCGCCCGGTCGTCATCGCCGGCGGATTTCCAGGCGGCCTCGAGCACCTCGTGGGCCTGGAACGGCAGGCCGGTGTCCAGCAGGTGCTGTGCGGCCGCGAGGGCAGCCGGGGGTGGTAGTGCGGCGGGCAGCTCCAGCGGCGCGACGCCGGCCGTGCCGGGTGGCAGCGGTCGGCCCAGTGCGTCGCGGGACCGCACGGGGGGCCGCCGGGGCGGCGGTGAGGTGGTCATCAAGTTCAGTGTGACCAGCTGCTTCGAGCGCTGTCACCCCCAGTGATCCAGATCCCGATCGGACGGGTGTCCCCGCGTCCGGGGGTCGGTGCCTGGAAGCCGGTGCCTTTGCGTCGGTGCCGGGCATTGGTTACCGTGAACCCGCCGCGTGGTGGTGACGGCGGGAGGCGTGGGATCATGGTCAGGTCGCTGGTCGCGGTGAGACCGCGGTCCCGGGTGGACCTGGCCCGTGCGCTCACCCACCGCCGCCATATCGACACCTGTCGGGTGTGCACGGCGGCCTGTCCCCGCTGACCTTCGCGGTTTTCCGGCCCGCTGACCACCACGGCTGCAGGCCATGCCAGCTGCGGACCGATGTGGCCGTCGGCGGACCACCCCGGCTTCTGGTCATCCCGCCCTCCGGCCATCCGCCCGCGGAGCATCGTGGGCCCGCGGAGCATCGCGGGCCCGCGGAGCATCGTGGGCCCACGGAGTACCGCCGGCCCGCGGAGCACCGCTGATCCGCGCAGGACTGTCGGTCTGCGGAGCACCGTCGCGCGGCCTTGTCCGGTCGGCGACCTCGGTCGTCCATCCACCAGCAGGAACGGCGCTGCCTTGTCCGAATCCCGTGCGTCCTCGTCCTCGACTCCCTCGTCCTCGACTCCCTCGTCGGCGGGCTCTTCGTCCACGGGCCCTGCGTCCACGGGCCCTGCGTCCTCCGGCTCCGCATCGGCGAACCCCGCGTCCACGAGCGCCGCGGGCTCCTCCCCGTTCGCCCCGGCTGGCCGGTCCGACCGGTCCGTGGTGTCGGACGACACCGACCAGCCGTTGCCGGAGTCGGGCGCCTCCGGTGAGGTCGACACCGGTTCGGCCGCGGCACCCGTGCGAGCCGGTCGCGCCGGGCAGGCGTTCACGCTGCGCGAGTGCCATGTGCTGGACCGGAGCGGACGGTTCGGCGAACCCTGTGACGTCGCCGTGCGGAACGGGGTGGTGCAGGCGGTCGGTCCCGCGCTGCCGCTGGATCCCGAGGCGATCGACGTCGACGCGCGGGGGCTGTTCGTCATGCCCGGGGTGATCGACTGTCACGCGCATGTCACCCAGTCCACCTATGACCCGTTCGAACTGGTCACGGCGCCGCTGTCCACCCGGTTCCTGCAGACGGCCGAGGCGTTGCGGGCCACGCTGCTCGCCGGGGTCACCTGGCTGCGCGATGCCGGTGGTGCCGATGCCGGAGTGCGGGACGCCCTCGCCGCCGGAGCCGTCCCCGGCCCGGCGCTCGCGGTGTCGGTGGTGGCGCTGAGTCGCACCGGGCGTCACGGTGACGGCGCTGTCCTCGGACCGGGCCTCGAGTCCACCCAGGACGTGCTCGGCCCCGCCTATCCGGAGCGCCCGGCCCACAGCACCAGCGTTGCCGGTGATCTGCCCACCGCCGTACGCGGGGTGCTACGGGCCGGTGCCGACTGGGTGATGATCTACGCCAGTGGTGGGGTGATGTCCACCCGTCCCGGGCACGTCGAAGTGCCGTTCGCCCCGGCGGAGCTGGTCGCGGCCGTCGCCGAGGCCGGTCGCTTCGGTCGGCCGGTGATGATGCACGCGCTGGGCGAGCGGGCCGTGGAGGCGGCGGTCGCGGCCGGAGCGCGTTCCATCGAGCACGGCATCGGACTCGGCGAACGGGCCGCCGCCGCGATGGCGGCCCGCGGGGTGACTCTGGTCCCGACCCTGTCGTCCTACCTGGACCTGGCCGCGCTGGTTCGCACGGGTGTGCTGCCCGGCTGGGCGGTCGAACGTGCCGAGGCGACCGCCGCCGCGCTCGCCGAGACCATCGCGGTGGCCCGCGCAGCCGGCGTGCGCATCGCTCTCGGTAGCGACGCCCGCCACCGCAGCCGGCACGGCGGCAACCTCGCCGAGATCAGCCACCTGCGCCGGGCCGGCCTCACCCCGCCGGAGGCCCTGCTCGCCGCGACCGCGAACGGCGCCGCGCTGTGCGCCCCGGGGCACGGCCGTACGGACGACACCACCCCGCATCGCGGCGCGCCTGGTTCCGGAACCGGAACCGGTCCTGGCGTGGCGGGACGTCGGCGCGGACGGCTCGCGCCCGGCTACGTGTTCGACGCCATTGTGCTGGACACGGATCCGGGTGACCTGAGTCTGTTCGAACGCCGGGACGTCGTGCGCGGCGTCTTCACCGCGGGACGAGCGGTGCTCGCCCATCCTCGCCTGCCACCGGTGCTGGCCCGTGGTGCCTGGGCGTTCGCCGGCCCCACCCCGGCCGGCGACGAGACGGTGATCGGGTCGGCCCACAGTCCGTTCACCGGGCGGACCGACCCACGTCCGACCACCTGATCCGCGCAGTGGTCCGCGGTATCCGACGAGCCGGGTTCCGGGTTTCGGATCGTCGGATACCGCCACTTTTCTGTCGGTCGCGACGGTGCCGGTAATGTCGGCAGCCCGGGATGCAGATTCGTTGACCAGAGCTATCGTCAGGGATGCCAGAACACCCGCCGGCGGCGGGTTTCCGAGGCGGTTCCAGCGTTGCCGCCCACATATCGGAGGTGTCCCATGAAGCATGCCGAGAAAATCAGCGAGACCATGCGCAGGGCAATCGACGAGTGCATGTCCTGCTCGATTCTGTGCGAAGAGACGATCTCGTACTGTATGGATATGCCCGGCTCGATGATGGACGCTGCGGACCTGCGCCTGATGATGGACTGTGCGGCCATCACCCGGACCTGCGCCGACATGATGTGCCGCATGTCGCCGCTGCGCGCCGACATGTGCGCGATGTGCGCGCGCATCTGCGGTGCCACCGCCGAGATGTGCGAGAAGATGCCCCGTGACGCCCAGCTCACGCGGCTTGCGCAGGCCTGCCGGTCGTGCCTGGAAAGCTGCACCGCCATGGCTGGTGCCGCAGCCTGATCGGTAGCACTCCAGCCGGTCGTTCCTGATACCGGTGGCGGCCCGCGGTCCGAGGAACTCTCGGCCCGCGGGCCGCTTTTTGTTGTTGACCCGTGGGGTGGCGTGGGATGGCGTCGGGGCAGCCCGGCGGCGGGGTCCCTCCTGGGGAACGATCTGCCCGGGCGGCTCGTCGAGGCGGTCCGGGTCGCCGGCGAGGGCAGCCCGGGATACGCGCGTCACGCGTATCCCGGGCCCGCTCTGCCGGCGGGATCGGGTCCAGGCGGTGGCGCACGCCCATGGGTGCGGCCCTGCCCGCCCACGCGGCGCCGATCCGCCGTGCCGGCCCGATTCGCCGTGCCGGACAGTCACCTGACGGACTATTTCGGGTGCGCTGAGCGATGTGTCGCCGGGATCTATTCCCGATTGTCGTTGTATCGCAGCTCTCTGCACGCATCGTCACGGCGAGGTGGCCGGATTCGGGCCGAACTGGTACTTGTCACTACCCTGAGTAGTTCGCTACGGTGGCGGAGCACCACAGACGCTTCGAGTCGACGCCGAGTTCTGCCCACGGCTCGAAGTCCCCTCCAGATGTCCAGGGCAGAAGCGGGGGAACCACGTTCCTCCGGGTGGTCTGTTGCAGGCCACCCTCGGGGTTAAGTCATCCGTACGCGGATGACCGGGCTTCCCGGTCCGCACCCGACAGCTAACTCCGCAGGCGTACGGGAAGGATCAGACGTGTCCGAACGTCAGGATGTCGCATCGTCACCGCGGCCGGGCCGACGCGTGCGGGACCGGCCATGACGCCGCCGTGCGCCCCGGGTGAACCCGCGACGGGTCGGTGTCCGCGCCAGTCACATCGGCCGGGCCGGAACCGGACTTCGTTCCGCGCGGGTCTGGCTCCCGCCGGGAGCCGTTCGTTCTGACCGGCCGTGCGCCACTGCGTACGGACACCTTGTCGTCGCGTGGCCGGGGCGTGGTTCGCCGACGGGACCTGTCGGGTCAACAGCCTGCTGCGTGACCGGTGTCGCCGTGCCGTACGCCGGTCGCGCCCACCTGCCCGGACGGACCGGTCGGCGACGCCTGCGCCGGCGGGCCGACGCGAACCGGCCCTCGCCGGATCCAGTCGGTAACCGCGGCGGCCAGTACGTCCGAACCGCGTTTCCTCGGCGTTGACCGGCGTTGACCGGCGTTGCTCGGTGGTTTTCCGCCACCTCTTAATCCGGTCTCGGGCGGCTTCCCAGGTGTTCCTGATCGGGAACCTGGTAATCCGGTATTCAGTGCTGCCCATTTTAGATTAAAAAGTCGTCCGACTGGCTTCCCCTGGAAGTCGACACCCATTTCCATCACCGTGCTCCACGACACCGAAACGAGATGTCAGAGAATGGCCAAGGGAAAGCATCGGAAGGCTTCGAGTCGGCGTCGCGGCGCCACCGTGGCGACGCTCGGTCTGCTTGGCGCGGGCGTGGGCATCTTCGCCTCGACGAGCCCGGCCAGCGCCGCGACCAGCACGGTCTCGGATGTGCAGATCGCCCAGGTGGCGGCGAACGCGGGTCTGGCGGGCTGCGGGGGGGCGTCGCTGTCGACCTGGGTCGCGGTGGCGCTCGCGGAGTCCGGCGGCAACCCCTATGCTCACGCGACCGTCGGTGAGGACTCCCGCGGTCTGTGGCAGATCAACATGCGGGCCCACGGTGGCTGGGTCGGCGGGCGGAACCTGTACGACCCGACCACCAACGCCTGGGCGGCCCGCACGGTCTGTGTCAACCAGGGCATACGGGCGTGGAGCACGTACACCAACGGCATGTACGCCCGGTTCCAGGCCCGGGGGGCGTCGGCCGTGGCGGCGGTGTCCGGTGGCCTGAGCGTGCGCACGATCGCGTACACGGCCACGCCGAAGGCGGCGGCGTCCGTGCCCGCGGCGCCCACCGGCTATCCGTCACTGGCCAGTGGGCGGGGCTTCCGCCTGGATGTGCGGCAGATCCAGCAGCGGCTGGCAGACCTCGGCTATCCGATCGCCGTGGACGGCCAGTTCGGCTACCAGACCAATCACATGGTCAAGGACTACCAGCTCAAGCACGCCCTGGTCGCCGACGGCATGGTGGGTCCGCAGACCCGGGCCCGGCTCGGGCTCTGATCCGGCGCGGGCTCTGATCCGGCACGACCGCCGGCGTCCCGGTCAGTACTGCCGGTGATGGACTACCCCATGCCGAGGCGGGGTATTCCCTGGACCGGCCCAGCGGGGCCGCCGGTCCCCGGGCGATGGCGCGATACCGGGGTCCGTCTGGTGAGGATCGTCCGTTTGCGGAGGATCTCCGACCGACGAGGATCATCATCATGGACGACGGTGGCAGGTGGGGGTCGGGCAGCAGCCCGGCGCCCACGAGCAGCCCGGCGCGCAGAGGCAGTCCGGCGCCGCGGAACGGACCCGCGTCCCGTGGCGGGCGGGACACCGGCCCCGGTGTCCGATCCGGTGATCGGGCCGAGAGCCGGGCCGATCACCGGGGCGACGAGCGGACCGATGGCCGGGGCGACGCGCGGGCCGGGGTGCTGTTCGCCGCGCTCGGGCCCCTGGAGGTGTGGCGGGCATCCGGCGAGCGGATCCGCATCGACCAACAGAAGAAGCGGGTCCTGCTGCTGGCCATGCTGGTGCGGCCGGGACGGTGGACGTCCGTCGAACAGCTGCGCCTGGCCCTGTGGCAGGACGCGCCACCCCGCTCGGCGTTGGGCAACATCAAGACCTACCTCTCCGAGCTGCGGCACACCCTGCCGCCACCCGCGGGTGCGCCGGTCGAACGGACGGCGGTCACGGTGGTCGGGCCGCGGGCCTCGGTGCTGCGTCGCCCGGTCGGGCCGGGCCGGATCGAAAGCCGGCCGGGGGAGTACCGGCTGCTCGTCGACCCGGACGAGTTCGACGTGCTGCGCTTCAACCACGCCGTCGCGGCCGGCCGGGAGGCCGCCCGGGCCGGCCGGTGGCGCCCGGCCGCGGACCTGTTCGAACAGGCCCTCGGCTGGTGGCGCGGCAACGCCTTCGACGAGCTGCCGGCCGAGGTCGGCGGTGCTGAAAGTCTGCGCCTGGACGAGGCGCGCTGGGCGGCCCGCGAGGAGCTCATCGACGCGCGGCTCGCCCTCGGCGAGACCGATGCGGTGCTGCCGGCGCTGCGGGCGCTCACCGTCGAGTTTCCGACCCGTGAACGGCTGTGGGCGCAGCTGCTGACCGCGCTGGAACGTACCGGGCGACGGGCCGAAGCCCTGCACGAGTACCGCGAGCTGTACCAGCGCCTGGTTACCGAGCTCGGCATCGAACCCGGGGCGGAACTGCGCCGCGTCCATCGGCAGGTGCTCGAGGCGGTCCCGTCCACCGACGCGGCGTCGGTCGCCTCGGTGAACCGGCGCTGAACCCGTCCGGGGTATCCCGCTGCGTGGGACACGGGAAAACACGCACGGGAAGGGGCTACGGACATGACTGCAATGCGCGAGCAATCCTATGAGCGCCCGCAGCTGTCGACCGCCGGTCGGTTCATCGATGTCACTCGGGGCCGTTGGGGCTGGGGGCACGACTATTTCTACCGTCGTTTCGGCTACTCCTATGGCTGTGACGGTGGCTGTGACGGCGGCGGTGGTTTCGGCGGCGCGGGATTCGGCGGTGGCGGATTCGTCGCCGGCGGGTTCTTCTTCTGAGCGCGGCGGAGGCCGAGGTGACGACATCCACGTTGCGGCACCGTCCGGCCTGCTGGTTCGTCGTCCTGCCCGACCGTGAGCAGGTGGCGGTGCCGGCGGGGGGGCGTCAGGTGGTGCGCCACCGGTCGGGCCGGCCCTGGATCGTCGGCGACTGGCCGGCGGCGGCGATGGTCAGTGCGACGGCCGGGCGCCGTCAGATCGCGCTGGTCGGCTGCGCGGCCGTCCGGCCCGGCCGGCTGTTGGGACTGCTGGTGGCCGCGCACGACGTGCACACTCTCGACCTCGGCCGCGAGGTGGCCGGCGACTATCACCTGATCGCCGAGATCGACGGTCAGGCGCGGATCCAGGGCACGGCGACCGGTACCCGGCGGATCTTCACCGCCCGGGTGGGCGGGCACCTGCTGGCCGCCGACCGCGCCGACATTCTCGCCGGCCTGTGCGGCGCCCGACTCGACCGCACGGCGCTGGCGCTGGCGCTGCTGGACCCGTCCCCGCCGCATCCGCTCGATGACCTGGTGCCCTTCACGTCCGTGACGGCCGTCCCGCCCGAGGACTACCTGTTCGTCGACCGCGACGAACAGTCGCGCACGATTCGCCGGTGGCGGGCACCGGCAGCGGTGCGGTCGCGCTCCGAGGGAGCGGCGGTGCTGCGCGCGGCGCTGGCCGAGGCGGTGGCCGTGCGGGTGGCTGGCGGGCGGACCGTCAGCGCCGACCTGTCCGGCGGCCTCGACTCGAGCGCCGTGTGCTGCCTGGCCGCCCGGGGGCCGGCCGACGTCGTCGCCCTCACCGGCCTTGCCCGCGATCCCGGCGACGACGACGCCTACTGGGCTGGTCGGCTCGCCGCGTCGCTGCCGAGCCTCACCCGGGAGACCCTGGCCGCAGCCGACCTGCCGCTGGTCTACGACCGCATCGACGAGCCGGGCCCGACGACGGACCGCCCGTTCGTCGGCGTCGTCGACCGGGCCAAGCTGCTGGCCGGGCTTGACCATCTGGCGCTCTACGCCCCGCGGTTGCACCTGACCGGCTTCGGCGGTGACGAGCTCGTCGGCGGCGCCCCGAACCACCTGCCGTCCCTGATCCGCCGCCGCCCGGTGATGGCCCTGCGGCACCTGCGCGGCTATCGGGCCCAGGAGGGCTGGCCGTGGGCGGCGAGCCTGCGAATGATGCGCTCCCGCGACTACCGGGACTGCCTACGGGACATGGCCCGGGTCCTGGCCGTCGCCCGGGACGCCCGCACCGGCGGCACCCGGGCCACCCGGGGCGTCCGGGTGGGATACCCGGGACGCCCCGGACGGTCCGCTCGCATGCTTCGGACGGTCGGCCGGCGAACCCGGCCGTATGTGACGGCGCTGGACTGGACGCCGCCGCCGGTGGTGCCCGGCTGGCTCACCGACGATGCCCTCGACCTCGTTGCGGAGGCCTTTGCGGTCGCGGCGGAGCAGGCGCTGCCGCTCGCCGAGACCCGTGCGGGCCACACCGACCTGTTCACCCTGCGGGCCGGCGCCGCGGCGTTCCGCGGATTCGACCAGATCGCCGACCCCCTGGGTCCGCCGCTGTCCGCGCCGTTCTACGACGAGCGGGTCGTGCGAGCGGCACTGGCCGTGCGGCCCGAGCTGCGCGCCTCGCCCTGGGAGTACAAACCGCTGCTCAAGGAGGCGATGCAGTCGGTGGTGCCGGCGGAGTGCCTGGGTCGGCGGACCAAGGCCGACGCGTCCACCGAGGAGGACCAGGGACTGCGGGCCAACCGCGAGATGCTGGTGAAGCTGTGTGACGCGTCGCCGCTGGCCGAGCTCGGGCTGATCGAGCCCGACCTGCTGCGCCAGGCCTGCCGGACGGGTGCCGTCCCCGACCATCGCGCCGAGGCGTTGCAGCCCACTATCGCCACCGACGCCTGGCTGCGTGCCCTGACCGGCACCGTCCTGACCAGCCCCGTTCTGACCCGCGGCGAGCTGACCACCAGCGAGCTGACCACCAGCGACCGGGGGGAGTTGTGATGGTGACGTTGCGATCCGATGTGGTGCGGGCGCCGACCGAGTACGGCGCGGTGCTGCTGCACACCCACAACGGGCGGTACTGGACGCTCAACCCGTCCGGTGATCTGGTCCTGGGGGTGCTGCTCGCCGGCGGTGACGTGGCGGCGGCGACCGGCGAACTGTGCACCGTCAGCGACGTCGACCCCGACACCGCCCGTCGGGACGTGGAGGGCCTGCTCGCGCAGCTCACCGACGTCGGCCTGATCGACCCCACCGGCGAGGCGGGCGGCGAGGCGTCCGGCCAGGCGTCCGGCGGTGCCTTCGGCCACCCGAGGGCGGACAGTCCTCCTTCCACCCGGTCCGCGACGGACCCCGCCGGCCGCTCGCCTCGGCATCGTCCGGGCCGGACGTCGCGGCCTGACGCCGACCGGTCGCGCACCGGAACGGGCCCGGGCGCCGGGCTGCGTTCGCGGCTACGGCGGCGCCGATGACCACGCCGATGACCCTCGAACGGCCGGAGGTGACCCTGGGCCCGATCCGGTGGCTCTGCGCGACGATCGCCGTCGCCGCGGCCCGGCTGCTGGCCACCCAGCAGCCGGCCCGGATCCACCAGGTGCTCGACCGGCTGGCCCACGGCGCCCGACCGGCCGACTACGACCATGCCCTCGCCGCCCGCCAGGCGGTGATGGCGGTGAGCCTGACCTGCCGCGGAGCCCGCGGCTGCGTGCCTCGTTCGATCGCCACGATGCTGCTGTGTCGCCTTGGCGGTGCCGTGCCGACCTGGTGCGTGGGCGTGCGTTCGCTTGCCCCGTTCGCTGCGCATGCCTGGGTCGAGGTGGACGGCGTGATGGTCGGCGAGTCGGTCCCCCCGGACTACCTGCGGACCCTGCTCAGAGTCGGCCGCGAGGACCTGCCGATGCGCGCTGGGGTGAGCTGATGCTCCGCGGGCTGGGAGAGCTGTGGGTGTTGCTGCGTGGGCGTCGCCGGCCGGTCGGGGTGGCCACGGCGCTCACGATCGTCGGCACCGGGATCGGGGTGCTGCAGCCCCTGCTGGTGATGCGGGTGATCGACGACGCGCAGGCCGGCGGCATTCCGCTGTGGGTCGTCGGCGCCCTGCTCGGCCTGTTCGTCGGGCAGGCCATCGCCGACACCGCCGGGCACTACCTGCTGGAACGCACCGGCCAGTCGATCCTGCTCAGCCTGCGCCGACGCCTGATCGACCAGGTGCTGCGGCTGCGGATCAGGGTGCTCGACACCCACCGGATGGGGGACCTGATCTCCCGGGCGAACACCGACACGACCGTGGTGCGCGAGGCGGTCGCCTTCAGTTTTACCGCGCTCGTCACCAGCCTGATCGGCGTCATCGGCGCGATCGCGCTGATGGTCTGGCTGAACCCGTGGCTGTTCCTGCTGGTCCTCGCGGTGGTGCTGGTTGCCGGGACGGTCGTGCTCGCCGCCCTGTCGCGGATCCGGTCGGTGTCCGAACGCGGCCAGGCCAGCGTCGGCGCGATGACCGCCGACCTCGAACGTGCCCTGACGGCCGTGCGCACCGTTCGGGCGAACCGGGCGGAGTCCCGTGAGGCCGAGCGCATCGGTGCGCACGCCGACGCCGCCTATCAGGCCGGCCTGCGGATGGCCACCCTCGACTCGATCATCGCGCCGGCCATGCAACTCGCCGTGCAGGGCAGCGTGCTCGTCGTTCTGCTCGTCGGCGGGGTGCTGGTGGCCCGGGGCAGCGCCACCCTCGGCAGTCTGGTCGCCTTCCTGCTGTACGCGACCTACCTGGTGATGCCGCTGGGCCAGCTGGTCGAGTCCGCCGCGACCATCCAGCGTGGGCTCGGTGCGCTCGGCCGGGTGAACGCCGTGTTCACCCTGCCCCGGGAGACCGACGAGGTCACCGCGATCGGCCCGCTGCATACGATCACCCTGCGCCCGTCCATCCCCTTCCCCCCGTCCACCCCCCTCACCCCGTCCCCGCCCACCTCGATGCCGGGACTGTCATCCGCGCCGGCGCTGGGGCCGTCATCCGCGCCGGCGCTGGAGCTGCGGGACGTGTGGTTCGCCTACGGCCTGCAGCCGGTGCTGCGCGGTGTGACCTTCCAGGTACCGCGGTGCGGACAGGTCGCCCTCGTGGGACCGTCCGGGGCGGGCAAGTCGACCATTCTCGAGCTCGTCGAACGGTTCTACGAGCCCGACGGTGGCCAGCTCCTCGTGGATGGCCAGGACGTGCGTACGATTGCGCGCCACCGCGCCCGTGCCCGGGTGAACCTGGTCGAACAGAGCACCCCGGTGCTGCACGGCACCCTGCGGGACAACATCGTCTACGCCGCACCGGAGGCCACCGAGGCGGACATCGACCAGGTCGTCACCGCCGCCGGCCTGCGTGACCTGGTGGACCGGCTGCCCGACGGCCTGGCCACCCCCGTCGGTGATCACGGTGTGCTGCTCTCCGGCGGTGAGCGGCAGCGGGTGGCCATCGCCCGCGCGCTGCTGCCCCGTCCCGCGGTGCTGCTACTGGACGAGCCGACCTCCCAGCTCGACGCCGTCAACGAACGGGCGTTGACACGGGTGATGCGCCGGATCGCCGCCGAACGGGCCCTGCTGGTGATTGCCCACCGTATCTCCACGGTCCGGGCCGCCGACCACATCGTCGTGCTCGACGCCGGACGGGTACGGGCCCAGGGCTCCCACGACGAACTCCTGGCGACCAGCGCCTTCTACCGCCGCCTCGCCGCCCCCGGCCCCAGCCCCGCCTCACCCAGCCCCGCCTCACCCAGCTCCGCATCGCCTGGTTTCGCGTCGCCTGATCTCGCAGCGCCCGGCCTTGCGCCGCCCGGTCCCGGCCGGGTCGCCTGACCTCCCGGGTGCCGTCTGAGCCCGAGCCGTCCATGGCGGTGTCGATGTCGCCGGGGCGGCGTCGCGTCATCCGGGTGGACGTCGCGGCCGGCCCGGCGTCAGGGGCGGTTCAGGCGGTGGGGGGTGGGGCCAAAGCCGACTTGCGAACCTTGCCGATCGCGTTGCGGGGCAGCTCCGTAACGAAGTGGATCTCCCGCGGGCGCTTGTGCACGGACAGCTCGCGTGCGACGAAGTCAACGAGCTCGGCGCGCTCAGGGGCGGCCTCGGTCGTGACGACGAAGGCGGCGATGCGCTGGCCGAGATCGGTGTCGGGCAGGCCGACCACCGCCGCCTCCCGGACCGCCGGATGCGACAGCAACGCCGCCTCGACCTCGCCGGCGCCGATTCGGTACCCCCCCGACTTGATCAGGTCGGTGGAGCGCCGTCCGACGATCCGATGGTTGCCGTCGGCGTCGATCACGGCGGCGTCCCCGGTGCGGAACCAGCCGTCCGCACTGAAGGACCCGGCGGTGGCGTCCGGGCGGCCGAGGTAGCCGCCGAACAGGGTCGGGCCCTGGATCTGCAGTTCACCGATGCTGTGCGCATCGTGGGGCAGCGGCTCGCCCGTCTCGTCGTCGACGAGCCTGGTCCGCACACCGGGCAGTGCCGTACCGACCCAGCCGGGCCGGCGCTCGACGCCCACCCGCCCGCTCGTGGTGATCAGTGTCTCGGTCATCCCGTACCGCTCGATCGGCGCCTGACCGGTGAGCTCCCGCATCCGTTCGATCACCGGTACCGGCAGCGGCGCGCTGCCCGAGACGAGCAGCCTGGCCGACCGCAGCGCCCGCGCGCTCGCCGGATCCTCGCAGATCCTCGACCACACGGTTGGCACCCCGAAGTACAGGCTGCCCCCCGCCGCCGCGTACGCCGACGGCGTCGGACGCACCGTGTGGATGAGCCGGCTCCCGATCCGCAGCGGGCCGAACACCCCGAGCACCAGCCCGTGGATGTGGAAGATCGGCAACCCGTGGACGAGCGTGTCCTGCGGCGTCCACGCCCAGGCCTCGGCGAGCGCATCAAGATCGGCGGCGATCGCCGACGCGGGCACCATGACCCCCTTGGGGGCTCCGGTCGTCCCCGAGGTGTAAAGGATCAGCGCCGGTGGAGGCGCAGAGCCGGTGCCACCGGTGGGAGTGGGCGTGGTGCCGCCGGTAGGAGTAGGCGTGGTGCCGCCGGTCGGGGCAGGCGCCGGTGGGGCGATGTCCGCGCGGTCGCGCACGTCCACGGGGATCACGGGCAGGGACAGGTCGTCCCATGGCGGGCTGCCCAGCATCAGCGCGGCGCCGCTGTCGCCCAGGAAGTGCTCTCGTTCCCGCGGCCCCGAATCCGGTGGGATCGGGACCGCCGGCACCCCGGCCAGCAGACAGCCGACGACGGCCACGATCGTCGCGGCCGACGCCTCCCCGTACACCGCCGCCGCTGGCGCACCGGCGACCCGGCGGGCCACCGCTGCGGCGGCGCCGAACAGGTCGGTGCGGGACAGCACAACATCGCCCACCTGTACCGACGGAGCATCTTGATCGACGTCGAGTGGTGGAAAGAGACTCAGGCTCACCTGGGTATCCTCTCGAAAGTGGCCCCCCGCGGCCTGCCGTTTCGCCGTCACATCCGGCCACCACACCTTGTCACCGCGAAACCGCCAGACGTGTACTGGGTGGCGCTGCTGCCGCCAGGCCGGGAGCAACCCTCGAACCGTGGTTGCTCGGCCCGATTTTCACCGTGTCCAGCGACCGCGCCTCGCCCATCGACCGCAGCAGCCCCTGGTTCACGGAAATCGGCCTGAACGGCCACGCTCCGCATCCGAAGCACACCTCACTCGCGCAGACAGCAACACCACCCCGTCTCTGCCGCCCCCCCGCACCCCGCACCATCATGGAAAGTGGCCATGGTCGATGGACGGCCCGGTGTCGCCCGAACAAGCCAGCGGAATCGTCGCGGTCGGCAACACGACCACGACCACGCATGTGCATCCCGCACACCCGCGCCGGTGCCTCCGCGTCCGCCTTGGCCGGCGACCCTTCCGCCAAGTCACGGGTTCTTGCCGAGGCGGAGTGAAGGTTCCGGCCCGCCGATCCTTCACTAAGCCTCGGCAAGAACAGATCATGGCTTTCGGTCGCCCGCGAGCGAGCCGGTTTCGTCGCGAGAAGTGGTGTGGATGGCACAGAAAGTGTCGGTTGGCGGGCGTCGGAGAAGGATGGGCGTGAGGGTGTTCTGGTGGAACGTTCACCGATCCGGGATGGTCACTCTCCGACATGTCTGCGCGGAATGTGATGGCATGCCTACATCTCGACAGCCAGGACCACCGATGGCCGACGCCGGATCTGCGGATCGTGGGGTTGCCACGGTCGACGTACGCGGCAGAAGGCACGCCGGAGCACGGACAGACCCCAACGTTCACGGCCCCTTGTTACGGAGGGTTGCGAAAAGGGCCGGTTGCTGTCCGACGTGGACGATCGTGGAGGTTGGGTGGCCCGGCTAATGTGGCGTGCTGTGCCACAACAACCACAACCGCCGCCACCACCACAACAACCACCGCGGTCGGACGCGCCGGGATTCGTGACTGTCGTCGGAATCGGAGCGGACGGGTGGGAGGGGCTGTCGTCGCAGGCGCGAGCGGTGGTGCGGGCGGCGGCGGTCGTGTTCGGGTCCCGTCGTCAGCTTGCCGAGTTGCCCACGTCCGGCCATGGCGCGGGCGGCGATGATGGCGCAGGCGCAGGCGCAGGCGCAGGCGCAGGCGCAGGCGCAGGCGCAGGCGCAGGCGGTGGGGGTGACGGCGGCGAGGGGGATGGTGGGTGGGCGCCTGGGGCTCGACGGGTCGAGTGGCCGTCGCCGCTGGTTCCGGCGCTGCCAGGGCTGTTGGCCGAGCACAGGGACGCCGTGGCCGGCGGTGAGGTGTGCGTGCTGGCCAGTGGCGATCCGATGTTCTACGGCATCGGGGTGACCCTGGTGCGGCTGCTGGGTGCGCAGCGGGTGCGGATCGTGCCGCAGCCGTCTTCGGTGAGCCTGGCATGTGCGCGGCTGGGCTGGGCGGTGCAGGACGTCGAGGTGGTCAGTGTGGTCGGTCGATCGCTGGAGCGGGTGCGTCTCGTCCTGGCTCCGCAGCGGCGGGTGCTGGTGCTCAGCGCTGACCGGTCCACGCCCGGCGCGGTGGCGGCGCTGCTGGTCGAGGACGGGTACGGGGCCAGCGTGATGACGGTGCTGTCGCGGCTCGGCGCGTCGGAGGAGTCCCGGCGGACGGCCGGCGCGCGGCAGTGGGCCGGCGCGGATCCCGCGGGCGTGGCGGATCTCAACATCATCGCGGTGGAGGCGCGGCTGGAGCCGGGCGGCGTGCATTACCCGCGGGTGCCGGGCCTGCCCGATGACGCCTTCGAGCACGACGGACAGATCACCAAGCGGGAGATCCGTGCCCTGACCCTGGCCCGGCTCGCGCCGGCACCGGGCGAGCTGCTGTGGGATGTGGGCGCTGGCAGTGGCAGCGTCGCGATCGAGTGGCTGCGCACCCATGAGTCCGCGCGGGCGGTGGCGATCGAGCCGAGACCGGAGCGGGCCGAGCGCATCCGGCGCAACGCGGCCCGGCTCGGTGTTCCGCACCTGCAGGTGGTGGACGGACGTGCCCCGCGGGACCTGGCCGCTCTGCCCACCCCGGACGCGATCTT
This sequence comes from Frankia sp. R82, assembly GCF_023716925.1. GTDB lineage: Bacteria > Actinomycetota > Actinomycetes > Frankiales > Frankiaceae > Frankia. Next base: position 17,543 of record NZ_JAMQQG010000028.1, read on the forward strand.
CGTCGGTGGCGGGGTGAGCGCCCCCGGTGTGCTGGAGGCCTGTTGGGCGGCCCTGCGCGACGACGAGGCCGATCATCCGGACAGTGGTGGCGGTGACCGGCGTGAGCGTCGCCGGCTTGTCGTCAACGCGGTGACCCTCGAGTCGGAGACCGTGCTCGCCGGGTGGTACGCGAGATGCGGGGGTGAGCTGGTCCGCCTGGCGGTCAGCCGGGCCTCGCCGGTGGGTGGCTTCACCGGCTGGCGGCCGGCGATGCCCGTCACCCAGTGGACGGTCTGGCCCACCCTCGACCGCCCCGCCGACCGCCCCGCCGACTGACCCGTACGCAGCGTCCGGTGCCTGGTCCGGCCCGATCTGGCCCGGTGCTGGGCGGCTGGGCGTCAGCCGAGGAGGTCGAGCACGCAGGTGTCGGCGGGCCCGCCGGGGACGGCGTGCTGCGGGGCCGCGAGGTGGGCACGCCAGTGGTCGGCTGCGGCTGTGGCGTCACCGGCCTCGATCAGCTCGATGAGCCGGGCGTGCATGGCCCGGGTGGCGTGGGCGGGCGGCGCGGGATCGGCGGGGCGGGCGGCCTGCTGGGTGTTGGCGGCTTCCACCAGGTGCTGCAGCATGTCGGTGACCAGGGCCAGCGACCGGTTGCCGGTGAGTTGGACCACGGCGAGATGGAAGGCGGCCTGGGCGGCGGCAAGGGCGTCGCAGTCAACGGCCGCGTCGGCCTCCTGGGCCAGCCGTAGGCGCAGCTCGGCCACGTCCGCAGGGCTGCGGCGCCTGGCGAGCTGGGCGGCGCACGGCGGCTCGAGGACGCTGCTGGCCTGGTGGACGTCGCCAAGGGTGGCACCTCGATGCTCGAGGACGAGCCCGGCGTACCGGGCCGCGACCGCCGGGCTCGGCGTGTGCACGCGCGCCCCACCATGTGCACCTCGGCGCACGGAGATCAGCGCCTCCGCCTCAAGGACCCGGAAGGCCTCGCGCAGCGTTGGCCGGGAGACCCCGAACTGGGCCATCAGCGTCGGCTCGGGAGGGAGCGCGTCACCTTCGGTCAGCTCACCCCGGATGATCCGGCGCCGCAGCTGACCTGCGACGAGCTCGGCCGTCTTCGGAACCCGGACCCGCCGCCCGATTGCCGAGGAGCCCACCGGCAACGGCGGGGCCAGCGGTGCGCTGCCCTGGCGGGCAGTGGCGACGGACGGCCGCGCGGCAAGCGGGCGGGTATCGACCATGAGCGGTCCTCCTGCAACGGCGCGCGACGATCGTTCCGACGAAGATCACTATAACGGTGGACCCTGCGGGCTGTTTATGCTAACAGGAGCGTTTCGCACCGGAATGGTCGGGTGGCTATGGCGTCGAAACCTGTCTGTGACGTGCGGCGATGGCCATTCGGCCGCGAAACCGCGCACTTTGCGTGATATATATCACTCCCCGGCGGCTCATGGATACCGTCTTTTTCCGATGTCGGCCCGGTCGTCCGTCGTGCTCGCCTGCTCGGTTCGTCCGCCCCGTACGCGGGGCCAGCCTGTCGGCACCGCCGGTAGCCTCGCTCACCGACCGCGGCCGGACCGCCTTCTACCTGGTGGTTTGGCCAGGTCAGGCGGGGCACGCTGCTGATGTGGCGGAGGTTACGGCCACTGCAGGGAGGGAGCGGGCAATGGCAGCACCGGTCGTCGATGCGAACACGCGAGGCCTGGGTACCTGGCGCATCCCGCGCAGTCGTGGAGCGCTCACCGGACTGTTACTGATGCTGCTCGGCATCTGGGGGGCGCTGATCCCGTTCATCGGTCCAGCCTTCGACTTCGGCTTCACCCAGGACGCCGCCTGGACCTGGAGCTCGGCCCGCTTCTGGCTGGAGACGCTGCCGGGTATCGCGGCGTTCGTCGGCGGACTGCTGCTGGTCATGAGCGCCAACCGTGCCACCGCGGCGCTGGGAGCATGGCTCGCGATCGCGGCTGGCGCCTGGTTCGTTCTCGGCCCGAGCCTCACCGGCCTCTGGCACCTGGGTTCGCTCGGCCTGCCACGTGGCGGCTCGGCCCGACAGACCCTGGAGTGGCTCAGCTTCTTCTACGGCCTCGGTGCAGTGATCGTCTTTCTCGGCGCGACCGCCTGGGGACGCCTCAGCGTGCGCGGTGTCCGTGATGTCGCCGCCGCCCGCCAGCACCGCGAACGCCGCCTACGGCAGCGCACCCAGCCCGCTGCCCAGGGCTACGGCAACCAGGGCTACGGCAACCAGGGCTACAACCCGCAGGAGTCCGGCGCGCAGAGCTATCCCGGGAGCGTTCCGCCTGCCCTTGATGAACCGCAGGTCTACCCGAGTGACCGTCCGGCCGCTCCGGCGGAGGGCGAGCAGACCGGTGTCTTCGGCCGTCATCGTCATCGCCATCGCGCTTCTCACTGACGCCGCACCGCCTACACCGCCTCCGCTGCATGGGTCTCAGAGCTGGGGGCGGTGAGGGCGTAGTCGGATGTGCTGGCCGGGGCGGCACTGGGCCGCCACAGAAAGGTCGCCGGGGGCGAGCACACCCACCACGGGGTAACCACCGGTGACCGGGTGGTCGGCGAGGAAGACGACCGGCTGACCGTCCGGGGGGATCTGGATGCCGCCGGCGACCATTCCCTCGGAGGGCAGCTCACCGGCGATCCGCCGGGTCAGCGCGGGGCCGCGCAGGCGTATGCCGATCCGGTCGCTGTCGGCCCCGACCTCGTAGCTGGACGTCCACAGGGTGGCCAGGGCATCCGGGGTGAACCAGTCGTCGCGCGGTCCGAGGATCACGCGCAGAACCGGTTCGGCCAGGTAACGGGCCTGCGGTGCCAGATCGACCAGCGGCGCCGCGGCCTGCGGACGGCCCAGGGGGAGTACGTCACCGGCGGTGAGCGGTGCCGGTCCAAGACCGGCGAGGGTGTCCCGGGAGCAGGAGCCGAGCACGGACGGGACGTCCAGACCACCGCGGATCGCCAGATAGGTGCGCACTCCCGCCGCGTGCGGACCAGTCGAACCCGCAGTCCACGGCCCCTGCCCGGGCGAACCGACGCGCAGCCGGGCGCCGGCCCGCACCTCGACGGGGGCGTACATGCCGATCGCCCGTCCCGCGAGCTCCAGCGGGCAGGGCGCCCCGGTGACGGCGATCAGACCGGGTGCGTCGAAGGTGACGTCCAGCCCCCCGTAGGTGGCCTCGATGCCGGCCGCCGACTCCTGGTTGCCGACCAGCCGGTTGGCCAGGCGCAGGCTGCGCCGGTCGAGGGCGCCCGCGCCGGTGATGCCGAGATGCGCGAGGCCCGTCCGTCCGAGGTCCTGGATGGTGGCCAGCGGCCCGGGTGAGACAACGGTGATCGTCGCCTGCCGCACCCCGGCCGTGGCGAGGCGTCCCGCGGAACCCCCGTCCGCAGGCGCAGGCGCAGGTGCAGGCGCGGGCGCAGACGCCGGCGCACGGGTTGTCCGTGCGACAGCGGCGCTGTTCACGTCGATGGGTGTGGGTGCGTCGATGGCGACGAAGCGGACGGGAGTGCCGGGGGGGAGCAGTGCGGGTGGGTCTCGGTCCAGGTCGAAGACGGGCAGATCGGTCCGTCCGATCAGATGCCAGCCACCGGGGGAGGCCCGCGGGTAGACGCCGGTGAACTGGTCGGCGATCGCGACCGCCCCGGTGGGGACGCGGGTGCGCGGCGAGTCGCGCCGTGGCAGGTGCAGGACGGGGTCGAGCCCCGAGACATAGGCGAACCCGGGGGCGAAACCGCAGAACGCCACCCGGTGCGTGCCGCGGGTGTGCCGCTCGACGACCTGCGCGGGGGTCAGCCCGGTGCGGCGCGCGACCTCAGCGAGGTCCGGCCCGTCGTAGTGGACGGGCACCGTGACCGTCGGCAGGTCTCTCGACGCGTCCGATGCGGCGTCCGACGGCGTTGAGGTATCGGACGGAACCGGGATGTCAGGGAGGTCCGGGGAGGAAAGGGGCGAGCCGTCCGGGTCTGTGTCCGGGCGGGCCGGGGTCAGGGTCGTAAGGTGACGGCGCAGGTGGGGGAGGTCGGTGCGGGCCGGGTCGAAGCGGACCAGGACGGTGCGGGCGGCCGGGACGAGGGCGACGACGCCCGGCGGGGTGGCCCGCCGCAGCCGGGAGTACAGCCGACCGGCCGCGGCCAGGTCGGCGACCTCGACGAGCAGCGCGTCGACGCCGCAGGCCAGCACCCGCATCAGACCACCTTCCGACGACGGTGCGGCTCGGTCAGCAGGCTCGGTCAACAGAACGGCATCACCGGAACTCCGACGTCGTCCAGTGCCGCACGCAGGCGCCGGATCAGGTCGACGGCACCGGGAGTGTCGCCGTGCACGCAGACCGATCTGGCCGCCACCCGCACCGGCGTGCCGTGCGCCGAGGTCAGGATGCCGGTGGTCGCCAGTCGCACCGTCCGGCCGATCACCGCCTCGGGATCGTGCAGGACGGCGCCGGGTTCGCGCCGGGAGACGAGGGTGCCGACATCGGTGTAGGCGCGGTCGGCGAACGCCTCGCCGACGCCGGTGAGCCCGGCCACCGTGGCCTGACGCAGCAGTACCGATCCGGGCAGGCCGAGCACGGGCAGGGTCGGGTCGTAGCGACGGACCGCCTCGACGACCGCCGCGGCCTGTTCCTCGTCGGTGACCACCCGGTTGTACAGCGCGCCGTGCGGTTTGACGTAGCGCACCCGGTCGCCGGCGATGCGGGCGAACGCGTCCAGTGCGCCGAGCTGGTAGGTGAGGTCGTCGCGCAGCTCGTCCGGATCCATGTCGATGGCCCGGCGTCCGAAGCCGGCCAGATCGTGGTAACCGACCTGCGCGCCGATGCGCACCCCATGTTCGACGGCCCGCTCGCACACCCGCCGCATCGTCGAGGGATCCCCGGCGTGGAACCCGCAGGCCACGTTCGCGCTGGTGACCAGCGGGAGCAGCGCATCGTCCTCGGTGAGCCGCCACACCCCGAACCCCTCGCCAAGATCGGCATTGAGATCCCACGCCGGCGCCGCAGCGCCCGCCGCGTCCGTAGCCGTCGCAGGGTCATCTTCGGAGCTCATACTTCCGATTCTCTCCCACCCCGACGGCCCGGACGGCGTCCAGTTCTCTCCCACCCCGACGGCCCCGACGGCCCCGACGGCCCCGACGGCCCGGACGGCGTCCAGCCCGTTCTCGACGACGTCCGCCGGGCCTACGCGCACCTCGTCGCGGCCGGCCACGTGGCCGGTAAAACGGACATGAACGCGACCGCGACGACCTGTGTCGTGCTTCCTCGCCCGGCCATCGGACAAAAGTGGCGAAAAACTGCTACCGAGCAGCCACGGATGGCCGGTGCTGGTGGTCGGGGTGCAGGTGATGGCGAGTGCCGGTAGCGCCAGACGCTGGGTCGCTGGCGGGGGTCGGGCCGTCGGCGGGCGGCATAATTGCCGGTGTGAAGCTGGTTCCTGGACGTTCCTCCGGCACAGCTGGCACAGCTGGCACAGCCGGCACGGCCGGTGCAGCGGGTACGGCCGGCGCGAACGGCGTGGCTGGCATCGACGGTGCGCTCGGCTCGGCCGGGAGTGTCGGTGCGAGCGGGCCGGGCGCGGTGGTCGTCGCCGTGGACACCGAGCCGTGTCGGCATACGTACGGGCCGGCGGACGCGCCGATCCTGGTGGTGGAGTACGGGGACTTCCAGTGTCCGTACTGTGCGCAGGCTGCGCCGGTGCTGCGGGAGCTGGTGGACACCTCCGACGGACAGGTGCGGCTGGTGTTCCGGCATTTTCCCGTGTACGACGTCCATCCGTACGCGCTGACGGCGGCGCTGGCCGCGGAGGCCGCCGGCGCCCAGGGCCAGTTCTGGGAGATGCACGACCGGTTGTTCGCCGGGCAGGACCGACTGGCCGACAAGTTCCTGCGGGCCTACGCGGGGGCGCTCGGGGTGGACGGAGACCTGGTGATCGGGGATGCGGCGCAGCCCTATGGCGATGCCGTCGAGGCGGACTACACCCTTGCCATCGAGCAGGGGGTGCGGGGGACGCCGAGCATCTTCCTGGGTGGCTCGCCATACCGGGGGCGGGCGGAGATCGCCCCGCTGCGCAAGGCGATGGCCCTGTCGCTGCGCCGCGCGCCGTCAGGTCGCCGTTGGTGGCGTCGAGGATAGGGGCGGCGGCAGCGGCGGGAGGAAGGGTGTCGGCGGGCGCCAGGGGCGTGGCGGGAGCGTCGGTACCGGCTCGTCGGTCAGCGGTGAGCACAGGGGCATCCGTTCGCCGAGCGTGCGCAACAGGATGGTGCCGAGTACGGCGGCGCTGAACGAGCCGGCCAGGATGCCGATCTTCGCCTGGTCGCGCAGGTCGGCGTCGGTGAACGCGAGCTCGGTGATGAACAGCGAGATCGTGAAGCCGATTCCGGCCAGGGTGGCCGCGCCGACCAGATGGCCGTAGCGGACCTGCCCGGGCAGCTGGCCCATGCCGGTGCGCATCGCCGCCAGGCTCGCCACGGTGATCCCGAAGGCGTTGCCGAGCAGCAGCGCGAGGGCCACCCCCCAGGTCACCGAGGACGATGCCGCCGCCCGCAGGGTCGGGCCGTCCAGGTGCACCCCGGCGTTGGCCAGGCCGAACAGCGGAACCACGACGAACGCGCTGAACGGATGCAACATCCGTTGCAGCCGTTCGTTCGCCGACACGGTGGCCTTCGCCGCGACCACGGCGAGGCTCGCCCGGGCGGCGTTCGACTCCTCGGCCAGCGCCCGCACGTACACCGGGACCTGCGCCGCCTGGTCGGGTCGGGGCGGGACGGCGGGGATCAGCAGCCCGGTGATCACTCCGGCGAGGGTGGCGTGCACCCCGGAAGCGTGGATCGCGCCCCAGAGCACGACGGCGACCAGCGCGTACGGCAGCAGTCGCCACACGCCGAGCCAGCGCAGCACCAGCATGGCCAGCACCAGCCCACCGGCGAGGGCGAGCGCACCGAACCGCACGTGCTCGGTGTAGAAGATCCCGACGACGGTGATGGCGCCGATGTCGTCGACGATGGCGAGGGTGAGCAGGAACAGCCGCAGCCGGTCCGGGCAGGCGGGTCCGAACAGCGCCAGGATACCGATCACGAACGCCGTGTCGGTGGACATCGGGATGCCCCACCCGTGCGCGGCCGGCCCCGAGGAGTTGAACAGCAGGTAGATGACCGCGGGCAGGGTCAGCCCGCCGATCGCACCGAGGGCGGGGACGGCGGCGATGCGTCGGTCGCGCAGCTCACCGGCGGTGAACTCGCGGCTGATCTCCAGGCCGACGACGGTGAAGAACAGCGCCATCGCCCCGTCGTTGACCCAGTGGTGCAGGCTCAGGCTCAGGTCGGCGTCGCCCAGGCGCACCTGCGCGGTCGTCGTCCACAGTGATTCGTAGCCGTGTGACCAGGGGGAGTTCGCCCAGACCAGCGCGATGACGGCCGCGACCAGCAGCAGCACCGCCCCGCCGGCCTCGGTGGCGAGGAACTCCCGCATGGACGGCGCGACCTGCGGCAGCCGGATGCGCAGCGCCGGCCCGGGCCGAGGTGGCGCAGTCGGCGAGGTCGGCGAGGCGGGGGTGGTCACCGCGGTGTGGTGGGGTGGTCCAGGGTTTCGCGGGCGGGTTCGAGCGCTGCGAACTGCTGCCGCTCCCGGTAGCGGCTCGCCCGGTACACCCCGAGGATGCGATGGTCGGCGTAGAACGACAGCTCCTCGAAGGCGCGGGCGACCGCGGGATCCTCCGGGCTGCCCTCGATGTCGGCGAGGAACTGGGTGGCGACGAAGTGCCCACCCACCATGTAGCTCTCCAGCTTCGTCATGTTGACACCGCCGGTGGCGAAGCCGCCGAGTGCCTTGTAGAGCGCGGACGGCCGGTTGTGCACGTTGAACACGAACGTGGTCACCAGTGGCCCGATACCGGCCGCGGCGCGCAGGTTCTCGGTGGACAGGATGAGGAACCGGGTGGTGTTGTGCTCCTCGTCCTCCAGGTCCGCGCGTAGCACCTCGAGCCCGTACGCCTCGGCGGCCAGCCGGGAGGCGATCGCGGCCCGGCTCGGGTCGCCCGCCTCGGCGATCTCCCGGGCCGCCCCGGCGGTGTCGGCCGCGGCGACGGCGACCAGGCCCAGTGCCCGCAGCCCCACCCGGCACTGCGCGAGCGCCTGCGGATGGCTGTGCACCGTCTTGATGTCGTCCAGGGTGGCGCCGGCGAGGCCGAGCAGCTGGTGGCGGATCGGCAGGAAGTACTCGCCGATGATGTGCACGGCGGTGTGCAGCAGCAGCAGGTGGATGTCGGCCACCCGGCCGGCGGTGGAGTTCTCCACCGGAATCATCGCGAGCTCCACCGTGCCCTCCTCGAGGGCCGAGAAGCACTCGTCGAAGGTCGGGTAGGGAACCGCGTCGAAGTCGGGGTACACGTCCCGGCAGGCGATGTGCGAGTTCGCGCCCCGCTCGCCCTGGAACGCGATCCGCTGGCGTGCCGTCATGCAGACGAACGTACCGGGCTAACGCGCCGCCTCGACGCCGGTGGTGCTCTCGGTATCACCACCAGCACCGCCAGTGGTGGTACCAGCAACAGCGGCGGCGGCGGCCGGTGGCGGCGCCAGCCGGATGCCGGCATGTAGCACCACCACGCCACGGCGACCGACGAGTACCGGGTCGAGCAGGATCTCGGTGATCTGCGGCACCTCCTCGGCCAGGCGGGTAACGCGGTGCAGCAGGTCGGCGAGGGCGTCGGTGTCGGCGGCGGGTGCGCCGGAACCACCGAGCAGCAGCACGCTGCCGCGGACGGTGGCGATGAGGTCGGCGGCGTCGGTGTCGGTCAGCGGCAGGGTGCGGGCCACCGGGTCGGCGAGCAGGTCGGCGACCGCACCGCCCAGGCGCAGGGACACCAGTGGGCCGACCCGGGGGTCCTGGTGCATCCGCACGACGGTGGAGACCCCACTCGGCGCCATCGGCTGGACGAGCATGTCGCCGGGCCCGACGGCGGCGCGCACCGCCTCCCAGGCGGTGGCGAGCTCGGCGGCGTCGCCCACCCCGAGCTGGACGGCGCCGACATCCAACCGGCTACGGAACCGTTCATCGGCGATCTTGATGGCGACCGGCCAGCCGCCGCGACGCGCCGCGGCGAGCGCGGCGTCGGCGTCGGCCACCCGGGTGCTCGGCCAGACCTGCAGGCCGACGTCGGCAAGCAGCGCGTGCACCACCGGTTCCGGCAGCCAGGTGCCGGCGGGCACGACCTGGTCGGCCGCGACGCGCACAGCCAGTGCACGGGCGTGGTCGGCGGCGACACCGTCGAGCGCCGGCACCCGGCCCTGTTCCCGGGCCCGCCAGGCGGCATGGTCGGCGGCCCGGGACAGCGCCAGCGCCGCGGACTCCGGCGACGAGTAGGACGGTACCGAGCCGCGTCCGGGGGAACCGGCCGCGTCAGGGACGGCCAACGGCGCCGGCACTCCGTCATGTCCCAGGTAGGAGGCGAGCACCGGCAGGGCGTATGCACGGGAGACCGCCAGTACGGCGGCGCCGAGCCGGTCGACCTCGGCGTGCGGGGTGACCAGGGCGAGCAGCGCGTCGACCGCACCGCTGCCGGCCATCAGACGCAGCGCCGCCTCGAACCGGTCGGGGTCGGCGAGCGGGCCGAGATCGACGGGGTTGCCGGTGTCGCCGGTGTCGCCGTGGCCGATGATCTCGGCGAGCACCTCGCGGGTCGGCGCGGACAGGGTCGGCACCTGGAGCCCGTAGCTGTGACAGGCGTCGATGGCCAGCGCCGCCAGGGCACTGGACGTCCCCACCACGCCGACCCGACGCCCGGCCGGCAGCGGCTGATGGGCCAGCAGCGCCGCGGTGTCGAACAGCTGGTTGAGGGTGTCGACGCGGATCACCCCGGTGCCGGCGAACAACGCGTCGGCGGCGCCGCTGGAGAAGTCCTGGCCGCTTTTGAGCACCACCACCGGCTTGGTCCGCCCGAGCCGGCGGGTGATCCGGGCGAATCGTCGCGGATTACCGAAGCTCTGCAGGTGCAGCAGGACGACCTCGGTGCGCGGGTCGGTCTGCCAGTACTCGAGCAGGTCGTTCGTCGACACGTCGGAGCGGTCGCCGGCGGAGACGAACGTGGATATTCCGACCGCACGCCGCGCCGCGTCGGTGAGGAAGGTCCCCGCCAGCGCCCCGGACTGGGTGAGCGCGCCGACCCGCCCGGGCAGCGGGGTACCCACGGCGAAGGTCGCGTGCAGACGGGAGGTGGGCGCGGTGTTGATGACACCCATCGCGTTCGGGCCGAGCAGGCGGATGCCGGCCTCCCGGGCGATCTGGATCACCTCGGCGAGGCGGGCCTGCCCGGCCGGGCCCCCGTCGGCGAAACCGGAGGACAGGACGATCGCCGTGGGCACACCCTGGGCCACGCAGGTGCGCAGCACCGCCGCGACGCCCGGCGCCGGCACGGCGATGACCGCGAGATCCACCCGATCGGGTACGTCGGCGAGATCCTGGTAGGCGTACACGGACGCGACGTGGCGCGCCGCGGCGTTGACCGGGTGGACCGTGCCGGTGAAGCCGCTCGCCAGCAACCGGCGGAACACTTCGTGGCCGACCGTGCCCGGTTCGCGGCTCGCCCCGACGACGGCGACGACTCGTGGATGCAGCAGGCGATCGATACCGCGCACGCCGTGCCTCCTGTAGCGACCTTTGCGCCCATCGTAATACCGCTCGGTCTCTGCGCGTTACATACCTTTTCGGGTGTATCTGGTGGTAATTGGAACGGCCTGGGCGGTGGTTCGAGAGTGGATTGTGGCGAGAGCCACAGACATTTCCTGCCGTTGCTTCCGGGGTCCGTCTGGCTAGGAACACCCGATGGAAGTGGCCCGATCGGAGGATGTCGGCGCTGGACGGCTGATCTACTCGGACTGGCCCAAAGGTGCCAGTCATCCGGGCTGCGTGGTCACGGCACCGTCCGGACGGACCCTGGGTACGTCCCTCGGGGCGCCGATGACAGTCTCTAGCCGGGTCGCGCCCGGCGACCCGCACGGGGCGGGACGGGGACGGTGCGGTGTACAGGCTGGACGGCCGGTGGGTCATCTCCGCGGGCGACCTTGTCGACGTCGTCGAATGTGGGCACCGTACGGCGCTCACCCAGGCAGTGGCGGATGGCCGGGTGAACGTCGGGGTAGACCAGGCGGCCCCGGGGGGTGGCGGGGTGGTTCCGCTGAGCCCGCCCGACCGCACCGCTGTGCGCCACGGTGAGGCACACGAACGGCGCTGGCTCGCCCATCTGCGCCGGACGTTCGGCGCCGACGGGGTGGTGGAGATCCCCCGTCCGGAGCCGACGGTGGATGGCCTGGCCGGCGCGCGGGCCCATACCCGGGAGGCACTCGCCCGGGGCGTTCCGGTCGTCTACCAGGGGGTGCTGTTCGACGGTGGCTTCCAGGGCCGGCCCGACTTCCTGATCGCCGCCCACCTGGACCCGTCCACCGGCGCGGCCCGCGGGCCGGCCGTGCCCGGGCACTACGAGCCGGTCGACGCCAAGCTGGCCCGCGCGGCCAGGCCCGCCGCGGTGCTGCAGCTGGCCGCGTACGCACTCGCGCTGCCCTCGGTCGCCGTGCCCGTCCCGCGTCTGATGCACCTCGTTCACCCCGCTGTTCACCCCGCTGTCCAGCCCGGTTCGGGGGCGTCGGTGGGGCTGGTGCGATCGTTTCGGGTGGACGACTTCGCGCCGCTGGTGACCCATGCGCGGGCCCGGCTCGCCGCCCACCTGGCCCGGCCGGCGAAGCTGCCCGAACCGACCTGGGCGCAGGCCCGTCCGCAGTGCGCGAGCTGTGCCTTCACCGAGCACTGCGCCACGGGTCGGGTGCAGGCCCGGGACCTGTCGCTGGTCGCGGGCCTGCGCGGGCAGCAGCAGCGGGCACTGCGCGGCGCGGGCATCACCACCGTCGAACAGCTCGCCGTCGCCCCGGACGAGCAGCGCCCGGTCGAGATCTCCACCACCGCCTTCGCGGGGCTGCGCCTGCAGGCGGAGCTGCAGGCCGCCCAGGACGCGTCGCGCAGCACGGAGGATCCGGTCGGAACGGTGAGCGTGCGGATGGTCGACGCGGCCGGTCTGGCGATGCTGCCGCAGCCCGATCCGGGCGACATCTACTTCGACATGGAAGGTGATCCGTACGCGTTGGAGGCATCCGGCCTGGAGTACCTCTTCGGAGCCGTCACCCTCACCCGCCCCCCGGACGGGACGGACCTGCCGGGGGAGGAGTTCCGGACGTTCTGGGCGCACGACCGGGCCGGGGAGCGGCGGGCCCTCGAGGAGTTCGTCGACTGGACGACGGCGCGGCTGCGTGATCACCCGCGGGCCCACGTCTACCACTACGCGCCCTACGAACCGAACGCGCTGCGCCGCCTGGCCGCCCGGCACGGTACCCGGGAACGCCAGGTGGACGACCTGCTGCGGGCCCACCGTCTGGTCGACCTGCACACGGTGGTCCGGCGCAGTCTGCGGGTGTCGCAGCCGTCCTACTCGATCAAGTACCTGGAACCGCTGTTCTATCCGGGGGCGCGCACCGCGGCGGTCACCACCGCCGCCGACAGCATCGTCGCCTACGAGACCGTGCTGGAACACCGGGCCGCGGGCGAGACGGCGCAGGCCGAGCGGCTGCTCGCCGAGATCGCCGACTACAACCGGGTCGACTGCGTGTCCACCCACCGGCTGCACCGCTGGTTGCTGGCGCAGCGCCGGGCGGCGGGCGTGCCCGCCCACCTGGACGACCCGACCGACCAGCTCGCCACCGGCCCCGAGGCCGTCGATCCCGCCGACGCGCAACTGCCGGGGCAGGCCACCCTCGACGGGGACGGCGAGCCCGACGCCGTGGTGCACGCCCTGCTCGCGGGCCTGCCTGCGGACCAGGCAACCTGGTCGCCCGACGAACGGGCCCGGGCGCTGCTCGCCGCCGCGGTCGGCTACCACCGGCGGGAGAACAAGCCGGCCTGGTGGACGTACTTCGCCGCGTTGCAGGCCGACCGGGAGACCCTGGAATCCGCCGACGACTGCGCCGTGCCGGTCCGCTGGCAGGTGAGCGCGGACTGGGACGAGCCGTCCGGGCGGCGTCGCAATGCTCGCCGCCAGCTGCGGGCCCGCGTCGACCCGCGCCGTCCGCACCCGTTCGAGCGGGGCGAGACGGTGCGCCTGCTCTACCCGGGCCCACCCGGCGCGGTGGGCGTGACCAGCGATGCCACCGTCGAACAGGCCGCCCCGGACGAACTGCTCCTGCTCGAGAACGCCCCGCCCGATCGGGCCACCCGGGCGCTGCCCATGGCGGTGCTGCCCGGTGAACCGGTGTCGCCGAAACCGAAGCCCGCGGCCGTGCACCTGCTGGCCGAACGGGTCGCTGCCGCCCTGCCCGCCCTGCCCGCCGAGGCCGGCCTGGACCTGCTGCGCCGGGTGCCGCCGCGTCGCCGGGACCGGATCGGTCCGCTGCCGGACGCCGCCGACCACGGCGACGACCAGGTGGCCGCGGTCATCGCCGCGGTCAGCGAGCTCGAGGCGTCCTACCTGGCCGTGCAGGGGCCGCCCGGGGCCGGCAAGACCTACCTGGCCGGCCGCCTGATCCGCCATCTGGTCGGGCAGGGCGCGTCGGTGGGAATCTGCTCGACCAGCCACAAGGCCATCGAGAACGCCATGCACGCGGCCCTCGACGACACGGACGCCGTGATCGGCCCGGATGGTCCGCCCGGGCGGGGCGGGCGCCGCCTGGCCGCGGCCAAGAAGGCGAAACGCTCCAGGTCGCGGGCGGACGGGCCGTCCGCCGCAGCGGACGCACCGCCGTGGGACACCCCGCGCGACCTCAAGGCCCTGGTGGCCTGGCGCCGTGAGCATCCGGAGGGCCACCTGGTCGGCGACACGGCCTGGGCGTTCGCCAACCCGCAGCTGGCAGCCGACCCGTTCGACGTGCTGATCATCGACGAGGCCGGCCAGTTCGCCCTGGCCGACACCCTCGCCGTCGCCGGTGCGGCCCGCAACCTGGTGCTGCTCGGCGACCCGCAACAGCTCCCGCAGGTGGTCGCGGGCATCCATCCCGACGGCGCCGACGCCTCGGCGCTGTCCCACCTGCTTGGCCGCGACGACGACGGACTCGGTGAGAACGAGGTCCTTCCTGCGGCGTTCGGCTACTTCCTCGACCGCACCCGCCGGCTGCATCCCGCGGTGTGCGCGCCGGTGTCGGCGTTGGCCTACGGCGGACGCCTGCACGCCCATCCGGTGGCCGCCGCCCGGGCGGTGCACGGGGTCGTCCCGGGCCTGCACCTGGTCGATGTGGCCCACGAGGGAGCCACCACCCGCTGCGACGCCGAGGTCGACGCGGTCTGCGCGCTGGTGGCCGGCCTGGTCGGGCGCACCTTCGTCGACGGCCTCCGGCAGCGGCCGCTGACGCCCGCGGATGTGTTGGTCGTCGCCCCGTACAACCGGCAGGTGCGGGCGATCGGGCAGGCCCTGCGGACGGCCGGGATCGCCGGCGTGCGGGTCGGCACGGTCGACCGGTTCCAGGGCCAGGAGGCGCCGGTGGTGATCACCTCCCTGACCACGTCCAGCGCTGCCGAAGCACCCCGTGGGCTGGACTTTCTGCTCTCGCGCAACCGGCTCAACGTGGCGCTGTCGCGGGCCCAGGTGATGGCGGTGCTGGTGATGTCGCCGGCCCTGCTCGACAGTGCGCCGCGCAGCATCGCCGAGCTTCGTCTGCTCGCGGGTCTGGCCCGGCTGCGCGCGATGTCGATCACCGGCGCGCCGCCGCCGCCGTCGGCCGAGTCGGGCCCCGAACTCCGGCCCGCCGCGGGCACCGACCCGATCCCCGCCACCCCTGTCCGCACCTGACCCCGAACCCCTGTCCGCGGCTGGCCCCGAACCTGTCCTCGACCCCGGCTCCGGACCCCTGCCCGAACCCGGGTCCGGGTCGTTGTGCAAGCCTGGGTCCGCACCGGAAGCCGAGGCCCGGCCGCGGCCCTCGGGTCGGTCCGCAGCCCTCGGACGATGATCTGACCGCCCGATCGCGGGGGCCGTTACGCGCCCGTCGTCCAGCTCCCTCGGGCGAGTTTTGCCGGCATGCCGTATGTGCACTTATCTGTGCTTAACGTAAAACGGGTGCTACGATTCCCTCGATCTAACCAAGTCGGGGAAGGGGACGCTCGTGACAGTGGACGTGTCGGCCCCAAGTCGCGTGCAGACGGTCCTGCCGCGGGCACTCGCCCGGCTGCGCGCTTCATCGGGAGCTCATCTCACATTCGGTGGAATAGTTGCACCGCATTCCGGCCGATTGACCGTCACCAACGTGGACGGACCAGCACCGAGCGGTCTGCTCGGCGCCTCTGTTCCACCGGGGACGGGAATCGGCGGTCAGGTGGTGCGGCACAGCCGCCCGGTCGTCATCAACGACCCGGCGGCAACGAGAAGAGTTCTTCGCTCGACTGCCGTTCCGTTTGAGGGCAGTGAGTTCGGAGCAATTCTCGCGGTACCGGTCAGCATGGGCGGCGCGGTCGTGGCCGTGCTCTATGGAGCCATGCGGACAGAGGTGCCGTTCACCGAGGCCGCCGTACGTGCGGCCATTGCGACGGCTCGTCTGATGGAACGTGAGCTGGGCGTAGCTGCCACACACGGAGATTCGCTGGCGCAGTCGATGCCACCAGGGCACCGTCCGCTCAGCGCCGCACGCCCGGTGGGCGCGGTACCGCTGCCGCGCTCGCCCGGTCAGCCGCAGGAAAGTCTGCGTCTGGCCTACCGGGAGCTCCAGGAGGTCACCGAGCACGTGGCCGACCCGCTGCTGCGGGGTCGGATCGGGGGCGTGTCGGAACTGCTGCGTGGCCTGCTCGACCAGGACACGAAGGTCGGCGGCCGGCTCGCGCTCACCCCACGTGAGCTCGAGGTGTTGGCACAGGTCGCGCTTGGCCTGTCCAACGTCGAGACCGCCCGGCGGTTGACGGTCTCACCGGAGACGGTGAAGGCCTATCTCCGCAGCATCATGCGCAAGCTGGGCGTACGCAATCGCACGGCAGCCGTGCACGCCGCGCGTCAGCTCGGCATGCTGCCCTGAGTACGGCCCGGCCGCAGCTGGGCGGGCCAGCCCTGACGGGCTGATCTGCCGGAACGGACCGTCACCAGCCGTGATCGACGGGATGGTCGGCGGTTGGTGGGGAGCGGACGCACCGGTGTGGAGCCGGCGGGGCGCGCCCCGCGCATTCGGATGCCGGACCAAGGCTGTTCCGACATCCGAACGCGCGGGTTCGAGTCACGCCGGCCACCCGCCTGCGCCCGAGGCCTGATCTCGTCCGACACCGGACTCCGTACGTACTCGCCTTCGCGCACCGCCTGACACCGCTGACACCGCCGCACCGCAGCTGCCCCGCGAGCCACCTGCGCCTGCGCTCTCACCTGGTCCTGCCGGGTAGGGCACCCGAGTTTGCGGGGTCGGGGCTGGGTTGCGGGCCAGTCTGTGGCTGTGCTGGGATGCCAGCCGCGTTCATGGGGCCGGTCGGCCCACGGTGCGCCAAGGCGTCCGACTCGTTCGACCTGATCGCAACGACAGCCATGACGTGCCGTCCGCGGTGGCGGCGCACCGGGCGGCGACCAGCCGCAGCCGGTGGGGCGGACAAGGGCCCGGGGTACCGCGGACGGTGGCCGTTACGCCCCCGGCACAGGCGAGCGTGGGGTCGGTGCGGCCCGCTCCGCCGCACCGACCCCCGCCGTTCTCCCCCCGCCGCGGCGCCCATCGGGCCGCGGCAGGGGGACGTCCAGTCCGTCGGCCGGAAGCTGCGATGTTCCTGCACCGACGGCTTTCCGGATGTTCCCGTGGGATTTCCGGCCGGATTCAACCGGGTCGTTCGCCGGACCACAAACGAGACCTTTGACATCTGGTGCACGCAGGAACCGGCCCGAGGAAAGCCGTACTTCCTGCCGGTCATCATGCGTCCGAGCGAACTGCCGGCCCATGGTCGGTGGTACCGTAACGCCGGCCACATCCTCGAGCGGTACGCGTACCCGGGCCGCCGGCCAAGTGCGGCCGGCCCGCGCGGTACGCGGCGGCCGGGCATTGCCGTACCACCTTCGAGATTGCCTTGCCGGTATTACCTCCCGCCAGTGATACGCCGGTCGGCCCGGCCCCCCTCGGTCGTCCTCCCCGTTGCCGGGGGATTTCCGGGCACGGAATGCCCTGAACCCGCGCCCCCCACTTGTTACCTCCCTCGAACGGGGGTATTTCGGGTTCGGGCTGGTCGTGTGGGTCTAGCGTCGAAATGGCGACCCGGGATGTTTCACGCAGCGCCGTGCAGCCATGCTGGCGCTGTGATCCCGACGGTGTCACCAACGCGCCGTCCACGCGGACATCCACGGAGGCGGGCAGCTCGAAGGGAGCGTCATGCCGTTGTTCGCCGATTCCGCGCCGCAACGCGAACCCCGTCCCGACCGGGAGGCCGCCGAGGGGAAGATGTCCGCGGAGTCGACGCGCGGGCCCGGCGCGGGCGGCGGACAGCACGCCCACCTGCCCGCCCAGGCCGAGCCGTCGGGGCGGACCGTCCCGGTGAAGCGGTTGGACCAGACCGGACGCCGCGGACGCAGCGCACGGACCGGCCGAGCTGGCCGGGGAGCGCCGGCGGGGCGGGGTGGCCGGGCGGCGGCGCCGCGGGTGATGGCCACCATGGCCACGATGGCTGGTGTGCCGGTGTCGCGGCGCTCCATGTTCACCATGGCCGCGGACATCGCCGTCCTGCACCGCGGCCGGCTGCTGGCCGCCGCCTGCCTGCTCGTCGTGGTCCTGCTGCCGTGGAACGCGGGTGTCTACCATCAGCTGGCCACCGGCGGCTTCTATGCGAAGTCGGACCCGTCCACCCGCGCCGAGCAGCTGCTCGACGAGGAGTTCCCGGACGCACCGCCGAACATCGGCATCCTGCTCACCGCGGAGGAGGGCGAGGAGGGCATCGACGGCCCGACGCCGGTCCACCTCGGGCGGGAACTCACCGGGCAGATCGCCGCCGAGCAGGGTGTCACGTCGGTCGCCTCCTACTGGTCGGGCAACGGGATCTCCGGTAACCCGCTGCTGCGCTCCAGGAACGGACGGTCGGCGCTCATCGTGTTCCGGCTCACCGGCACCGAGGACCACATCCAGGACCGGCTCGACGAGCTGCACAAGCGCTACGCCCACACCGGCCCCGGCGTCCAGGTGCGTTTCGGCGGTGCTCCTGCCGTCATGCGGGACGTCACCGAACACAGCCGGGCCGATCTCGAACGTGGCGAACTGTCCGCGGCACCGCTGGTGTTCCTGGTCCTGCTCTATGCCTTCGGCACGGTCGCGGCCGCGCTGCTGCCGGTGCTCGTCGGCGTGGTCGCCGTGGTGTCCAGCCTCGCCCTGCTGCGCCTGGCGGGCACCTTCACCGACATCTCGGTGTTCTCGGTGAACCTGACGACGGCCCTGGGCTTCGGGCTCGCCGTCGACTACAGCCTGTTCATCCTGAGACGGTTTCGTGAGGAACAGGCCAGAGGTCTGTTCCCCGGTGCGGCGTTGCGGCGCACCCTGGAGACCGCCGGGCGCACGGTGTTCTTCTCCGGCATGACGGTGGCGTTGTCGCTGACCGCCGCCCTCGCGTTCCCACTGGACTACCTGCGGTCGTTCGCCTTCGCCGGCGGCATCGTGGTGATCACCTCCGAGGTCGCGGCGCTGCTGGTGCTGCCGGCGGCGCTCATGGTGCTCGGCGATCGGCTCGACCGCGGCGACCTGCGGGCGATGTTCGCCCGCTCCCGCCTCGGCCGGCGCCGCCAGGCCCGCCTGCAGTCGCGAGCCCTGGGCCGCCATGCCGACGGGACGGCGGTGATCTCCGGGGCTGGCCGTGGCTGGACGGCGCTGGCTCGCCGGGTGCTGTCCCGGCCGGTGCTGTTCGGCGGCGCGGCGGTGGTCGTCCTGCTGCTGTGCGCGCTGCCGCTGCGCGGCCTGAACCTGTCCCTCGCCGACGACACCGTGCTACCGGCCGCGTCGGAATCCCATGTCGTCAACGACGCGATGCGCTCCGACTTCGTCGCCTGCCTGCCCTGCCAGATACCGATCGTCGTACCGGGCCTGGACGCCCGCGACCCGAACAATGCCGCAAAACTCTCCGACTATGCCCGGCGGCTGTCCGCGTTGCCCGGGGTGGCCCGCATCGACACGGTCACCGGTGCGTTCATGCAGGGCCGGATGGTCACGGCCGCGGCGCCCACCGCCCAGGTGGGCTACGTCGGTGTGCACGGTGGGGCCTGGCTGTCGGTGTGGCAGACCGACACGTCACCGGTGTCCGAGGGGGCCCGGGAACTCGTGCGCAGCATCCAGGCGACTCCCGCCCCCTTCGCGACCCTGATGGGTGGCCTCGCGCCGCACTTCCTGGACACCTCACGCACGATCCTGCGCAGCCTGCCCGTCGCGTTCGCCATCGTGATGGTCACGACCTTCGTGCTGTTGTTCCTGTTCACCGGCAGCCTGCTGCTCCCGCTCAAGGCGATGCTGCTCAACACGCTGAACCTGGCGGCGACCATCGGCCTGTTGACGTTCATCTTCCAGGACGGCCATCTGCGCGGTCTCGTCGGCGACTTCCAGGTCTCCGGCTCGCTGGAGATGACCAGCCCGGTGCTGATGTTCTTCATCGCGTTCGGCCTGAGCATGGACTACGAGATCTTCCTGCTCGCCCGGATCCGGGAGGAGTACAAACGCACCGACGACAACAACGAGGCGGTCGCCGTCGGCCTGGGCGCCACCGGTCCGTTGATCACCAGCGTCGCGCTGGCCCTGGTCGTGGTGATGGTGGCCCTGTCCACCTCGCACATCAGCATGATCAAACTGGTCGGGGTGGGCCTCACCATCGCGATCACCCTGGACGTGACCGTCGTACGCGCCATTCTGGTACCGGCGTTCATGGCCCTGGCCGGCACGTACAACTGGTGGGCCCCCGCCCCGCTGCGCCGCCTGCACGACCGCTTCGGCCTGAGCGAGGACGACGACGAACCGCGGGGCCGCCCCTACGACACCCCGGCTCCGACGGCCGGCCCCTATGGCCACCCCGCCGCCCACGGGATGGCCGGAGCTCCCGCGGGCACCGGTCCGGTGGGGAGCGGCATCGCCCCGCCCCCCACCGGTGTTCGGCCCCGGGGCGGCACGCGCCGACGAGCTCCCTACGGACTGCCGGTCGATCTCGTCCGCAGCCACGACCGCGCTGCGGACGAGATCACCCCACACTCCTCCGTGATCGCCCTTCCGCCCGCGCCTGGCCCTGCGCCGGTGACCGATCCTGTGCCGGTGACCGGCTATCCGCCCGTGACCGGTCATCCGTCCACGAGCGGCCATCTGTCCCCGGCGGTGTCTCCCGTGACGGCCATGCCCCCCGCCAGGTTCGCTGATCCCACCTCCACCGCGAACCCGCTGACGTCCGGTGGCACGGGGGCC
Source organism: Frankia sp. R82 (assembly GCF_023716925.1). GTDB lineage: Bacteria > Actinomycetota > Actinomycetes > Frankiales > Frankiaceae > Frankia. Next base: position 37,912 of record NZ_JAMQQG010000028.1, read on the forward strand.
TCGTTCATCGGCGAGGCCGCCGGTACCGGGCCTGGGGGCGCTGTCGGCGACGGGCCCGGTACCGGCGTACCCGGCGTCGGGTCGGCCACCGGCATCGGTCGGGGTTCCGCCGGTTCGGTGGGCGGAGCCACAGCTGAGAGGGCGGCCGGGACGCGCGGGAAGGGCCGCCCGGACGGTTCGGTCGTGGTCGGCCGCTGGCCGCGCGGCGATTCCGCGCTCGGTCGCTACGTGGTTGTCGGTGATCCCAGGGCAGGCCGCCATCAGGTCCACGGCGGTGCTCGCCCGACCATGGAGATCAGCTATCAGCGGCGTCAGCAGTCACCGCCGAGCAGCTCACTCCCGCCCGCGGGTTCCCCCGGTTCCGCCGGCTCGCCCGGCTCCCCGACCTGGCATTTCCATCCGCGTCCCGGCGACGACGGCGACGACGTCCCACCTGCGGCCGTCGCGGGTGCTCGGGGCTTCATCTTCGAACAGTCCGGCGTCCCGGGTCACCCCGGTCACGCAGGCATCTCCGGGTGGCCGGACGTCCCCGGTCAGTTCGGCACGAACCCGCGACTCGTCATCGAAGCGGACTCGTACCACTAGTCGGCCTTTTGTGGATCAGCGGCCGGCACGGTCAGGGTCCGATGGCTGCTCGCCGGGAACGGCGGGAGCCGGGCTGGGCGACCACGGTTCGCAGTGCTGCCGGCATGGCAACGGCAGGTCCGCAACCTGCGCGTGAAGGTGTCACCTTCGATGGTGGACGCCGTCGTGGAGGCAACCGAGGATGCTCGAGTGTCGCTACTTAGAGTGATCTACATCTGACGTAACGTGCCTACTTTCCGTCCTGTGGCTCGGAGGGTGTGCCGTGGTCGATCTGCCCGTTTTTCCGAACCGCTCCGTGCTGAACCGTCGGGCCGCTCTGCGCCTGGCCGGCGCCGGAGCTGGCGGGATGCTCGCCGACATGCTCGGGCTGATGTCCCCCGCCCGGGCCGAGACGGCGACGCCCGGGGGAGTGCCGGGAGCTGCCGCGCTGCCACCGCCAGCCGTGCCGCCAGCACCAGCCGTGGTACCAGCACCAGCCGTGGTACCAGCACCAGCCGTGGTACCAGGATCGGCCGTGCCGCCAGCACCAGCCGTGCCGCCAGCACCGGGATCCCTGCCACTGCTGGGAGTGCGCTATGTCCCGCGGGCCGGGTGGGGGGCCGACGAGTCATGGCGGATCAATCCGCGCACCGGCAGGCCGTGGTCGGTGACGTTCTCACCGGGACAGGTGATCACCGTCCATCACACCGCCATGCAGGTGGACGACGCCGACCCGGCCGCGTCGGTGCGGGCCATCTACCGCGGGCACACGAAGGACCGCGGCTGGGCCGACATCGGCTACCACCTGCTCATCGACAATGCGGGTGCGGTGTACGAGGGCCGCGCCTCGGGTGCCGACACCATCCCGGTGTACCGCGAGGACGGTGAGGCGGTCACCGGCGCGCACGTCGGTGGGAACAACGCCGGCAACATCGGCGTGGCGCTGATGGGCGATCTGCGTACCCGCCCACCGACGCCGGCCGCACGCCGTTCCCTGGCGCTGGTGCTGCTGGTGCTTGCCGGCCGGCATCAGCTCGACCCGACCGGCATGGCCACCTACGTCAACCCGCTCAGCGGTGCCCGCCGACAGGTACCGACGATCAGCGGGCACCGGGACTGGATGGCAACGGAGTGCCCCGGCGGCGCGCTGTACGCACTGCTGCCCGGCCTACGCCGGGATGTCGCCGCCGGCCTCGGCCGCCCGGTCTCTCCGGCACCGGTGCCAGCGGGTCCGCCGGGTGCGGCGGGGCTGTTCGGGCTGGCGGCCGGAAACGGCCACGGTGTCGCAGCGGATCAGGCGCGCCAGCCGGCGTAGACGGCGAACCGGCCGTCGCGTGCCACGCAGTCGACGGGGGTGAACCCGGCGTCCGCGAGCCAGTCGAGCTGGTCGGCGAGCGGTGCGCACCGGTCGAAGGCCATCCGGCCCAGGGCTGCCTGCCATTCGGCGTCGTCCGAGCCGGACGCCCGGGCATGGCGCTCGTGCCGGTCCTCCTAGAGCCGGGTGAGCGCGGCCACGGGCCCGTCAACCTGCTCGAGGTTGGCGAACAGCCCGCCCGGACGTAGCACGCCGGCGATCCGGCGGAACAGGGCCTTCTTGCCGGCGTCGTCGAGGTGGTGGATGGCCAGACCCGACACGACCGCGTCGAACGGACCGGCCGGGAGATCACCGGTGAGGTCGGACACCGTCAGCCCCGCGACGCGGTCGGCCGGCAGCCGGGTGCGGGCCTGCGCAAGCATCGGTGCCGCGCCGTCGAACAGGTGCAGTCGGGCGGTGGGCACCGCCTCAAGGACCGCGGCGGCCAGCAGCCCGGTGCCGCAGCCGAGGTCCAGCACCACCGGACCGGACATACCGCGAACCCCGCCGCGGACGGCCTCCTGGTCCCCACCGCGAGCCTCGTCCGGAAGCTCGGCGCGGACCTCGTCGATGCGGGCCACCAGGTCGCCGACCGTGCCGTAGAGCAGGTCGAAGGACGGGACGAGGTGGCGGCGCTGCGCGTCGTAGGTGGCGGGATCCCAGATCGGCGTCTCGGAATATGAGATTTCCGTCTCACTCATTGGACAAGTATAGGTCGCGCGGCATCGTCACTCGACCGGTTTTCCGACGAGCGGTGGTGCCGCGCGGCCCTGGTATCCGGCCCGGTGCAGGCCGGACGGCGGGTCAGTGGACCTCGGTCAGGGTGCCCTTCTCGACCGAGTAGACGAAGCCGCGGACCTTGTCCCGGTGTGGGACGAAGGGGCTGGTGGTGATCCGGGCGATCGACTGGCGCACGTCGTCCTCAAGGTTGGTGAAGGTCTCGACGGACCAGGTCGGGCGGATGCCGGTGTCCGCGGTGATCTGCGCCTTGAACTGCTCGTCGGTAAAGGTCAGCATGCCGCAGTCGGTGTGGTGGATCAGGATGATCTCCCGGGTGCCGAGCAGCCGCTGGCTGATCGCCAGCGACCGGATCTCGTCGTCGGTCACCACCCCGCCGGCGTTGCGGATGACGTGTGCGTCCCCCTCGGCGAGGCCGAGCAGGCCATAGACGTTGAGCCGCGCGTCCATGCAGGCCACGACCGCAACACCGAGCTTCGGGGGGAGCGGCAGCTCGCCGGCGGCGAACGTCTGCGCATAGCGGGTGGCGTTGTCGAGCAGGGCGTCGGTGCTGGTGGTCATCTCGCCTCCAGGCGGGACGGGCTGCCGGCATGCCAGGACGCGACGCGGCGGCAGCGTTCGAAGGACGGGGTCTGTGCGGAGAGGGGTTACCCGAAGCAGGCGTGCCGGACGACGTCGACCGCCGCCAGCACAGGCGCGTTGACTGCGCGAACCGGACAGTGGCCCGCGGAGACGCCGGCCCCGGAGGCGTTCTGGGATGTGGGGTACCAGGGTGCAGGGCCGGTCGGGGTGCAGGGCCGGTCGGGTGCAGGGAGGTGCCGGGTGGAGTCGCGGGCCTCAGTGGCCGATGGGGCCGGGATGCCCGCCGGGACACAGTGCGCCCGCGATCAGCAGCAGATCGATGTGGCGTCGCTGGACGAGCGGCGGCGGAGCCGGCATGCACGAACCGAAACACGTTGGCACCCACGCCGCCAACCGGCGATCGAAGTGGTACATCTCACATCTCGGTGCGCCATGGGTGACTTCCCCGCGGGTCGTGAGGGGGTATCCAGCGCGCATCCCCCGATATCCCCGTGTTGCAGCTCACATATAGCGGGGTTGACCGGCTCTGGGTGGCCTCGCAGAGTCGAAGGGTGCGCGCCTCCGCCGTTCTGACGTGCCGCCGTTGCATCGACTACTGCCGAACCTCCACCAGCCGCTGTCGCTGAGTTTGCGCTGTCGCCGAGTTTGCGCTGCCACGGACATCGACGCTGTCACGGAGGACCTCATGAGCCGACCGACCAAGCAGATCCACCTGGCGGCGCACTTCCCCGGGGTGAACAACACGACGGTGTGGAGCGATCCCGCTGCCGGCAGTCACATCGAGTTCGACTCGTTCGTGCACCTGGCCCGTACCGCCGAGCGGGCCCGCTTCGACTTCTTCTTCCTCGCCGAGGGCCTGCGGCTGCGCGAGCAGAACGGGCGCATCCACGATCTGGACGTCGTCGGCCGGCCGGACACGTTCACCGTGCTCGCCGCGCTCGCCGCCGTCACCGAGCGGCTCGGGCTCGCCGGCACCATCAACTCGACGTTCAACGAGCCGTACGAGGTCGCCCGCCAGTTCGCCAGCCTCGACCATCTGTCCGCCGGTCGGGCGGCGTGGAACGTCGTCACGTCCTGGGACGCCTTCACCGGTGAGAACTTCCGCCGGGGCGGCTACCTGGCGGAGTCCGACCGGTACGAACGGGCCCGCAGCTTCCTGACCACCGCGCTCGAGCTGTTCGACTCGTGGCGGCGCGACGAGGTGCTCGCCGACGCCGCCGCGGGCCGGTTCCTGCGTGAGCCCGGTCCGGGCACCTTCGTCCACCACGACCAGTTCTTCGACATCGAGGGGCACTTCAACGTTCCGCGCAGCCCCCAGGGCCGGCCGGTGATCTTCCAGGCGGGCGACTCCGAGGCCGGGCGTGAGTTCGCCGCCGCGAGCGCCGATGCGATCTTCAGCCGACACAGCGCCTTCGACGCGGGCCAGGCGTTCTACGCCGACATCAAGGGCCGGTTGGCCAAGTACGGGCGTGCGCCGCACGAGCTGGTCGTGCTGCCGGCGGCGACCTTCGTCCTGGCCGACACCGACGCCGAGGCCCGGGAGCTGGCCGTGCTCATCCGCCGCCAGCAGGTCAGCGGCGCCACCGCGATCCAGTTCGCCGAGCAGCTCTGGAACCGCGACCTGACCAGCTTCGATCCGGACGGCCCCGTGCCGGATGTCGACCCGCTGCCCGGGGAGAACACCGTCTCCCGCGGGCGGGCGAGCGTGCGGATGTTCGACGACCGGATCGCAACCGTGCGGGCGTGGCGGGAGCTGGCCGAGGCCAAGAAGCTGTCGCTGCGCGAGGTGGTGATCGAGGTCAGCGGTCGCCAGCAGTTCATCGGGTCGGCGCGCACGATCGCGGAGACGATCAACCACTTCGTCCAGTCCGACGCCAGTGACGGCTTCATCCTCGTCCCGCACATCACCCCCGGCGGCCTGGACGAGTTCGCGGACACGGTCGTGCCGCTGCTGCAGGAGTGGGGGGTCTTCCGCGCCGAGTACGCCGGCACGACGCTGCGTGACCACCTCGGCCTCACGCCCCTCGACTAGCAGGGCGTGAGGCCGGAGGTCCGGCAGGGTCCGGTGGTCGGGCAAGGACGGCCGTTCCGGCCTGGAGGGAGTGCCGGAACGTGCGTCTTCAGGTGATGCTCAGTCGAGCAGTCCGATCTGACGGGCAGTGTGCACCGCCGCGGTCCGGTTCCGCACGCCCATCTTGCGCATGATGCTGCGCATGTAGGTCTTCACGGTCTCGGCCTGGATGGTGAGTTGCTCGGCGGCCTCGCCGTTGGAACAGCCCGTCGCCACCAGCGTGAGCACTTCCATCTCCCGCAGGGTGAGTCGGAAGGGCGGGGGCTTGGCGGGAGTCGGTGCGGTCGGTTCGCTGCGCAGCAGCGAGTAGATGCGCAGGATCCGGCGCCGCAGGTGCGGGGTGGTGAGCTGGGCGCTGAGCTCGAGCAGCTCGATCTGGGCCAGCCGGACCCGCTCCTTCTGGGTCCGCGCGTCGGTTGGCAGGTCGTCGGCGGTAAGGGGACCCGACGCTCGGTCGAAGCCGGCGGCGCTCATCGCCCGCGGTGGGCGGGCGTGCATCGTTGCCGGATCCGATACCACTGGGGCCATCGTGCTCCTCTCCCTGTCCACTCCGGAGTGCCCGGCCCCTTCGGCCTCCTGCCGTCGGCAGACCGTCGTAGCCCTGCCGGCAGATTCGTCCGAGGACCGGACTTAAGATCAGCCGTACACCACCTTTGTGGGTGACCGCGGCTGGTCCGGCCCGCCGGAGAAGTGGGCGTGCCGCCACTCCCGCTCCTTCCGGTTGTGCATGCTCGCCGGTCCACCGCGGTCGGCTACATCGAAAAGGTTATCCCGCGCTGTGGCCGTTTCGTCAATGGCCGGTACGTCGATGTGCGAAAACAGACGCCGACTGTCGATGAACCGTGGGATCCTGGCCCCAGCGGCGACTCCCGAGCGGCCGCCCAGATGTGCAGGCCGGACGGTGCCACCATCGGACGAGCGATTGTCTGCGGTGCGGAACTGGATTGTAATCCGCTGCGCGAGAGAATCGGCGGACGGCAGATGCGCATTCATTTGGGTGCCGGCAGACGCCCGGTCATCTGCACGGGCGTCCGGCCCCGGTCGGAGCCTTTGCCCCCGCTCCCCGCCTTCCGTCCACCGCCTGCTGCGTCCTGTCCGCCGGGCCCTGACGCCGCACCCCTGGTCCGGGTCCCCGGCTTCCGGGCCGGGATCCGAGGCGTCGCACCCGCATCTCTGGTGCGGGCTCCTGGCCGAGCTCCCGGGCCCGGGCTGACTGTGCATCCCGGACGTGCCAGAATGCCGGCCAGGCATGGCCAGAGGGACACCGCGTCAGGCCTGAACGGGCACGCTGCGGCACTCCTGGGCCACCTGGCTGGCTCGACGCGGCCCGGTCGGCCGCGGTCCGGCTCGACGCAGTCCGGCTCGACGCAGCTCGTTCCGACCCGGCTGGCACGGGGTGGGGCTGGCACGGTGCAGTCGGCGCAGGGCTCCGGCCGTATTACCCGGTCGCGGTGGAGGATGCCGGCACGCCTGGATACACGTGCTCTGCCTGCCGTATCAGGTTGCCGTGTTCCGGCGAAGCCGGTTGCTCATGGACGGCCTGCCGCCGACGGTGGGAAGTTCCTGTTGGCGGACCGCCAGAATAGTCGGCGCCGACCTGGTGCGACGGACCCGAAGGTATCGGCGAGTCTCGCGGGAAGGTTCCGCCGGCATCGTTCGGACATTATCGTGGACCGTCGAACAAGATTTTTCGGTGGGCCTTCGGATCGGTCGATGAAGGCAGATATACCGGCGGTCTGAAGTCATCTGTCGATACGGGAAGGCTGGGCTGTCAGGTCGGAAGAACTGCTTTTCGCGGATATGTTCGCGTAGCTTTCACTCGGCCGTAGGCCTGCCTGGAAGCACCGGCCGGGCTGCCCGCCCGGACCGGGCTGGAACGCGTCCTCCCACCCGGCGCCCGGAGGCCCGACGCCACCGATGGAGGTCTGAGCGGCCTGCATAGGTGATCCGTGGGGCTGCGCCGGGCGATGTGCGGATGCGTGGTGCCTGATGGGCCATGCGTGGTTGGTCATGCGTGGTGCGTAGTGGGTTGCGTGTGGTGCGGGCCGGCTCTGTACGCAGGACCTGGTCCTGGACGCCAGGTGCTGGGACGCATCCTCGATGCCGGGCCGGGTTGGGCCCGGTCCGGCTCGCTCGGGCCGGTGCGCGTGGCCGTCCGATGGCGAGGGGGAGTGGCTCGGCAACGGAATCCGCGGTGGACGAATCTGGCCGTTCAGTGGCGACTGGTTCGCTGTGATCTGGCGGGTAAGGGTGATTTATGACCGTGTTCTGGCTAACGGCGGAAACTGCCCATTATTGTCGGTTTTTCTGGGTTTATGCGGTCGGTTGGGAGTGGGCGACGACGCGTCCGGTCATCGTCTCGGGCTGGATACGGACCCAGTGCGGATGGTCGATCCGGTCTGCCCAGGGGGCGAGTCCGGTGGCTTCGAGCCGGGCCAGCGTCTGGGTGTCCTTGACCTCCACCGCGCGTCCGTTGATCAGCACACTCCAGCCGGCGCGGACCGCCGCATCGTGTCCGTCCACCTCGAACCCGACCGCGTCCTCGTCCAGGGCCGCAGCGAGCTTCGACCCGGCCGCGGTGCGGAAGGCGATGGCCTCGCCGTCCAGCACGTAGTTGACCGGCAGGACCAGGATCTCGCCGTTCGCGCGGAACGCCACCCGTCCCACCTGCTCACCGGACAGCAGCCACAGGCAGGTTGCCGCGGGTAGCACCCCGCCGCCAGCATGGTCCAGGGTGACGGCCGTGGCGTCCCGGCCGCTCGTGATGATCTCGCCGTTGCTCGTCGTGGTCCCGCGTCCGCCCACGTTCGCCGATGTCATCGCGTGTTCCCCTTGTCCGCTGGATGGGCATCCGCACCGCCGCACCGCACTACATCGCGCCGCACGGCACCGCACGGCAACCGCACTGCGCCGCATCGCCCTGCGCCAGAATGGCGGGGTGGTGAGGCCGTTCGACGACGTCCGGTTCGACCGTAGGCCGGGGCCGGGTGGCCGGTCAGGGGTCGATCGTCGTCGCCTCCCTGGGCCGTCCGGCCCGCTCGGGCCCGTCCGGTCGGGCTGGGTGACCGGTGGTGAGCAGGTCCCGGATCTCGGTGAGCAGGCGCGCCTCGTCGCTGATCACCGGGGCCGCCGCGGGTTCCGGCTTGCCGCGTGTGCGTAGCTTGGCGGCCTTGGTCATCGGGAGGACGACGATGAAGTACACGGTCGCCGCCACGAACAGGAACGTCACGAGGCTGTTGAGAAACAGTCCGTAGCGGAACCTGCTGTGATGGATCGTGAACGACAGGTTGGCGAAGTCCGGCTTCCCGCCGACCGCGGCGATCAGCGGCGTGAGCAGGTCGTCGACCATCGCCTTGACCACCGCGGTGAACGCCGTTCCGATGATCACCGCAACGGCGAGGTCGATGACGTTCCCGCGCATCAGGAACTTCCGGAAGCCCGCGAGCCCCGGCCGGATCACCCGGACCGACGGTGCGACGACCCCCCGGCCACGATCAACGACCGTGCGCACCCTGACCTCGCGCACCCTGCGCACGCCCACCAGACCATCTCCTCGACCCTGAGGCTCATCGGACGCCGTCCGTTATGACCGTCAAGAGAGGTTCTAACCCGTTTTGTGACTTGGTGGACGGCCCGTCCGTGCCCCTGCGGTGACATCGGCCCGGTCAGCGCTTGCGGGCGACCGCTCCGTAGATGCTGACCTGGGCGTCGGTCAGCTCGGCCAGGGGGATGGCCGACGTCCGGGCGGCGGAGTTCTCCTCACCGAACGTGACGGCGGACGGCGCCGACGTCGACTGCTCGGCGAGATCGGGACGCCAGCGGTGGACGACCTGCAGGCCCGGCTCGACGATCTCCAGGCCGTCGAGGAAGCGCTCGACCTCGGCCCGGGTGCGCAGGTGCATCGGCATCCCGCGGGAGAGATAGGTGCTCTCGACGTGGCGCATGTCGGGGTCGAAGTCCGCGGTCAGATGCGTCAGTGACACGTAGCTTCCCGACGGCAACAGATCGACGAGCTGCGCCAGGATGTCGTGGGGCCGGTCGCTGTCCGGGATGAAGTGGAAGATCGCGATGACGGACAGGGCGACCGGCCGGGACAGGTCGAGCGTCTCGTGCAGCTCGGGAGCGGCGAGGATGCGGTCGGTGTCGCGCAGGTCGACATCGAGGTAGGCGGTGCGGCCCTGGCGGGTCCCGGTCAGCAGGGCCCGGGCATGGGTGAGCACGATCGGTACCATCCCTTGGTTGCACATGGCAAGTGGTGTTCGCGTGCCGGAACTGCCGTGAGCAACGGTGGGCGCACATATCGGTGTGCTGGGCGCGTAACGACGGTGGTCCTGCTTGGGAGGTTAGGCGGCGGGCGGGCGCCGGGCACGCCTGCGATGAGGGTGGCGACCGCTGGCGGGACGGGCGGGGCCTCGGCAAGCGTCTCGGCCAGCCAGCGCGCCACCGCGTCGGCGTCTGATTCGGCATTGTGGGCGTTCTGCGCCCCGGCCGGGCGGGCCTTCGGTCCGTCGGCGTCCGGCACCACTGTGGCGCCGTTCCCACCCGTGTCCTCCGCGGCGGCCTGCGGTGGCCTGTCCTCTGTTTGCGGTCGATCGTCGCACGAATCGGCGGGTGCAGGACGGCGGACGCGGGACGGACGGACGCGGGACGGATCGACCACGGCACCTCACAGAACCGGCGGCGGAAATGCGGCAAATAAAAGCTAACCGGACTATCCTCTACCGCCAACAGGGCGCGTTCCGTCGACCGCTTCTGCCAGCTCCCACGGTTAGATAGGATGCCAATTGCGGCATGATTCCTGGCCTGCTTGGGTGGGTGTCAGATACCGGCCGACCTGCATCGATGCGCCCTCTCGGACCTACCCGCTAGTGTCGCGTGATTCTGTTCAATTTACTCGGGTAGGTGAGATAAAATGGTCAGGTGGAGTTGACGGCGGATGAGC
>NZ_JAMQQG010000003.1 GCF_023716925.1 Frankia sp. R82
GCGCTGCGGGTCGCGGCCGCGGCCGGGCAGGCGGCGATCGCGGCGCTGGCCGTGGCCCCGGGAGATGAGCCGTCCTGCACGTTTGCCGCGGCGCTGTACGCGGACCGGACGCTGACCGTCGGCTGGCTCGGCGACAGCCGGGTCTACCTGCTCGACCAAGCCGGCGCGCGGGTGCTGACCGTCGATGACACGGTCGCGGCGGCGGCGGCCCGCAAGGGACTCATCCCACCCGAGGTCGCTGGGACCGCGCCGGGCGCACACACGATCACGACCTGGCTGGGCTGGGGCAGTCCCCGGACCATCCCGCACATCCGCACCGCTCACCTGGCGCCCCCGGGACGGGTCGTGGTCTGCACGGACGGACTGTGGAACAGCTTCTCGGCGGTCGGGCCACTGGCCGCCCGGGTTGCCGAGCTGCCCGGCGAGGCCGCCGCGGTCGAGATCGCCCGCCATCTGGTCGCCGTCGCCCTGCGCGCCGGCGGTCGGGACAACATCACTGTCGTCGTCATGGACATCCCCGGGAGAGCCTGATGGTGTCGTTCACCTGCGCGGTACACCAGAACCCCTACCTGCCCGCGGACGGGACACAGGTCGACGCGGTCGTCACCGTCACCGCCGACGTCGACGTCGCGGGCCCAGGCGGGGCCGCCGGGGCCGCCGGGGCCGCCGGGGCCGAAACCAGGCCGGACGCGGTGGAGGTCATCCTGCTCGACTGTTCCGGGTCGATGTTCAACGACAACCGGATCGGCCAGGCCCGCCGGGCGGCGGCGGTAGCGGTCGACACATTGCGCGACGGCATCGCGTTCGCCGTGGTGCAGGGGACGTCCACGGCGAAGCTCGTCTACCCGGACCGGGGCCTGGCCATCGTGTCCGACCGGACCCGTGCGGAGGCGAAGGCCAGGATCGGACGGCTGGCGGCCCATGGCGGCACCGCCATCGGCGCCTGGCTGCTGGCCGCCCGCGAGCTGATGCTGAGTGCCCGCGAGCTGGGGTTGACCGCGCCGGATGCCATTCACCATGCGCTGCTGCTCACCGACGGGGAGAACTTCGAACCACCGGGGACACTCGAGCATGCGCTGTCCGCCTGCGAGGGCGTCTTCCAGTGCGATGCCCGGGGCGTCGGCGACGGCTGGAAGGTCGACGAACTGCGCAAGGTTGCCACGGTGCTGCTCGGCGGGGTCGCCCTGCTGCGCCAGCCCGCGGACCTGGCGGCCGACTTCGAGGCGGTGATCTCCACGGTGATGGCCCGTCGGGTCCCGGACGTCCGGCTGCGGATCTGGGTGCCCCGTGGCGCGCGGATCCGCTTCGTCCGGCAGGTGTCGCCGCAGCTCGACGAACTGACCGACCGGGCGGTGGCCGTCAGCGATCTGATCGCCGACTATCCGACCGGCGCATGGGGATCGCAGACCCGCGACTACCACGTGTGCGTCGATGTGCCGCCTGCCCCGGTCGGCGGCCGGCGCCTGGCGGCCCGCATCACCCTGCTCGACGGCGAGGAGACCCTTTCCACGGCGAAGGTCGAGGTGCTCTGGACCGACGACACCGACGAGGCCACCCGGATCGACGAGGTCGTCGCCCATTACACCGGGCAGGCGGAGCTGGCCCGGGCCATTCAGGACGGGCTCCGGGCCCGTCAGGCCGGAGACGAGACCAGCGCCGTCACCGCCCTCGGCCGGGCCGCCCAGCTCGCCTTCGAGGCCGAGGACGAGCTGACCCTGCGCCGCCTGGCGAAGGTGGTCGACATCCTCGATGCGCGGACCGGGCAGGTCCAGCCGCGCCACGGCGTCGAGCGGCTCGACGAGATGGACCTGGACGCCTCGTCCACGCGGACCGTCACCCCGAAGCTTCCGTGAGCGCAGTCTGCCCGGAAGGACACCACTCCGTCACCGAGGACTGGTGCGACAGCTGCGGTTCCCCGATCTCACCCGGCCCCATGATCCCCAGCCCCCTTGTCGTGCCCGTTCCTGTAACGCGTGGCCCCGAGGGGGGCGACCTGTCGTCGACGACCCGGCCGGACTGGCCACCGGCCGACCCTCCCCCGCCCGCACCGAACTGCCCGATCTGCGCCGAGCCCCGGGCGCGCCGACGGTACTGCGAGAACTGCGGCTACGACTTCGACACGGGAACCGCGCTGGACCACCTCGTCCGGACGGGGGTGGTGGTCGGCTGGGTGGCCGAGATCCGCCCCGACCGGGAGTTCTTCGACCGCAACGACGATGACGTCGTGTTTCCCACCGTCCTCACGCGCCGCCAGGTCGCCCTGGCCGGCGACCGCACCCTGATCGGACGGTGCAGCCCCCGCCGCAACATCCACCCGGACATCGATCTGTCCCTGGCCCCGGAGGACCGCGGCGTGTCGCGCGTGCACGCGTTTCTCGATCACACCGCAGACGGACGACTCACCGTCACCGACGAGGGATCCGCCAACGGCACCTGGGTCGGGGACGACCCCGATCCGATCGTGGCGGGACGCACCGTTCCTCTCGCCGACGGTGATCACATCTATGTCGGCTCCTTCACCCGGATCACCATCCGTCGACGTCGCTGACACCGGCCGTCAGGCAACATCGTCGCGCCGCCGGGCTGCCGGTCCGTCCCCGTCCGCCTCGGACAAGCCCGCCGTCCTACCGTGTGGTCCGGCACAGTCGCGGTGTTTCGTCGGCTTTCGGTCAATGGACGCTCATGGGTGGTGCGACCGATTATGCTCGCGGCGAATCGGCCGGCCTGACCAGCCGGTTCTTCATCGCGAGGGGGAGATGCATGTCCACGGCCGTTCTGAAAGTGACGAGCATGGCCGGCGAGGTGACGGTGCCGTCAGGACAGCCACGCTTCATCATCGGTCGGGCTCGCAACTCGGACCACGTGATCGCGGACGGCCAGGTCTCCCGGCAACACCTGATGATCGAACAGATCGGTCCCGGCTGGGCGGTACGCGACGTCAGCACCAACGGCACCTGGTTCGGTGGCAGCAAGATGCTGACCGTGATCGAGGTCCGCGGCGAGACCCGGTTCCGGCTGGGCACGCCGAGCGGCCCGGAGGTCATCATCCGCGCCGAGGCCCTCGGCCGGCCCGGCGCCGGTTACGGTGACACCGGCGGCGCCTACGGCGACCAGTACGCCGACCAGTACGGTGCCGCGTTCGGCGGGGACGCCGATCAGCACACCATGCTGCCCGGCCAGGCGGACTACCTGCCGCCGCGGGCGCCGCAGCGGTCCGCGGTCCCCCCGGCGCGGGAGCTGGCCCGCTCGGGAGCCGCGGCCGGTGGATCCGGCTCCGGTCGGAGTGGCCCCGGCAGCGCCCCCCGCCAGCCGGCCGGTCACGCCCGGCTGGACCGTGAGCACGAGCGCAGCACCACCTATCCGCTGCGCCAGGGCAGCATGACGATCGGCCGGGCCCGCGGCAACGACATCGTCATCGCCGACCTGCTCGCCTCGCGCCACCACGCCACGCTGACCATCCGCGGCGGCAACATCGATCTCGTCGACCACGATTCGGCGAACGGCACGTTCGTCGACGGTCGCCGCATCCAGCGCGCGCAGGTCGCCCAGGGCAGCATCATCGCGATCGGCCACCACGTCCTGCAGCTCGAGGGCGATCAGCTCGTCGAGTACATCGACTCCGGTGACGTCAGCTTCGAGGCCGAGCATCTCAACGTGTGGGCCGGCGACAAGCAGCTCATGCACGACATGACGTTCCGCCTGCCCGGCCAGGCGCTGCTCGGCGTCGTCGGCCCGTCCGGCGCCGGCAAGTCGACCCTGCTCGGCGCGCTGACCGGCTTCCGTCCCGCCAACGAGGGCACCGTCCGCTATGCGGGCCGGGACCTCTACGACGAGTACGACGAGCTCCGTCGCCGGATCGGCTACGTGCCGCAGGACGACATCCTGCACACCTCGCTCACCGTGCGCCGCGCCCTGGAATACGGCGCCAAGCTGCGCTTCCCCCCGGACGTGACCGAGGCCGAGCGGGCCCGGCGGATCGACGAGGTCCTCGCCGAGCTGAACCTCACCCCGCATGCCGGGACCGTGGTCGCCCGGCTGTCCGGCGGCCAGCGCAAGCGCGTGTCGGTGGCACTCGAACTGCTCACCCGGCCCACCCTGCTGTACTTGGACGAGCCCACCTCCGGCCTCGACCCGGGCATGGACCTGCAGGTCATGCAGTCGCTGCGGGCGCTCGCCGACGACGGTCGCACGGTCATCGTCGTCACCCACTCGGTGGCCCAGCTCGACCTGTGCGACTACGTCCTGGTGCTTGCCCCCGGCGGCCACGTGGCCTACTTCGGGCCGCCCGGGGACGCGCTGCCGTTCTTCGGTGAGCAGGGCTATCCGTGGGTGTTCCTGCGCCTGCAGGAGGACCCGGGAGCCGAGTCGGCGGCGCGTTTCCGCCAGTCCCGCCATTACGTCCCGGCGTCGGTGACGGCCCCGTCCGCGCGGCCGGAACCGGAGGAGCTGCCCAGCATCCGGCAGCAGACGGTGCTGTCCCAGCTGGTCTCGCTCAGCAAACGAACGATGTCGGTCATCGCGTCCGACAAGGGCTATCTGCGGCTGGCCGTCGCGTTCCCGTTCGTCCTCGGGACGATTCCACGGTTCATCGGCGGCGACTTCGCCGACACCAACGACAAGTTCACGCCGAACTCGAACGGCCCCACGATCTTCCTGATCATGGTGCTGTGTGCCTGCTTCATGGGCATGTCGAACTCGGTGCGGGAAATCGTCAAGGAACGGGCGATCTACCAACGAGAACGCGCGATCGGCCTGTCCCGGGCCGCCTACGTCGGGTCCAAGGTGCTGGTGCTGCTCATCATCACCGCCCTGCAGATCATTCCCTTCACGCTCATCGGTCTGGCCGGCCGGCAGCCACCCGGCGGGCTGCTGCTCGGCAACTCCCTGCTGGACTGCATGCTCGCCATCTTCATCGTGACCTTCGCCTCCGGCATGATCGGCCTGGTGATCTCGGCGCTGGTCGACAACGCCGACAAGACGATGCCGCTGCTCGTCATCGTCACGATGATCCAGCTGGTGTTCTCCGCCGGCATCGTGCCGGTCTCCGGGCAGGTGGGCCTGCAGCAGGTCTCGGTCATCTCCCCGGCCCGCTGGGGTTACGCCGCCCTGGCCGCCGACGCCGACTTCAACGTCATCACCCGGGCCGGCGTCCAGCGTCCGAAGACGGTCAACGGCCAGCCCGTCGCCAGCGGCGAGACCATTCCGATCAACCCGAACGCCCCGGAACGCGACGCCCTGTTCGACCACACCAAGAAGCAGTTCGCCATGGACATCGGCGGCGGCGTCGTGGTCACCGTCGTCTTCATCGGCATCACCGCCGTCCTGCTGCGCCGCCTCGACCCCAAGACCAACCGCAAGAAGAAGCCGGCCCCGGCGACGCAGTAGCTGGCCGGGCTGCACCGGGCAGTTCCCCGACCAGCCGGTCGAGCCGGTCCGGCTGGTCGGGGAACGCGGATGGACGTGGCCCGCGACCACCTGCGCGGGTCTGCACCACTCAGGAGGCGATCCGGGCGGACAGGGCCGCGCGGTAACCGCCGACGACGACGTCCACCGCGCGCTGATCGGCAGGCAGCGCCGCGAACAGAGCCCACTGCACGAGGGTGCCGCCGGCGGGGACCGTGTCGGCGCCGGTGCCGTTGGCCAGCAGTCCCCACCACGACGGGGTGAACACGCACGGTCGTAGTCGGCCACCGGTCGACGAGACCAGGCTCAGCTCGCCACCGGTGTCGGCGCGGATACCGTCCGGGCTGGTACGGCTCGGGTTGTTGAGATAGCCGAGCTCGCGGTCGGTGCTGCCGGAGTTGTGGATCGCCACCTCGGCGAGGGTGAATCCGGCGAGGCCGGAGACGCTGCGTACCGCAGGGACGAGCGGGCTGCCGTCGAGAGCGGTGTTCGGCGCCTCGCTGGTCGGCGGAGGCTGGCCCGAGGCGTCCGGTTCCGGGTCGACGGTCAGCTCCACCCGCCGGTTGCGGGCCCGGCCGTCGGGATCGTCGCTGCCGTCCGGACGGGTGTTGGGGGCGACGGGGTCGGCCGCGCCGAACCCGACGGTCCGGTAGGTGAAGGTCGCGCCGAGCCGGGCGGCGAGTGCCTGTTGCACGGTGGCCGCCCGCGCCTCGGACAGCCGCTGGTTGTCGGCGTCGCCGCCGACGGAGTCGGTGTGGCCGGCCACCGTCACGGTGCCGCCGGTCACCGTGAGCTGACTGGCGAGCGCGTCGATGGCCTTCGCCGCGGCCGCGGTCGGTATGGCACTGCCGAAGTCGAACAGGACATCGCTGGGCAGCCGAAACGAGGCCCTCGCCGGGCGACCCGCGGCCGGGGTGGCCTCGGTCGGGCAGACCAGTGGCGCTACCGGTGGGTCCAGCTCGTCGGGCGGCGAGCTGGCGACGTGCAGCACAGGATCGTCACGCAGCGCGGGCGCGCCCTCGGCCTGGATCGGCACCTCGACCGGGACGAAGCCGTCGACGAGCACCAGCATCGAGCGGGCCGCCGCCGGTGGCGCCGGGAAGACCAGGGTGACCGTCGCGGAGTGGCCGGGCGCGACGTCGTGCTCGGCGGAGGCGCTGACGCGGGCCTCGCCGGGAGCGGACAGGTCGATGTCCGGACTGGCCTGCGGTGTGCGCTGCGTCGCGTAGCCGGTGCCACGGGGCAGATCCACCAGGAACGCGATCACATGGGTGAGCGGATCCAGGCCGAGGTCGGCAGGCCTGAGATCGGCCGGGCCCGCGTTGGCGAACTCGAACTGCAAGGCCAGGTCGGACCGGCCGAGCCGAACCAGCCGCAGGTCACGCGCCGTGACCTGCACCCCGCTGGACACCGAGAGGTCCCTGGCCCCGGTGCTAGCAGGGACGTCCGGGCTGCCGGTTGCGCTCCTGTCACCAGGGACGGCGGAGGCCGCGGAGGTGGTCGGGCGCGTGGCCGGTGGCGCGCCGCCGACTGACGCGGCACCGGTGCATCCGGCGGACATCAGCACGAGCGCCGCCGCGACGCCGACGACCGTCCTCGGCAACCGGCCGGGCGTGCGCCGCACCGCCCGGCGCCCGACCGCCAGCCCGTGGGAATCGACCGCCATCGACTCAGCCGCCGCTGAGGGACCGCAGCACACGGACCTCGACCGAGCTGGCCCGCACCCCGGCCGCGGCGATCTGCTGCCGCACGCCGAGACGGCCACGCCAGGCCGTGGCGGCCTCGGCGGACTCGAACGGAATGATGACCATCACCCGGCCGGCCCGCTCGTCCTCGACCAGCACCACCGGTTCGCCGCCGCCGGCGGCCCGGCGGGCGGGCGTGCTCGCCGTGAAGTTCGCGAACCACACCGGGATGTCCGCCACGACCTGGCGCACCACCAGACAGCTGGCCGAACTGTTCGCGGCGCCGCCGCGGTGCGCCGCCGTGCTCGCCGTTACGGGCCGGACGATCGCGTCGCCGAAGGTGCTCATGACACGTCCTCTCCTGATGTCGGTGGCCGTCCCGAGGTCGACGGCCGGTCGAGTGCACCCCAGAGTGTCACACGTGTGTCATTATGGCAAAGGTGAGTCACAGAGGCACAGATGAGTCATCGTGGCAGACATGTAACCTCGCGCCATGGGAACCGACGGCCCAACCCTGTCCAACCAGCGCCAACGCACCCGCTCGGCGCTACTCCAGGCCGCCGGCCACCTGCTCGCCCAGGGAGCCACCCCGACCGTGGCCCAGGTGGCCGACGCGGCACTGGTCAGTCGACGCACGGCCTACCGTTACTTCCCGACCGCCGACCAGCTGCTCGCCGACGCGGTGCTGGAGCAGACGACCGACGAGATCAGCAACCGGATCACGGCGGTCGACCCGATCGACCGCACCGACGAGTTCGTCGCGGCACTCAACGAGATGACACTGCGTCAGGAGCAGGCGCTGCGGACCCTGGTGCGGACCACACTCGACTCCCCGCGGGATCCCGCCGGCGCGCGTCGTGGCCGGCGGCGGATGGCCTGGATCGAGCAGGTCCTCGAGCCGGTGCGGGACGAGCTCACCCCGGCGCAGTGGCAGCGGGTCACGGCGGCTCTCGCCCTGACGGTGGGCATCGAGGCGCGGCTCGTCCTGGTCGACGTGGCCGGGCTGACCGACGACGAGGTCGACGAGGTCACCCGCTGGGTTGCCCGGATCATCGTCCGGTCAGCGCTCGACGAGGCCCGTCCGGCCAGCCCCGCCGGCCGCCAGTCGCGCGACGACCGCTAGTCCACCAGGCCGCCGGTCTGCTGTCCCGCGGTCGCGTGGGAGGCGGGTCCGGTCGACAGCGGCGGGAACACCGCAAGTGCGTCGAGGAACCTGCCGATCTCCCGCTCGTCGCCCCGCATGGTCACCCCCGGATGCCCCGCGGCGCGGGCCTGAGGCCGGGTGGCCAGGTAGAGAGCCAGGTCACGCCGGGTGCCGAGCAGTTCGACGTCCGGGTCGGACGCCGCCTGCGCCACCAGCGACCATCGGCCGTCCCGGCCGCGCAGGGTGAACGCGTCGTCGCGGTCGAGCGTGCGGACCACCCAGGTGGCCGGGCCGACATCGATCCCGGCCCGGTCCAGCACGAGCCGCACGGAGCGAAGCAGGTGCTCGGGGTGAGCCGGCTCGCTCGGCGCGGGTGGCGCCGCGAGGTGGCGCAGGCCCCACAGCGCCAGCTCGTCCAGCGCCGGCGCCAGATCGAGGCCGGCCGGGGTAAGGCGGTACCACACCTCGCGGCGGCCCGGTTCCCGGTCGACCTGGACGAGCCCGTCCGCCTCGAGATCGCGCAACCGCTGCGTCAGGGTCCGCGGGGTGATCCCACCAAGCCGGTCCATCAGGTCGGTGAAACGCTTCGGACCGGTCAGCAGATCGCGCACGACGAGCAGCGCCCATCGGTCGCCGAGGCGCTCCAGCGCCTTGGCCAGCATGCAGAAATGCGCATACGCGGTGCGCGGCGTGGTCGGCACCTCTCACAGCCTATCCCTTCACGTAGATACTATATCTACGATACTATCACCGCCATGTCGAACGAGACCAGAGGGATCTTCCGTGGCACGGCCGAGGCCGAGGCGACCCGTCGTGCCCACGAGGCGGCACTGCCGACCCCGTCACGCCCCGACCGCGTCACGGCCGCCTGGCTGCGGGAGGTGTGCCTGGCCGCCGGTGCCGACGACGTCGGCTTCGTGGAGGTGGACCGGGCCGGCCTGGGCGCGGAGGGCGACAACGCCCGCCGGGTCTTCCCGGCCGTGCGGGCGCTGGTCTGCCTGGTCGGGATCTCCAATCGGGACGCGATCCGGTCGACCTCCCACGCCACCGCCAACAACGCCTGGCACCACACCGGCAGCCGGCTCGACAGCGCCGCCGCGCAGCTGTGCGCCCGGCTGGGCGCGGCCGGCATCCGCGCGGTGCCCACCACGATGGGCTTTCCGATGGACGTTCAGGTGCCCCCCGGCCAGTCCAGTTGGGCCATCGCGCACAAGATCGTGGCTGTCGAGGCGGGCCTGGGCCACATGGGCGTCAACCGCAACGTCATCCACCCCCGATTCGGGAACTTCGTCCTGCTCGAGACCGTCCTGATCGACACCGAGATCGACACCTACGATCAGCCGCTGGACTACAACCCGTGCCTGGGTTGCAATCTCTGCGTCGCGGCCTGCCCGGTGGGTGCCATCAGCACCGTGGCGGACTTCGATTTCTTCGCCTGCCTCGGACACAACTACCGCGAGTTCCCGTTCAGCGCCGTGGACTGGGTCGACGCCGTCGCCGCCGGCGACGCCAGCGCCTACCGCGCGAAGTTCCGCGATGACGAGACCCTGTCGATGCTGCAGTCCCTGCTGTTCGAACCCACCTACAAGTCCGCCTACTGCATGGCGGTGTGCCCGGCGGGTGAGGATGTGATCGGCCCCTACCTGGCCGACCGGGCACGCTACCGCGACGAGGTACTGCTACCGCTGCGCCGGCACCCCGAGCCGATCTACGTACGGTCCGGCAGCCAGGCCGAGAAGGCGGCGGCGCGCAACCCGGCCAAGCGGGTGCGTTACCTCGACTTCCGGCCGGACGTCTCCACGGTCGCCAACTTCGCCCTCGGCCTGCGGCACATGTTCACTCCGGACACGGCACCGGCCGACGGGCTGCGCGTCGCGTTCCGTCTTCCCGACGGCGCGCTGCTCGCCACGGTCGCGGACCGGCAGCTGACGACGGCGCCGGTCGACGACCTGCCCGTGGACGCGACCGTGGCCTGTGATGCGCCCGACTACATCAGGATCCTGCACCGCCCGACCACCGGCCGGGCCGCCTCCGTCGAGGTCGGGCAGTGCACCGTCACCGGCGATCCGACCGCCTTCGCACGCCTGCTGGCCTGCCTGGACTGATGCGGACCGACAGCGAGTGGCGGCGATCGGCAGCGAGCGACGGCGAGCGACGGCGAGCGACGGCGAGCGCAGCATCCGCACTCAACTCTGCTGGAGGTGCACAAAGGTTATATGGTCGGCCCGTGACCGACCGGGTTGACCCGCCAGACGAGGGTGACAGCACGTGGATCTCGGCGTTGCTCGGCGAGCAGGCGGAAATCCTCTCCCACTGGATCGAGCGGGCCGGTGAGATGTTGCGCGCGCGGTTGACCGCCGCGGAGCTGGCCCGCGAGCTGGGTGACCTGTACGGGTCGCTGGCCCAGGCGCTGCCCGTGGCCGGCGCCGACCTGCGGGCGGGGGCGTTCGGTGAGCTGCGGGCGCTGCTGGCCGAGCTGTCGGCCAGCCGGGCGCGGCAGGGTTTCACCCCCCGGGAGACCGCGATCACGGTGTTCGCCCTCAAGGACGCGGCCGCCACCATCCTGGAGAAGAAAAGCGTCAGTTTCCGCGCCTACCGGCGTTTCTCCGACTTTGTCGACGAACTGGGCCTGTTCACGCTGGAAAGTTATATCGAGGTCCGGGATCAGGCGGTACTCGAGCAGAGCAATCAGCTACTCGAACTGTCCACGCCGGTGATCAAACTCTGGGACGGGATTCTCGCCGTGCCACTGATCGGCACGCTGGACTCCGCTCGCACGCAGCTGGTGATGGAAAACCTGCTGGAGAGCCTGATCTCGACCGGCTCCAAGCACGCGATCATCGACATCACCGGAGTCGGCGCCGTCGATACGCAGGTGGCGCAGCATCTGCTGAAGACGGTACGGGCGGCCCAGCTGATGGGCGCGGACTGCGTGATCTCGGGTATCCGCCCACAGATCGCGCAGACGGTGGTGAGCCTCGGGATCGAGTTCGGTGAGATCGCGACGAAGGCGACCCTCGCCGAGGCGCTGGCGGTGGCGCTGCGCCGGGAGGGTTTCGCGGTGTCGCGGTCGGCCACCGGCGGGGTCCGTTGATGGAGCGGATTCCCGTTCTGAAGCTGGGGAACCTGCTCCTGGTGTCCATCCAGGTGGACCTTGAGGACCGGTTGGCCCTGAACCTGCAGGACGACCTGGCCGAACGCATTGTGGCGACCGGTGCCCGTGGCGTGCTCATCGACATCTCCGCGCTCGACATCGTCGACAGCTTCGTGGGCCGGATGCTGTCGACGATCGCCGCCATGTCGAAGCTGTTGGACGCCGAGACGGTGGTCGTCGGGATGCGCCCGGCGGTGGCCATCACCCTGGTCGAGCTGGGCCTGGACATGCCCGGTGTGCGCACCGCGCTCACCCTGGAGCACGGTCTTGCGCTGCTCGGCGCCGAGGTGCGGGTCAGGCGGTCCGACGACACCGACAGCGCCGACCGTGCCGACCTGCCCGGCAGCATCGAGGAACCGACGGGCCCAAGCGGTACGGCCGTTGCCGGGACCGTCGTCGGGTGACCATCGGTGGGCTCGGACCGCAGGGTGGTGGCGCTGCCAGCAGTTCGGCCGGGTCACCGCAACGCCACGCGATCGTGGTGGAGTCCGACGTCGTCCGGGTCCGTCAGGTGGTCCGCAGCGCGGCCGTGGCCGCCAGACTCTCCCTGGTCGACCAGACCAAGATGGTCACCGCTGCCAGCGAGCTGGCCCGCAACACCCTGGTCTACGGCGGTGGTGGCGCGGTGACGATCGACATCGTGGACAACGGTCGGCGGCGCGGGGTCCGGGCGGTGTTCACCGATTCCGGTCCGGGCATCGCCGACCTCGACCTGGCGCTGACCGACGGATGGACGAGTGGATCGGGCCTGGGCCTGGGGCTGTCCGGCAGTCGCCGGCTGGTGGACGAGTTCGAGCTGGAGAGCAGCCCGGAGACGGGCACCACCGTGCGGGTCGTGAAGTGGTCGCGCTGAGCACCACCTCGCCCGTTCCCGGGTTTCCCGGTGCCCGCCTCCCCCTTGTGGAGGACGTGGCCTGGTTCACCGCCGAGGAGGATTCGGCGGCCGGGGCGGCGCGGCGCGCCGCGATGAAGCTGGCCGACACCCTCGGCTTCGCCGCACAGCGCCGGGACGAGATCGGCATCGCGGTGACGGAGGTGGCGACCAACCTCGTCCGGCACGCCCAGGGCGGCCGACTGCTGCTGCGTGCCCTGCGCTGGGTCGATCCGGCCCCGCCCGCCTCGGTGACGCGCCCCGCGCCGTCATCCGCCGTGCAGGTGGTGGCGTTGGACAGCGGCCCCGGCATCGTCGATGTCGCGGCGGCGATGCGCGACGGGACCTCTTCGGCGGGCACTCTCGGGGTCGGGCTCGGGGCCATCGCCCGTCTGTCGGACGGGTTGGACCTGCACTCCACCCCAGGCCTGGGCACGGTGATGGCGGTGACGTTCCTGCCCACGCGCAGGCCCACCGCGGGAGGACAGCCGGCCGGGGTACGCGGTGCCGAGCCGTTCGTCACCTCCCGCATCGCGGGACTGACCCGTCCGATCACCGGCGAGCTGGTCTGTGGGGACGCCTGTGCGGTGCGACCGGCGGGCGCCGGCGTGGCCGCGCTGCTGTGCGACGGGCTGGGCCACGGCGAGCTGGCCGCCCGTGCCGCCACCGAGGCCGTACGGATCTTTCTGGACGGCCCGGAGTCGACCAGCCCGGTTGATCTGGTGCAGCGGATCCACCGCGGCCTGGCACACACCCGGGGTGCGGCGGTGACCGTCGTCGTCCTGGAACCGGCGCAGGGCACGGTCCGCATGGCGGGCGTCGGCAACATCTCCGGTGTGGTCCTCAGTGGAACCCGACGCAGCGGCCTCGCCGCGCGGCCCGGCATAGTCGGCCACCAGCTGCGCAGCCTGGTCGAGACCCACCACGATCTGGAACCCGGCTCGGTGCTGATCCTGCACAGCGACGGGGTGAGCCCCCGCTTCGACCTGGCGGCACATCCGGGGGTCACCAGCCACGGTGCCCTGCTCGTGGCGGCGACCGTGCTGCGGGACGCGGGCCTGCGCCGCGACGATGCCTCCGTGCTCGTCGCGATCACCGCGCCGGCACCGGGCGTCCACCCGGCCAGGGTCTAGCGGGCACCGGATGGCCAGGACCACAGGTGGACCAGACCGGGGGCAGGCGGGCGGGCCGGCCGGCGAGGAGCTGACGGACGTCGCCTCGCTGCACATCGCCGACGAGGCCGACGTGTTCACCGCCCGCCAGATCGTCCGCGTGACCGGCGCCGAGATCGGGCTGGACAGCCAGGACCAGGTGCGCCTTGCCACCGCCGTCAGTGAGGTCGGCCGGGAGGCGCTGGCCGCGGGCGGCGCGTCGGTGACCGTCGGGCTGCGGGCCCCGGCCACGCTGACCATCACCATCGTGGCTCGCAACCCGTTTCCGGCCGAAGCCGCGGGGCTGCTCGCCGCGGCCCGCCTCGTCGACACCACCGTGGCCGCGCAGGGATCGGCCCGGACCGTGGTGCTGGCCAAGTTCCTGCCCACGGCGACCAGGCTCGAGACGGTGCACGTCGCGCGACTGCGCCGGGCGCTGGCCGCCACGGCTCCCGTGTCACGCCTCGACGAACTGCGCATCCAGAACGACGACCTGGTCAACGCGCTCGCCGAGCTGAAGGAAAACCAGAGCGAACTGGTGCGACTCAACGCCGAGCTGGAGGAGACCAACCGCGGCGTCATGGCGCTCTACGGCCAGCTGTCGACCGAGCTGGAGGAGACCAACCGCGGCGTCGTCGCCCTCTACGCCGAACTCGACGAACGTGGAATGGCGCTGGAACGGGCGAACGAGGCCAAGACCCGCTTCCTGCGCAACGTCAGTCACGAACTGCGCGCGCCGGTGACCTCGGTGCTGGGGCTGGCCCGGCTGCTGCTCGACCCGACCGGCGACCCGCTCAGCACGGAGCAGCGGCGCCAGGCGGACCTGATCCTGGCCAGCTCGGGCGATCTGCTGACGCTGGTCAACGACCTGCTCGATCTGGCCAAGGCGGAATCAGGACACCTCGACACCGCCTTCGAGGAGGTGGACGTCTCCGCGATGCTCGCCACCGTCGAGGGTTCGATGCGCCCGCTGGCAACCCGGGCCGCCGTGCGACTGGTCTTCGACGTCCCGGCGGACATCGGCCCGCTGCGCACGGACGAGAGCCTGCTCTGCCGGATACTGCGCAACCTGGTCACCAACGCGCTGAAGTTCACCGAACAGGGCGAGGTGCGGGTGAGCGTCCGGGGAGGCAACCCGCTCGTATTCGCTGTGAGTGACACCGGAATCGGGATCGGCCCGGCCGACGCCGAGCGGGTGTTCGACGAGTTCTACCAGGTGCGCACCCACCTGCACGCCCAGGTCCGCGGCACGGGCCTCGGCCTGCCCTACGCCCGCCGGGTCGCCACCCTGCTCGGGGGCCGGCTTGATCTGGACAGCGCGGTGGGTGCCGGATCGACCTTCACCGTCGCCCTGCCCCGTGAACCGTCCCCGGTGCCGGAGCCGGTCGCCGCCGGGGAGGCCGACGACACCACGGCGACCTCCCCACCGCCCGCGCCGGTCCCGCTCGCCCTGATCGTCGATGACGACCCGGCGTTCCGGACCGCGCTGCGCACCCTGCTGGTCGACCGGGCCGCGCGGGTCGTCGAGTCCGGTGACGGGGACGACGCGCTCCGGCTGATGCGCGCCGAGCGCCCCGACATCGTCTTTCTGGATCTTCTCCTGCCCGGCCGCAGCGGCGGCGAGGTGCTCTCGGTGATGAACGACGATTCCACCCTTCGGGACGTCCCCGTCGCGGTCGTGACCTGGAGCGATCACAGTGCGTCTGCCAGCCACGGCGCTCTGGATGCGGCCGTGGCGGTGCTGGCCAAGTCGACCCTGAGCCAGGTGACCATCGACGCCGCGCTGCGCCGGGCCGTCGGGCAGCGGCGATGAGCGTGCCACCGGACGTCAAGCCGGCCGTCGTCCTCGTCGTGGACGACCGGGAGAGCAAGCGCTACATCCTCGGCAGCTGGCTTCGCCGGGCCGGCTACCAGGTGGTGGAGGCAGCCACCGGCGCCCAGGCGCTACGCCGGCTGACCGAGGCGCCACCGGACCTGGCCGTGCTCGACATCCACCTGCCGGACATGAGCGGCCTCGAGGTGTGCCGGCGCATCAAGGGCGACCGGGCCTCGGCCGGCATCCCCGTCCTGCACGTGTCCGCGATCGCTGTCGACGCCGCCGACCGCAGCGCCGGACTGGACGGGGGAGCCGACGCCTACCTCGTCGACCCGATCGAACCGCGCGAGTTCCTGTCCACCGTGAAGGCCCTGCTGCGCCAGTCCCGCCGGTTCGCCACGGAACACCGGATCGCCCACACCCTCCAGCGCAGCCTGCTGCCCGCCGCCCTGCCCGACCTCGCCGGCCTGCGGGTGGCCGCGCGCTATCACGCCAGCGCCGACCAGGCGGAGATCGGCGGCGACTTCTACGACGCGTTCGAGACACCGACCGGCCACGCGGCCATCGTCATCGGGGACGTGCAGGGCCATTCCCTCGCGGCCGCGGTCATCATGGCGCAGCTGCGGTACTCCCTGCGCGCCTATGCCTTCGACGGGCACGGCCCGCAGGCCATCGTCGAGCGCCTCAACCGACTGATGGTGGCGCACCATCCGGACTCCACCGCCACCCTGTGCATCATCACCTTCACGCCGGATCGCTCGCACGCCTCGATCGTCAACGCCGGACATCTCCCACCGCTGCTCATCGAGCCCGACGGCCTGCGCTACTGGGACGGTGGGGGCAGTGTCCTGCTCGGCATCGAGGCCCCGCCGCCAGGTCTGGAGACCATCCCGATCAGTCCCGGTACCCGCGTTCTGCTGTTCACCGACGGCCTGGTGGAACGGCGCGACCGTTCCCTCGAGGAGAGTCTGGCCGAGTTCGCCCGTCTGCTCGGGCGCGCCCGCACATTCCCGGACGAGTCCGCCGAGTCCGCCCGGCCCCGCTCCCTGACCGCACTCGCCGACCAGCTCATCGCGGTCGCGAACGAGGCCGAGGACGACGTGGCTCTCGTCATCGCCGAGGTGGACCGCCCGCGCCCCGCCTGAGGCGGTCGCGGCGCGCGCGCTGCGCTCCGCCCGCGGCGCCGGTGGCCAGCTGCCCGGTGAAGTACTCCAGGGTGACGCGGGTCTTGGTCCGCTGCGGTCCGCCCAGGTCGATACCGTGGTGGCCAAGGACGGCCGCGGTACTGGCGGCCGCTCGCAGGGCTGCCCGGGGGGCGCAGCGGGTCGACAGTTCGAGAATCTCCGAACCGTCCGGAAAAACCCACCTTTCCGCGAGAAGAAGCCCGGGGTGTCCGGTCAGATCGAGGGTGCGCCGGTAGGCCTGGACCGGGCCGAGCACCATCAGGTCCTCGACGTCGAACTTTCCCTTGACGTGAGTCCGCAGCAACCGGAGCTGCGGCCCGGTGAACAGCGCGCGCAGGGAACGGCGCCCGTTTACCGCACCTTTTGCGACCTTGGCGTCCAGCCGACTCTTCAGTGCGCCGGAGCAGACATAGCCGCCGGGCATTCCATCCACCTCGACGACGAAGTCCCGGCGCTGCCGCAGCCGCGGCGGAAGGCCCTGGGGAACCACGGGCCGAAGTTTCACCACGGAGTCGTCCGTCCCGCCGGAACCGCGCCGGACCCGCAGGATCATTCCCCTGCGGTGCAGGGCCCGGTCCGGGGTGTCAAGATAATAGACGCGGTGGGTGGGCGTTCGAGGAAAGGTGAGATCAAGGGCGTCCCGGGCCGCCTCGTGGGCATGCGCCGGGACGGTCAGTTTCAGTTCCAGCCGGTCGACCTGAGCAGCGAGATCCAGCAGCTTCGTCAGCTGCCGTTCGGGTAACTGCCAGAACTGCTGCGCGGCCCGCGCCCCTCGTATCGGCGGGCGCGCTGACGCGGCGGTGACAGGTGCGTTCGACATCAGCGTTCAGGCCGCCATGGATGGACGGTTTCGCTCGCCACCGGCACAGCCTGGCAGTCCGACTGTCATCAGGTTCACGTGCCGACTCCGTTTCTGACGATCCCGTTTTCCCGGCGATTCCGTCTACCGGCCGAAACCGCCATCGACCAGATTCGGTCCCGAGCCGGTAAAAAATCAGATCCGACCATGTGGGCAGATCTTCCACGGGGACTACCCCAAATCCCGACTCTAACCCCTCGATCGGCCACCGGCCGCCGGCTCTACCCGGGCGGCCACCCGACACCCGGCCGCCGATGATCGATCATCGGCGGCAGCGATGCGACACCAGCACCGAGGTTCTCCGTCGCCGACCGACAGGTGAACGTTATCGGGACCCCTCGGGACCCCGCGGGACCCGTCAGCTGGGTACCGGGGGTGATCGGGTTCCGCACAGCGCGAGGTCGGTCCCGGACGCCCGTTCACGACATCAACGACCGCACCGCTGACGGGCCGCCGTACCGGCTCCCGACCGAGCTGGTCGGGAGCCGGTACACGTCCGAGATGAACGCCCGAGGTGAACGAGCGAGGTCGACGGGTGAGGTCAGGGCTGCGTCGGGTGGAGGATGCCGGTGACCTCGGCGTCGGTCAGCTTGTAGGAGTAGAAGGTCTGATAGAACTCCTTGATCTCCTGCTCGACGCTGACGTCGGTGAACTGCGCGGGGTGCAGGGTCTTGGCCACGAAGATCGGCTGCAGGGCCTCCTCGGCGCTGCGCGCGGCCCAGACGAACACGCCCCGCGGGTTGACGATGAGGTGCTTGTTGCGCACCGCGGAGACCGACGACCAGCGCGGGTCGGCCTCGATCGCCCGGCAGGACGAGGCGTCCCGACAAAAGACGTACTCCGGGTCCCACTGGACGATCGACTCGGCCGAGACGTCCTTCATGGTGCCGGTGACGCCGTGCGCGGTGGCGACGTTGACGCCGCCGGCGAGGGTCGACCAGTTGTCGATGATGGAGCCGCCGCCCTCGGTGTTGAGCGGGCTGTTGGCGGTGTAGTAGAGCTTCGGCCGATCGGTCGACGGCAGGCTCGCAAGACCCTTGTTGATGGTGGCGACATTGCCGTCGACGTATTCGACGTACTGCTGGGCCCGCTTGGGCGCGTCGCCACCGAGCACGTCGGCGAGAAAGGTGACGCCGTCGTCGAGCTTCTTGTAGTCCGGGAAGGAGGCGATCTGGACCACCGGCACACCCAGATCGGTGATCTTCTTCACCAGCGCCTGGTTACCGGAGGTCAACACCACCAGGTCGGGCTTCTGCGCGAGCAGGGTCTCGGTGTTGACGGTGGTGGTGTCAGCACCGAACACCGCCTTCTTCTGCGCCAGCGGCGGGTAGATCTTCTTGAACAACGGCAGGGTCGTCAGGTTGCTCAGCGGCACACCGACGACCCGCTCGATCCCACCGAGCATGAAGATGATCTGGGTGACGGCCGGATAGTTGGTGACGATCCGGTTCGGATGGGTCGGCACGGTGACGTGCCGACCGCCCATGTCGACGACCTCGTGCGTCGTCGGCGTGGCCGAGGTGGCCGCCGCCGTGGGCGTGGCGGAGTCGCCGTCGGAATCGCTGCCGCAGGCGGTGAGCGTGACGAGTGCGATCAGAGCCGCGACCAGGGCGGCGAGCACGGCGGCGAACGGGTTTCTGCGCTGGTGTGTGGCTGGCATGTGTTCCGTGGTCCCCATAACAGTCGTCTGATGGAAGGGCGCGCGAACAGGCGGCGGGTGGCCGAGGCGTTCCGGGCCCACCACCGCGATCTGCGACGCGCTGAGCTGCGGCTGTCCCAAGGGCCGCACCCCGCAGGACCACACCGGGGAGTTCGGTGACAGCTTCCGTCCCGCCGGTCAACGCCGAACGGCCAAAGCCGGACGGCCGACCCCGAACAGCCGACGCCGGAGGGCAGCGCCGGACGTCCGGTTGCTTCCTGGCCGGGAGCGTCCGGAGAACACCGGTTCGGTTCTGGTCGGGTCTGGCACGGGACCGCGCGCCAACCCCGGCCACGCGGCAGAGATGGATGGAGCCACATGCACAGGAAGTGACCGACTTCCTCGCCAGGTGACACCCGTGCACCGATCTCCGCGGATGCGGACTCAGCCGTCAAGATATTCCGCTTCCTCGGTATCTGTCCGCAAGTTTGGCAGGATCTGCGGCACATTAACCAGCTCCGCACCGTGCCTGGGGGCGCGAATCACCGTCACTCTCCGAACGGTCACCGGCCGCATCCGAAGCCCGGGCCGCCTCGACGCCTCGCCTGACGATCAACGAGTTCACGCGGACGGCCGACGACACACGGCCGGCCGATACCTGCCCGGCATCGACCGAAAACCGGGTTAATACTTTCCGTAGCCACTCGCACGCGAAGAGAAGTGGGTGGGGAACGGTGAGAGGACACAGGATGGCGAATCAGGATCTCGAGCGCGCCCGGCAGGCGATCGGGCCGATCGGGCTGGTCACCGCGGCGGGGGAACGCCCGGCCCGGCCGGCGCAGGCTGCGGATGACGAATGGCCGCTTCCGGGCGGAACGGCACGGGTCTACTACGGCCAGGGCAACCGTGGCGTGACCCGCCCGGTGCTGCTTTCGGATGGCTTTAATTCCGGACCGACGGATTTCGATGCTTTCTGGGAGCACGTCGACGGCGCGCCGCACCGGTTCGCCAGTCGGCTGCGCGAGCGCGGTCGTGATCTGATTCTAATCGGTTTCGACGAGCGTTCCGCCTCCATTCTGAACAATGCCCGAGCGGCCACGGCCGCGATCCAGCGCGCCATCGCGGAACGTCTCGGTGACGCCCGGCTGGTGGTCGGCGGATTCAGCATGGGCGGCATCGTCACCCGCTACGCGCTGGCCAGGTCGGAGCTGGAGCGTATCGACCACCAGACCGCGGTCTACCTGTCGATCGACAGCCCGCACCTGGGCGCGTCCGTGCCGATCGCCCTGCAGGCGATCGCCCACCACCTCGCCCCCGTGAACGACGCACTGTCCCAGCAGCTCAACAGCCCGGCCGCCCGCCAGCTGCTGTGGCGCCACATCGAGGAGCCGACCGCGGTTCCCGCCCAGGACCAGGCCCGCACCGAGCTGCTGGAGCAGCTGCACCGGGTCGGTGACTGGCCCCGGATTCCGCGTCTGCTCGGGGTCGCGAACGGCGTCGGTGACGGCCGCCGCAACGGGGTGCCGCCCGGCGTCGAGGCGCTGCGCAGCAACGGCCCATACCTGACCGACACCCGGCTGCTCACCCAGGCCGGCGGGCGCGACCGCGTGGTCGCGGAGCTGCGCGGCCTGCTCGGCGAGGTCACCGTCCGCACCGACGACTTCCCCGACATCGACGGTGCGCCCGGTGGCACCCTCGACTCGTTCGGCATTCTCGCGGACACCCTGAAGGACGCCGGCGAGAACGTCGACGTCTCCCACCGCTCGATCGGTTTCGTGCCGACACCCAGCGCCGTCGCGATCCGCGGCATCGAGACCAACGACGATCTCTACGCCGACATCACCAGCCTGCCCCCCGAGGACAGCCAGCTCGACGACTTCCTCACCTCGTCCACCCCGACGCCGCACAGCGCCCTCACCGAGGAGATCGGCGCCTGGATCCTCGACCGCCTCCCCGACTGACCCGCTGGCGCGATCAGCGGGGTGAGGGTGTCAGCCGTCACGACGACGGGGCAGGCGGTACCGATAACGGCTGCCACCACGAGGTCGACGATGTCGCCCCGCCAGTGAGGAACTGCCCGAATCCGGTCACGTCAGACGCACAGGGCGGTGGGCGCCGGGCCGGCGGCGTCCATGGGCCGAACGAACGGGCGATGCACAAGCCGCGGTGGGGCGCGTTCTTCGCCACCGGGTCGGGCATGGTCACGCCTGACCGCTGAGCCCACGGACCGGTCCGGAGAACCACGTCGGAAGATTGCCGGCGCCGCCTGGCCCTACCTCGGGTTGGGCGCGCCGGCGAGCAGGTTCTCGGCCTTCGTGCGGATGCGGACGACCAGCGGCGGTGCCGTGGCCTCCCGTTGCGCGGCCCGCGCCGCCTTCGTCGGGGACCGGCCGTAGAACCAGTGATCCCAGGGCGAGTTCGGCCGGGCGAGACGAACACTACCGATCGCGGCCAGTGGAATCAGGAAGATACCCAGCAGCGCCATTCCGTACTTGCCCTTCAGCAGCGAGACGGCCACCAGCAGCATGCCGGCCACGATGTCCGCCACCAGGAACATCCGAAATGCCAGTTCCTGCTGCCGGACATCGTCCACGCCAAGCGGAGAGAAACCCAGCAGAACACAGCCCATGATTCCGGCGGCGAGCAGCACCGCGTTGACCGACGCCCGCCCGGCCTGCTCCCAGTAGACGTCCTCCAGGTGCAGAATCAGGGCGAACTCGTCGAGCACCAACGCCGCGCCGATCCCGACCACCACTCCCGCGATCTCCCGCCAGGGCGCGTGCGCCGGAGCTCCGACTGCCAGCAGCCCCCCGCTGATCAGCGCAAGCGTGCCCGGCACGACATGGTGCACATGCATCCCCCCGGCCGAGACGTTACGGAAAGGGCCGCGCCCGGCTCTGATGAGCCGCACGATCGTCCGGGTCACCAGGAATGTCACCAGAAACGCCACCAGGCACAGCAGCAACGGTTCTTTTCCGGGCTCCGCGATGTTCCGCTCCCACCATCCGCTCATCTCGCCAGCCTCGCACCCCACCGACGGTGGTGGGGTGCGCAGCCCGACGGCGGGCCCGGCCACGCCGCCCGGGCACCCGGCCCGGGTGGTTGCGCGCGACTGGTTCGCTCAGTCCTTCCGGCCGAGGGCGAGCATGCCCCGCAGGGTGACTCCGGCCTTGGTGCCGCCGTCGCAGAGAATGTCGGTACCGGTGAGGTAGCCGGGGCGGGTGCCGGCGCAGAACGCCAACACCTCCGCGATCTCCTCAGGCGTACCGAACCTCTTCAACGCCGCAAAGTCGAGCATTTTCTCCGAACCGCTCTTCTTTTCCAGCCGACCCATCGCGGTGTCGAAACTGCCCGGCGAGACGGACAGGATCCGGGCCTCCTTCGCCCCGAAGCGCGCGGCCAGCTGCCGCGAGTACCAGATGACGAAGGCCTTGCTCACGGAATAGGCGAGACCAGCACGTTGCGACTTCGGGCCACGCTTGGCGGCGGCCGTGAGCTTGCTGACCAACCGAGTGGTGTCGCCGGTCAGCGCCAGCCGGTAGGCGCGGGTGGGCACGAGGAGTTTCGGCAGCGTGTGCCCGGCCAGGGAGGCGACGTTGACCAGGGCGAACCCCGGGGAGGCGACGGCCAGCGCGGCCTCGGTCAGGTGGATGGTGCCGACGGCGTTGATCCGCACGATGAACTCGGGCGAGCCCATCTGGGGGCTGACCCCGGCGGCGTGCACGACTGCCCGCAGCTCCCCGCCCGCCTGGGCACGGGCGAACAGGGCATCGACGGAGGAGCGGTCGGTGATGTCGCACACCACCCCGTCCGCGTCGAAACCGAGCTGGGCCAGCTCGGCGACCGCGGCGTCCAGCCGCTGCTGGTCGAGGTCCGCGAGGACGACCCGATGGTCGCGGCCGAGGATCTTCGCGGTCGCCAGACCCATGCCGCCGGCTCCGCCGGTGATGATGGCCGATTGCATACCGCTCCCTGGTAGGTCGATGGTCGATGGTCGGTGGTCGATGGCCGGTGGCCGGACAGCGCCGGGGTCACTCGGGCCGCGGGCAACTGCCTCGACCTGCCTACTCTTTCAGCCGGTGCCGCCGAACGCGACCGGTTCCCGGGGCTCAGGCGACGGGGCCCTCGTGGTCGATGAGGGCAGCGCAGAGCAGGTCGTGCAGCAGGCGCCGTTGGGTCAGGGTGAGCCGGTCGAGGACGGCGTCCTGCACGCCGCCCATGGCATGTTCGGCCGCCCGTAGCGCTTTGGTGCCCTCGACGGTGCGCTGGACGAGATGGTGGCGCCGGTCGACCGGGTCCCGCCGCCGTTCCACCCACCCGGCCCGTTCCGCCTCGTTCAGCAGTAGGACGGTGTTGTTCGCATCGATGCACAGCGCGTCCGACAGCCACCGCTGCGGGACTCCCGACTCCTCACGGACGTGGTTGAGCAGGAGAAACGCCTTCATCGTCATGCCCAGGACGCCGTCACCGGCCGCACGGTAGACCCGGCGGGACAGTCGGGTCAGCAGGACCAGGGTGCCGGCGTCGCCCAGCAGGGCACCCGGGTCACCGCTGCTGGCCAGGTCACGGCTGTTGGTCGAGCCGGGGGTGGCGGTCATGATCGGATGACGTTACTCTCCCCTCATTTTCTACACCACCTCTGATAGTCACCTTTAGAGTGACTATCCATGCCTGAGGCCGAAGTAGTGCATGCCGCCCATACCCGCCGATGGCTGGCCCTGGTCGCCGTGCTCACCTCCCAACTAGTGATCATTCTGGACGGTAATGTCCTGAATGTGGCGCTGCCCGCCATTCAGGAGGATCTGGGGATCAGCCAGGCAAAGCTGACCTGGGTCGTCAACGCGTACCTCATCAGCTATGGCAGCCTGCTGCTGGTGACCGGTCGACTCGGCGACCTGATCGGGCGCAAGGTCGTCTTTCTGGCCGGTATGGCGACCTTCACGGCAGCCTCCGCGGCCTGCGGCCTCGCGTCGAGCCAGGAGATTCTCATCGCCGCCCGTTTCACCCAGGGCATCGGCGGCGCGCTGGCGTCGGCGGCAGCACTCGCGTTCATCGTCACCGATTTCCCCGCGGGCGCGGAACGCGGCCGGGCGATGAACTACTACATGATCATCACGGTGGGTGGCGGCTCGATCGGCCTGCTGCTCGGCGGCCTGCTCACCCAGGTGCTCAGCTGGCACTGGATCTTCGCGATCAACATTCCGATCGGTCTCGCCTCGCTGGTCGCGGGCCTGCGGCTGATTCCGTCCCGACCCGGCACCGGTACCGGCGGGCTGGACGTACTCGGCGCCGTGATGGTGACGGCTGCCGCGATCATCGGGATCACCGGGATCGTCGGCGCGGCCGACCACGGCTGGTTCTCCACCCGCACGCTCCTCGCCGTGGGGGTGGCCGTCGCGCTTCTCGCCGCGTTCGTCGGCTGGGAGTCACGGGTGGCCAACCCGATCGTCCCGCCGCGCATTCTGCGCCAGCGCGCCCTGGTCGGATCCGCCGTTGTACGTTCCGCCGCCATCGGCGGGGTGTTCGCGGTCTTCTTCTTCGGCACGCTGTTCCTGCAGCGGGTGCTGCACTACAACGCGATCGAGACGGGACTGGCGTTCCTCCCACAGAGCATCGTGATCATGCTTTTGTCCCTCGGCGTCACCACCGGCCTGATGACCCGCCTGGGCGCACGCGCGGTCCTCGTCATCGGGCTGATGCTGCTGATCGGCAGCCTGGTGCTGCTCGGCTGGTCCGAGGGCTACAGCAGTGGCGGCTACTTCCCCTGGCCGTTCATCGGCCTGCTCGGCGTGGGGCTCGGCGCCGGCCTGACGTTCCTCCCCCTGCTGACGATCGCCATGAAGGACGTCCCGCCCGCCGACGCGGGCCTCGCCTCCGGCATCGTGAACGTGACCATGCAGATCTCCGGCGCGGTCGCCCTCGCGATCCTGGGCACCCTGGCCAACAACCGGACCGAAAACCTGGTCGCCAGCGGCCACGACCCTCTGTGGGCCTTCGCCTCCGGCAGTGCGTTCGGCATGTTCGTCGGAGCCGGTTTCGTGGTCTTCGCCCTGTTGCTCTCGTTCGTTCTGCTGCGTCCGGGCCGGCTGAACCCGGCGGCCAGCCCCGTTCACCGGCCCGACGAGACAGCACTCGACGGCTTGGCACTCGACGGTCTGGCGCTCGATGGCCTGGCGCTCGACGGGGTGCCCGGCACCGAGCGGACCGTGCTCGACGGCACGGCACCCAACGAGGTGGCATCCGAGGCGCCGGTCGCCATCCCGGCCCAGCAGCCGTCCATCGCCGACCACGACCTACCCGCCAAGGACTGAGCACCGCGGTGTCCTTCCGCGACAATTGTCAGAATGAGGACTGTCAGTACGTCCCTGCTCGCCAGGATGATCGCGGCTCGTCTCGCCGGCCACGGCGATGGCAGCCGCGCAGATCATCCAGGGGACCGTCGACCGGTGGTCGTGGCGTCGGGAAACTTCGCGAGTCCGGATGTCGTGCTGGGTGTCGTCGACGAGACCGTCGCCGCCTACCGGCTGTTCGTGCTGAATCCCCAGGCAGGTCTGCCCGCCCGTCCAGGGGTGTCACAGGTGACACCGTTCGTCGGTCCCGGTGCGCGGGGGCTCGCGACGCTGGAGTACGTGCCCTGTCGGCTGAGTCTGGTGCCCCGGCTGTTCGCCGGGCCGTACCGCCCCGATGTGGTGGTGGTGCACACGAGTCCGCCGGTGCACGGTCGGGTCTCGCTCGGCACGGAGGTCAACATTCTGCCGGCGGCCATCGAGGCGGCCCGCGCCAGCGGTGGCCTGGTCGTCGCCCAGCTCAATCCGGACATGCCCTACACGTTCGGCGACGGTGAGCTGTCCGTCGACGATGTGGATCTGGCCGTCGAGGCGCAGCAGCCGTTGGCGCATCCGGCCGTCCGGGCTGGCGACGCGGTGATGCAGGCGATCGGAGCGCGGGTCGCGGCGCTGGTGGGTGACGGCGCGACCCTGCAGCTGGGGATCGGGGCAGTGCCGAACGCCGTGCTCGCCGCGCTGTCCGACCGGCGTGGCCTACGGGTGTGGACGGAGACCTGCTCCGACGGCGTGCTGGCGCTCGAACACGCCGGTGCGCTCGACCCCGATACCGAGCTCGTGACGAGCTTCCTGTTCGGATCGGCGCAGCTGTATCGCTGGGTGGATCGCAATCCGCGGGTGCGGCTGCTGCGGACCGAGACCGTCAACGATCCGGGGCGGATCGCCCGCCGGCCAGCGATGACCTCCATCAACACCGCGCTGCAGGTCGATCTGCACGCCCAGGCGAACGCGTCCTATGTGCGGGGGCGGATCTGGTCGGGCTTCGGTGGCCAGCCCGACTTCGTCGCCGGCGCCCTGCACGCACCGGGCGGGCGGGCGGTGATCGCGTTGCCGAGCTGGCACGCCAAATCGGACGCCTCGACGGTCGTGGCATCCCTGCGCGAGCCGACGACCAGCTTCCAGCACAGCCACATCGTCAGCGAACACGGAACCGCGGCGCTGTGGGGGCAGAGCCTGCAGGGGCAGGCACAGGTACTGGTGTCCCAGGTCGCCGATCCGCGAGCCCGTGAGGAGCTCACCAGCGAGGTCGAGCGCTGGTCCCCGGCTGCGCGCTCCGGTCCGCAGACCAGTCCGTCGCGGCGGGCCGTACGCGGACCGGAGGGCTGAACGCGCCACGCCGGCACACCGCTGCGGGCTATGCCACGGCAGGGATGACGGCGACCGGGCACGGGGTGTGGTGCAGGCACTGGTGGGTGACCGAACCGAGCAGCAGTTCGGCGAAGCCGCCGCGGCCGCGGGACCCGACGACGAGTAGTTGGGCGTCCTCGGCGGCGCTCAGCAACGCGTGGGTGGCGCCATCGGTGACCAGCATGTCCTCGACGACCAGGGAGCCGCGTTCGCCGATCCCCGCGTCCAGGCAGGCGTCGAGCACCGCGCGGGCGGCCTTCTCCGAGGCCTCGAAGTCCACCCCGACGTACACGGTGGGATAACCCACCGGGACCGGTGCCCAGGCGTGCACCACCCGCAGCACCGCGCCCCGCAGACGGGCCTCCTGCGCGGCCCAGCGCAGCGCCTCGACCGACGTGGCCGAACCATCCACGCCCACGACGACCGGACCGCTCGTGCGCACCTGACCGGCACGCACCACGACGACCGGCGTGGTGGCCCCGTGCACACAGGCGGCCGAGACGGAACCCATCAGGATGTGGCGCAACCGGCCCGCCCCATGCCGGCCGACCACCAGCAGGTCGGCCGCACCCGCGGCGGCCAGCAGCGCGTCCGGGGGATACTGCGGTTCCACCCGTTCGACCACCGGTACCGGGCAGCGCGGGTCGACCGTGTTACGGACGGCCGTTTCCAGCACCCGCCGGGCCGTGGTCTCGGCTTCGTGCTGACCGGAGCCGACGGTCATCCCGGCGACGGAGACCGGCGCGTCCCCGGGCGACCAGGCCAGCAGGGCGGTCACCGTGGCGCCACGCACCCGCGCCTCCTGCATGGCCCACCGCAACGCCTGCTCGGCCTCGGTCGAGCCGTCCACTCCCACTACGATTGAGCTCATCGCCTGCCTCCGTCGCGTCGAGATCTCTGCTGTACCGGACACAGCCTCGTCTCGCGGCGACCGCAGATCGAGGGCTGTGCGGCAATGCCGGCCGGGCCACTGGACCCGGTCCTTCCGTACCAAGGACTCGTTACCTACCAGGCGGAGAACCGCGCGCTTCGTTTTCACCTCTTTCGACATGAACAGCCGTGTCCCGGGGTAAATATTCGCCATAGGCAGGTCTGGCCGCGGGCGCCTTGCCTCCCGGGTGGCCGTGCCGATGCTCCGGGACGGGCCGAGCGACCCGGGCAGGAGGGACGATCGGCCCCCGAACAGACTTCCCAAGGAAGGAAGTCCGACTGCGCCCTGATGGGAATACTGAACGTGTCCGGACAGACGACATCGGGCGGCGGGCCGACCGTAATGTGCCTGCCGAAGCAGCGATGGGAGCACATCCATGGTCACCAGCACGACGACGCTGTCCGCGGACCTGGCCAGGTCCGCGGTGGAAACCGCCATCCTGGCGCCCTCGATCCACAATTCCCAGCCGTGGCGCTGGCGCCTTCGGGACGGCGTTCTCGAGCTCTCCGCAGACCTCGACCGCGCGACCCCGGTCGCCGACCCGGACCATCGCCAGCTGGTGATGAGCTGCGGTGCGGCACTGTTCCACGCCTGGGTGTCGCTGCGGGCGGCCGGGCTCGTGGTGCAGATCGACGAGCTGCCGGACGGTCCTGACATCTCTCGTGGACGTCTGGCCACCCTGCGGGTCGTCGGCGCGAGCGCACCCGCGCCGGGGGACCTCGCGCTTGCCACCGCGGTCCACCACCGGCACACCGACCGGCGGCCCTTCGACCCGGCTGACCTGCCCGCCGAGGTGATCCACGGGCTGCGCCGGGCCGCCGAGGAGGAGGGCGGCTGGCTGGACTCGCTGACCAGCCGGGAGGCCCGGGTGGAGCTGTCGGTGGTGCTCGCCCACGCGGACTGGATCGAGACCCACGACCCGGCCTACCAGGCCGAGCTGCTCCACTGGAGCCGCACCGACCCGGACGCGACCGACGGTGTCCCCCGCGGTGTGGTGGTCGACAGCGAGGAGCCACGCCAGTCGGAGTTCTCCCTGCGCGACTTCGACGTGGTCGGCAAGGCCGGCCAGCAGCTGCACGCAGCCCAGGTCGAACGTCCCGGCGTGCTCGTGCTCGGCACGGACGGGGACGGCCCGGCGAGCTGGCTGCACGCCGGTCGGGCGTTGGCCCGGGTCCTGGTCGTCGCGACCGCCGCAGGTCTGGCCGCCTCCCCCCTCGGCCAGGCGATCGACCTGGAGTCCACCCGCGCGCTGGTCCGCGAGGCCACCGGCGGGATGGGAACGGCCCAGATGATTCTTCGCATCGGCTACCCGGACCCGGCCGCGCAGCCGCTGCCGCCGACCCGGCGCCGCCCGGTCACCGAGGTTCTCGATCTCGCCGATCAGGCACCGGCCTGATCGGCGTACCTCATCCGGTCGCCACCGGTAGAACGAAAACGAAAGGCGACCAGGCCGATTATTCGGCCTGGTCGCCTTTCTGGTTCTCCCGTCAATGTCCGTCAATGTCGTGCTCCCGAACGGTCATGGTCCCGAACGGTCGTGCTCCCGAACGACGAACGCCGCCGGCACCGGCGGCAGACACGTTTTCCGGACAGACC
Organism: Frankia sp. R82; assembly: GCF_023716925.1. Taxonomy (GTDB): domain Bacteria; phylum Actinomycetota; class Actinomycetes; order Frankiales; family Frankiaceae; genus Frankia. The sequence goes on from NZ_JAMQQG010000003.1 coordinate 29,125, forward strand.
GTCCACCAGCTCCAACAGGTCGGCCGCCGGATCACCCTGACAGCCTCACCCCGAGGTGAGTCATTTTCGACTCGGTACTAGCGAGGCTGAGCGGGGACGTGGACCGCGATGACGCCGGGAATCGCGCGGATGAGGGCGAGCAGCAGGTCGGGGAGGGCAGCCGCCGGCCCGGCCAGAGTCACCTCACCGTCGACCACCGAGATCGCCGGGGGGACCTCGGCACACCAGTCGACAAGCACCTGCCGCACATCGTCGGCGATGTCCGCATCGGTCCGGGCCAGCAGCCGCACCAGGTCACGGCGACTGACCAGGCCGACGAGCCGGTTGTGGTCGTCGAGGATCGGCAGCCGGGTCAGATGGCGGGACAGCATGATGCGCGCCAGATCGGCCAGGTCGGCGTCGGCCCTCGCCGTCACCACAGGCGTCGACATGATCTCGGCGACGATCCGCCGATCCTCGGACCGACCAGAGGCGTCGACATGGTCCGCCGCCATGCCCGCCACGATCAGATCACGGCGGGCATGGCGGCGCGGGTCCGGTGCACAGCCGATGGCGAGCAGGTCCGCCTCGGTGACCATCCCCGCCAGGGTGCCGTCCGCGTTGACCACCGGAAGTCCGCGGACATGCCGGCGAAGCAGCAGCGTCGCCACCTCCTTCACCGAGGTCTCCGGGCCCACGCAGTACACCTCGGTTGTCATGACGTCGTCGGCGCGCATGATGCTCCTTCCTTCTCGTTCCGATCGGCAGCCCCGTGCGAAGGAACAACCACGAAAATCTTCTCGGGGGTGGTCACGGGCAGCCCGAGCTCGTCGTAGATCGGCGCGCCCAGCTCCCGCAGCCGGGCGGCGCTGGCGCGCAGGTGATGGGCACACAGAAAGATCTCCTGCGCGTCACGGTCGCCCGACCGCGGCAGGACAACCCGGGCAACCGGCTGGCTCGGGCAGCAGCAGGCCCGGGTCGCCGCATCGATCGGTGTCACCTGGCCGACGGGCGGACCCCCGGCCGGTCGAGGCCGCGCGGCCTCATGCCCGGCAGCCGGAGCAACGGGATGGGTACGTCGTGCGCCACGGAAGCTCATGGGACCAACACTGATCCTCCTCGCTGTGCACAGCGACTACCAGAGGTCCCCCCCGCCGTGGACCAACGGCACGCCGACCTGCAACGCATGACCATGCTGACCATGCGTACGCGGCGGCGACGCGGCCGGAACACGCATGAGGATCACCTGACAGTCCGCAGGCCACAGGCGGGATGGGTCGGTCGGCGTAGGCCGAAGGTCCCTTTCTCGCGGCACCCGGGATACGGAGCATGAGGCACCGACAGGCCCGGTCCGACCTCATCCGGACCCGACAAGGTGGCACGCAGGTCAGAGCCACCACGGACCGACCCAAGCCGACGGGAGTACCGGATGATCGGCGCACATGCTCACCCCGGTGCGGGACCGGCCCAGCTGCGGGCCTGGTGGCGCTGTGAACCCGTGCCCGGATGCGCTGGCGGGGACTGGGTCGACGTCGTCGCCCTGCCCCGCGGCGCTCTCGCCGTGACCATCGGCGACGCCGCCGGGCACGACGGCCAGGCACGGGCCCTGGCCGCGGTGCTGCGCTCGGCCATCCGCCGCGAACTGCTGCGCGGCCTGGACCCCGGCGACGTGCTCGCCCGTGCGCTGACCGAGATCGCCGCGCTCAGCGACATGGGCGAGATGTTCGCGACCGCGTTCGTCGCCGTCGTCGACCCGATCACCGGCCGGGTGCGGTACGCGAGCGCGGGACACCCGGCACCCGTGTTCATGCCCGACGAGGACGGTAGGGCCAAGGGATGCGGATCGGCGCAGGTCCTGCCCGGGGGCGGACCCGTGCTGTCCGATCTGTTCGCCGGCCGGAACCTGTGGCCGACCCGGTCGACGACTCTGGCGGTCGGTGACCGGCTGGCGCTGTTCACCGACGGGATCACCGAGGCTCGCGACCAGCACGGCACCCAGTTCGGGATGTCACCGCTGCTCGCCCACCGGCTGCGCGCCCTGCCGCCCGAGCAGATCGTGCCGGCGCTGTTCGCCGAGGTGGGCGCGTACAGCCCCGGTCGGCCTCGCGACGACCAGGCCGTGATCGTACTGGCCAGGGTCGCGGCCCGGCCGGCTCGACCGACGGCGCCCGCAGTCGGTCATGCCGTCGTCGTGCCCGGGCCTGCGCGGCCGGCGGCCCGCCGTGGGGCCCAGGTTTTCGTCCCGGCCGGCGCCACGCGCCGCTACGGCATGGGTGGCGGTGGTACACCGGGCGATCCCGGCCTGGTGGCCCTGACGAACGTTCACGGGACGGTGCCGAGATGACCGGTGACCCAGGTTCGGCGGCGGATGGTCACCCGCGGATCGGACGTCCACGGGCTGTTCCGGTCGTTCATCAGCAGGGAAGGCTGGACCCATGACCACGCAGATCGTGCCGAGCACAGCTTCGGCGCCCGCCGCCGCGGTGCCGGCCGGGAACCCCGGACCGGCCGGCGGCATGAGCCTGGCGTCCGCGTCACCGCCGGCCGTGGTGGAGACGCACACCTCGGTTCTGATCTTTCTGGGCGATCGGGTTTACAAGGTCAAGAAAGCGGCGGACCTGGGTTTCCTCGACTTCCGGACCCGCGAGGCACGGCTGGCGGCGTGCCGGGCGGAGGTGGCGCTCAACCGGCGGTTGGCACCGGACGTCTACCTGGGAGTGGCCGACGTGTCCGGGCCCGACGGCGAGCTGTGCGACCACATGGTGGTGATGCGCCGGTTGCCCGCCTCGCGTCGCCTGTCCGCGCTGGTCGCCTCGGGCGCGGACGTGACCGGTGCGCTCCGGGACACGGCGCGGGTGATCGCCTCCCTGCATGCCCGCTGTGACACGTCGCCACAGATCAGCGCGTTCGGCGGGGTGGACACCCTGCGTGCCCTGTGGGCCGAGGGGCTGGCCGGGGTGGCCCCCTTTCTCGGGGACCAGCTACCGGCGCAGAAGGTGGCCGAGATCGGCCGTCTGGCCGGGCGGTACCTCGACGGGCGTGGCGCCCTGCTGGCCCAGCGTCAACAGGGCGGCCTGGTCCGGGACGGCCACGGTGACCTCCTCGCCGACGACGTGTTCTGCCTGGATGACGGTCCGCGGGTCCTGGACTGTCTGGAGTTCGACCAGCGGCTGCGCGCCGGTGACGTGCTGGCCGATGTGGCGTTTCTGGCGATGGACCTGGAACGCCTCGGCCGCCGCGACCTGGCCGACCATTTCATGTCGGCCTACCGGGAGTTCTCGGGCGAGACCCATCCCCGGTCACTGGAGGACTTCTACGTCGCCTACCGGGCCTTCGTCCGCTGCAAGGTGGCGTGCATCCGATCCGCGCAGGGAGACGCGGACGCCACCGGGCAGGCCCGGGCGCTGGCCACGCTCGCGCTGTCCCGGCTGCGGCACGGGCGCACGCGCCTCGTCCTGCTCGGCGGCCTGCCGGCATCGGGAAAGTCGACGCTGGCCGCCGGCCTGGGCGCCGCCGAGGGCTGGACGGTGCTGCGCTCCGACGTCATCCGCAAGGAGCTGGCCGGGCTGGCGGCCACCACCCCTGCCCCGGCCGCACCCGGCGAGGGCATCTACCGGGCGAAGCTGACCGACGCCGTCTACACCGAGCTGATCCGCCGCGCCGGCGTCGCTCTCGAACGCGGCGAGTCGGTGATCCTCGACGCCTCCTGGGGAAGCCGCAGGCACCGGCGACAGGCCACGCGCTGTGCCCTCGCCGCCGCCGCCGACCTCATCGAACTGCGCTGCGCCGTGGCACCGGAGATCGCCCGCACCCGCATCGCCGCGCGCCTCGCCGCCCGCGCAGCCGGCAGCGGCACCGCCATGGACACGTTCGACGGGCTCCACGGCCCCAGCGGCGGGGACGAGGCCCGGGGTGGTGACGGCGGAGTGTCCGACGCGACCGTCCCGGTGCTGGCGGAGCTGGCCCGCAGAGCCGATCCGTGGCCCGAGGCCACCACCGTCACCACGACCGCGCCGGTGGCGCAGACGCTGCGGACCGCACGCAGACTCCTCACCTGAGTTCTCATCACCCGAGTCCTCATCACCCGAGTCCTCGCCTGCGGCGAGAGGACCACCGCCGGTCTCCGCGCCCCCAGCCACGCTCGGTGGACGTCGACACCGCGATGCCCGCCCGGTCCGAAGACACACAAACATGTCCTTGGGCGGCAGGCGGCCCTATCATCATCGGCGATCCGCAGTCCTGCTGCGACATGCACTCGGGGTGCCGGTGAGCGACCGTAACAACGATTCCGTCCGCGTCGGTGGGGTGAGCGCGTCCGCTCTCCCCACCGGGCCTGCGGCCAGAGCTCCCGGCGAGGATGTTCCCGAAGCCGGTCTGACGTTTCCCTCGGTCGCCCGGCTCGAGCTGGACGACCTGCTGACCCAGCTGGTGGAACGGGCGCAGGACGTGCTCGCCACCCAGGGCCGGCTGCGGGGCCTGTTGCGCGCCACCCGAATGATCACTATGGATCTGCGGCTGCCGGTGCTGCTCCGGCTGATCGTGGAGGCGGCCTGCGAGCTGCTGAACGCCCACTACGGCGCCATCGGAGTACTCACCCCGGACCGCCGACGGCTGGAGGAGTTCATCCACGTCGGCATGGATCCGGGCGCACCCGAACGGATCGGGCACCTGCCCACCGGCCAGGGGCTGCTCGGCGCCCTGATCGACGACCCGCGGCCCCGCCGGGCCGAGGACATCGCCCGGGACCCGCACGCGGTCGGCTTCCCACCGGGGCATCCGACGATGCGCACGTTTCTCGGCGTGCCGATCATCGTGCGCGGCGAGGTGTTCGGCAATCTCTATCTGACCGACCGGCGCGACGGCCAGCCGTTCACCGCGGAGGACGAGGAGCTGGTCCTGGCCCTGGCCACCCATGCGGGGGTGACGATCGAGAACGCCCGTCTGTTCCAGGAGTCCCAGGCACGGCACCAGTGGATGAGCACCGCCGCCGAGCTCGTCGGGCTGTTGATAACCGGGACCGCCTCTCCCCTGGAACTGGTCGCCGACCGGATGCGCGCGGTCGGCGAGGCCCAGTACTGCGCGGTCGTGACCGCCTCGGCGGCCACCCAGGAGGGCGGCGATGATGACCGGACCGGCCGGACAGCCCGCCTTGCGGTCGCGCTCGGTGCCGGTGAGCCGAATCCGCTCGGAGCCGCCATCGCCAGGGACGGCACGCTCGTCGGCCAGGCTCTGGCCGAACGGCGTCCGATTCTGGTCGACGACCCCCAGCTCGATGCCTCCGACCTGGAACGGGGCAGGGACACGGCCTCGCTGATGGTTCTGCCGCTGCCCGGCCCCCGGCACCAGCGGGCGATCGTGCTGCTGATGGGCCGAGACCAGGGCCGGCCGGCGTTCACCGAGTTCGACCTGGACCTGGCGGCCACCTGCGCCGGCCATATCGCGGTCGCGCTCGAACTGGCCCAGGCCCGGGCCGACCGCGAACGGCTCCTGGTCGCCGACGACCGTGGGCGGATCGCCCGGGACCTGCACGACCACGTCATCCAGCGCATCTTCGCCATAGCGCTCGGTCTGCAGGATCTGGCCCAGTACGAGAACCCGACGAACGCCGGCCGGCTCGCCACCTACGTCGAGGACATCGACGCAACCATCAGGGACATCCGCCGGACGATCTTCGAACTGCGGCCCGGGCCGACCGGCGCCGCCCGGGGCGGCGGGGTACGCGGCGCCATCGACAAGATCGTGGACGACGCCCGGCCCGGCCTCGGGTTCGTCCCGACCGTCCGCTACACCGGGCCGATCAACAGTGTGGTCGACGCGAACCTCGCCGAGCATGCCTATGCGGTCACGCGGGAGGCACTGTCCAACGTCACCCGCCACGCCCGGGCACGTTCGGTCGAGCTTGCCGTCCGGATCGCCGACGATCAGTTGATCATCGAGGTGATCGACGACGGTGTCGGCATGTCGGAAACAACCCGGCGCAGCGGACTGGACAACCTGCGCACCCGCGCCGAGTCCCTCGGCGGCACGTTCACCGTCACAGCGCCGGCCGGCGGCGGCACCCACCTGCGCTGGGCCGTGCCCCTGTGACGGACCGTGCCCCTGCGCGGGCTGCGCCCCGGAACGGCGGCCCCGGAACGGCGGCCCCCGCTAACGGCGGCCCCCGCTAACGGCGGCCCCCGCTAACGGCGGGCCCGCGCAACGGCTACTGCGACGGCAGCTCGCCGCCGAGATGCTTGTAGGCGATGACGGCCGCCTGGGTACGGCTGGTCAGGCCGAGCTTGTCCAGAATGCCGGACACGTAGTTCTTCACCGTCTTCTCGGACAGGTGAATCCGCCCCGCGATCTGCCGGTTGGTCAGCCCCTCGGCGATCAGACCGAGGATCTCGCGTTCCCGCGGGTTCAACGGTGCGAGCACCGGGTCCTCCCGCGGCCCCTCTCGCAGCCGGCTCAGCACCCGGCGCGTGACCGACGGAGACAGCAGTGACTGCCCGCTCGCGACGGTGCGGACCGCGCCAACCAGATCATTGCCCCGGATCTCCTTCAGCACATAACCGGCCGCGCCGGCCATGATGGCGGAGAACAGGGCCTCGTCATCGTCATAGGACGTGAGGATCAGACACGCGATGTCCGGGAACTCCGACCGGATCTCCCGGCACACGTCGATCCCGCTGCCGTCCGGAAGCCGACCGTCCAGAATCGCCACGGTCGGCCGCAACGCCGGGATACGCCGCAGTGCCTCCGCCACCAGCCCGGCCTCGCCGACAACCTCGATGTCCTCATGCCGCTCCAGCGTCTGGCGCAGCCCGTTACGGACAATCTCGTGGTCGTCGAGGAGAAAGACACTGATCACGCCCATGGCGCCGAGACTACGCGGTCCGCCCACCCTCGGGGTGCAGATCAGTGTTGCAACAGTGCCAGGCAGTCGATGCTGGCGTGCACCGCGGCCACCACCATGACCACGACCGTCGCCACACACGTGGTCGCCGACAGAACCGGGGCGCGCGTCAGGGCAGGGGGGGTTTCGAGCAGCGCCGCCATCCGGTCGGGGACACCGCCGTGCAGGAAGGCGGGGCTCCCCCCTGACGCGGGCGTCTGCTGCTGGGCACGCGCCGCCGCGAGGGCGGCCTTGCCCAGCGCGCGGGCGAGCAGCCGCCGGTCACCGATGGCGAGCGCCGCCGCCTCGTCAGCCGCCCGTTCGCAGCTCTGCTCGACCAGTCCCGGCAGGCGATGCAGCAGGGGGCAGACGGCGCCGCACCAGGCGGCCACCATGCGGTACCAGTGGTGGCCGCCGGCCAGGTGAGCTCGTTCGTGGGCAAGGACGGCCGCCTGCTCGTCCTCGGTCAGACAGCGCCGCAGGCCGCTGGTGATCGCGATCCGGCCGCCGGTCAGCCCCCCGACGGCGCATGCCCGCGGATCCGCGTCGGGCAGGTCGATGACGTCGCCGGCGAAGGGCAGCCGGGCGAGCCGCTCGGCGTGCACCAGTTCGCGGATGTGACGCGCACCGAGGAGACTCGTTCTGATCATGGTGACCAGCAGGACGCCGGCCGCGATGACGGTGAGCAGCAGCGGGACCGTCCGCAGGGCGGCCGGTGCGCCGACGAGCCCACTGCTGGAGTCCAGATAGGCGAGCCGGTCGGCGAGGACCGCGGCGAGCAGGACAAGCGACCACAGCCAGCAGCTGGCGCCCAGGACCGAGACTGTCGTGACGGCCGCGTAACCACGCCGGTGGGGCAGCTGACGGGCCAACGCGGGCAGTCCCGCAGCCATCACGATGTTGCCGAGCAGGGGCAGCCACACCATGTACCTCACTGCACGTCGTACCTCACTGCGCGTCCCTCATGGGTTGTCGGATCCGGAACCTGGCCGCTCGGCCTTGTCCGCACTGTGTCCGCCCGCCACGGCTCCACCCGGTCGCGAGGGGGTCTCACCCGCCTGTCCGCCGGGATCCGCCTCCGCCCGGCGCAGAAGCTCGAGCAGCGTCGCCTCGTCGTCCGGTTCGAGGCCGTCGACGAAATGACTGAGCACCACGGCGCGGGCCCGACCGCCGCCGAGCAGGGACCGCATCCGCGCCGCGGCTTCCTGCGCCGCCCGCCCGCTGGGCGTGTAGACGTAGGTACGGCCGACCGAGGAGCGTTCGAGCAGCCCCTTCGCGTGCAGGCGGGTCAGGGTGGTCGCGACGCTGGTGTAGGCCAGGTCCAGGCCCTGCTCGCGCAGCCCCTGCTGGGCCTGGGCCGAGCTCAGCGCCGTCGGCGCCGCCCACAGAACGGCAAGCAGGGCGTTCTCGAGCTGCCCAGCCTCCCGCCGGCCGGACCCGCCCGTCATCTGGGTTCCCCGCTCACCGGCCGATCCTATCCCGCCTACTACTCGAGTAGTATTACTATTCAAGTAGTAGACGCCGCGCCCGGCCGGGTGCGGCGTCGTCCCGACCGGACTGGCGCGGCTCGCTGGGCGACTCCCGCGCGGAGATGGGTGGACCTTCGTGGGACCAACCGAGATTCGTGGGCTGCCCGCGCACGCCCTGCTGGTGCACGTGGTCGTGGTGCTGGTGCCGCTGGCCGCGGCCATGGCCGTCGGTTCGGCCGTGTGGCCGGCCGCTCGCCGTCGTCTGGGAGCGGCCACACCGGTGGCCGCCCTCGTCGCGCTCGTCAGCGTTCCGCTGACCACCCACGCCGGCGAGTGGCTTGAGGCCCGGGTGCCCTCGACCCCGCTGGTCCGCCGGCACACCGAGCTCGGCGACGCGCTGCTGCCATGGGTGCTGGTCCTGTTCGTCCTGGCAGCCGCGCTCTGGCTGCTGCAGCGTCGCGCCGCACCGGCGACCGCCAGCCCGGACGGCCAGACGCGTTCGCAGGCCGGGCGGCCGATCCACGGAGCCATCACGATCGCCATCGCCGTGCTCACCATCGTCGCGGCGGTGGGCTCGGTGGTGCAGGTCGTCCGGATCGGTGAGAGCGGGGCGAAGGCGGTGTGGTCTGACAGCTTCAGCTCCGGGGCGCAGGACCGACCCGGCGGTTGAGTCAGCCGGAGCCGGTCGCATGCGCCTCGTCGGTGGCCCGGACGACGGCGACGGGGCAGGCCGCATGGTGCACACAGTGATGGCTGGCCGACCCGAGCAGCATCTCGGCAAGCGCGCCGTGTCCATGTGAGCCGACGACGAGCAGACCCGCGTTGATCGACTGGCGGATGAGGGCGCGGGCCGGACTGTCCCTGACCAGCACCGGTTCGACGTGCAGGCCGAGCGTCTCCTCCCGGACCTGGTCGACGCAGTGCTCCAGCAGAACATTGGCGGCCTTCTCGAACACCGGCTCGTCGAAGCCGTTGGTGCCGGCATAGATGGCGGGGACGGGCGTCCAGGCATGCACGACCCGCAGGGCAGCCCCCCGCGCCCGGGCCCGGCCGGCGGCCAGCCGCAGTGCCTGGATCGATGCCGCGGAGCCGTCGACCCCGACCACCACCGGCCCGCTCTGGTCCAGATGGCCGGCGCGCACCACCACTGTGGTCACGGTCGCCCGGTGCAGGCAGATGTCGGCGACGTTGCCGGCCAGCAGGCGCTGCTTGCGGTTGGCGCCGTGCAGCCCCAGAACCAGCATGTCCGCTCCGGCCGTAGCCTGCAGCAGCGCTCGGGCCGCATCCGCGTGTTCGACTTTCTCGATCAGCTCCGCCGGCCGTCGCTGGCCGGCCGCACGCTCGACCGCGGTGTGCAGAACCCGGAGGACCGCTTCCTCGGTTGCCTGCTCGCCTTCCTCCTCCACCGCCCGTGCCAGGGCCGACGGCAGATGCCCGCGATCCCAGGCGAGCAGCACGGTCAGCGGTACCCGCAGCATCCAGGCCTCCCGCACCGCCCACTCCAGGGCTGCGCCGGCATCGGCCGATCCGTCATATCCGACCACAATCCCAGCCATCACTGCTTCTCCTTCGAAGGTTCCCGACGCCGTCGGACCGGGAACCGGGGAAAGTAACCAGCTCCCGGTCCGACGGCTGCGACGACGCTCAGCCCGCTGCACCGCGATGCGCGGGTCGTGTTCATTGCCTGGTCGGCGTCCACCCGCACACGGATCTCCAGAACGCCGTCGGGGTAGGGGGCCGTGACCTCGTCCTCACCCGCGCCGGGGGAACGAGGAAGCGAGCGGAACAACGAGCCAGACGATCCTCCTTTGTCTCGGATATCGGTCATCGAGATTCGGTCGGCTCCTCGCGTACCGCCGCGACCGGGCGGCCCGCATATGCCAGACACCGCGAGACGGTGGAACCCACCGCTCCTCGATGTCGGCGTCGTCCGCCCGGACCGCAGGGAATCAACCGCAGGGAATCAGCCCGCGAGGTCGATGGCCAGCCGCGGTGGGTTCGCCAGTTCGAGCACCCGGAAACCAACCCGGTCACTGACACCCAGGCCAAGGTGGACGTACCCCTCGTAGTCGCCGGTCATCCGGTACTGCACGACAGTGGGCAGGCCACCGCCGGACCGCGGGGTGCGCAGCGTCGAGCTGCCGGCCTGGTCGTGGGCCACGGCCCGGAACAACACCACCTCCAAACATGCCCGGCCGGGCAGCGCAACCACCTCACCCCGACCGGGCGAGCGCACCTCGGGCACGTAGCGCACGTCGTAACCCGGAACACCGCCACGGAACTCGATCACCAACCGGTCAAAGTCGTCGCCTCCGGCGTTGTGGGCAGCACGCAGCGCGACCACCGTCGAGCTGCCCGGCAGCGTGGACCCGACATGCCGTGGCGCGACCGACCAGGCGGCGGTTGTCGGCTTCCCGGTCGGGGACGGGGTGCTCGTCCGGCCTGTGGGCCGCGACGGCGGGTGGGTGGCCGCAACCGAGGGCGAAGCCGAGGTCGTCTGCGGTGAGGCCGGCGGGGTCTCGACCGCGACGCCACGCCCCGAGGAACCTCGGCCGCATCCAGCCAGGGCGAGCAGGAGCCCGCCGAGCACCATGACCGTCACTCGCGACCTGCTCATCTGGTCCGCCTCCCGCGCAACCAGCCGGGCACCGGGTGCCGATGGCCATGCCCGGTCCGATGCGGGCCGCCACGGGTGCGGACGCTGCCCCCACGCAGGCTCACCCAGCCGCCTGGGCCCATCCGGACGTAGGCCCGCGGTGCCGGACCGCGGCGCGCCAGCTGCCTTGCCACCGCCACGGCACCGATCGCCACCTCGGCGGCCACCATCGTCGCGGTGAGGTTCAGGGCGGGATGGCGCACCACGATGGTGATCGCCCGCACCGGGCCAGTCGGTGTCCTCGCGGGCTCGGACTGACCGGTCGCAGCCGTGACGGGGTCGGTTGCTGCCACGGCCGGCGGCCGGGCGGATTCGGCGGCTGCCGGGCCAGCCGGCACCGGCACCGGCGGCCTGCGGTGGGCAAGCGCCGACTCAACCGGGGTCTGTGGCGCGACAAAGATGGCCTTCATGACTTCCGCCTCCTCGACCATTAGGTCCACCTTTGGTGTTCCCATCCACACTTGCACCGAGATGGCCAATGGTCCCAATTCGGCAGGAAGAAGGTCCTGCCAGGGCATGCGCATCGGCCTTCCTCCCTTTTTCCCGAAATTCTTGATCTCGCCAGCCATCGATTACTCTCCCAGGTCATGACAGTCGAGCGGGACCAGGCAACCGACATATCGACACAGGCCGAAGGACCCGCACTGAAGGTGCCCTCTGCCATTCCGGCATCCGGCCAGCCCGCTGGATGATGAGCTGCGCCAGGTTCACCGCAACGAGCGATTGACAGAGCTGGAGGCCGCAGGCATGAGCACGGAGCGCAGACAGCGCATTCTCGTCGGCATTGATGGTTCCACCGGATCCGAGGCGGCCCTGCGCTGGGCCTACACAACTGCCCAGCTCGAGCACCGACCCGTCACCGCGCTGCTGGGCTGGACCGCCGACGGCCTGCCCCGCGGGGTCTACCAGGCCGCGGTCAACGCCGACTACCTGGGCCTGACCAAGGCCGCCGAACAGACCCTGCATCGCACCGTCGCCCGGGTGCCCATGCCCGACCCACCCGTCGAACTCCACCAGGTCGTCGTCGAGCAGGACCCCGTCGACGCCCTCGTCAACGAGGCCAAGAACGCCGCCATGACGGTGATCGGCACCCGCGGATCAGGGTTCGTCCACCGGGTTCTGGCCGGCTCCGTCGCCCACCAGCTGCTGCACGAGCACACCGGACCAGTCGTCGTGGTCCGCGACACCAACGACCCGGCCGCGCCAGACCGGCGGCCGATCGTGGTCGGCGTCGACGGCTCGGACCCCTGCCTGGCCGCCGTCCGCTGGGCCGCCGACCAGGCAACAGAACGCAACGTCCCGCTCTACCTGATCAACGCCTATCGCGCGTACATGACCCCGTTCGCCCCGCCCGTCGACTACCTCACCTCGCTGCGCCAGAGCTCCGAACAGCTGCTCGCCGACATCATCACCGTGGACTTCGACGACGACACCGACCTCGACATCCACCCGATCGCCGTTGACGACTCCCCCAGCCGCGCCCTGCTGCTCGCCGCCCAGGACGCCCAGCTCCTCGTCGTCGGCACCCGCGGTCGCGGCGGCTTCACCGAACTCGTCCTCGGTTCCACCGCCCACCAGTGCGTCCTGCACGCCCCCTGCCCCGTCGCCGTCCTGCACGCCTAGTGTCATGGACCGACCCCGGACCCACCCACCCGGCGGGAGTTCCAGGATCGCCTGAAGCCGAGCAGCGGAAGTGCCCGATCCACGTACATCGCCACGTGCGCGGGTCTGTTCCGTCGGCGTACTCCTGGCCACAGGTGCGCGGGGATGCCGCGAGCGGGCTGGCCGTGGCCGCGTACCTGATTCCCCAGGTGATGGCCTACGCGTCACTGGCGGGCGTGCAGCCGGTGGCGGGCCTGTGGGCAGCCGCACCCGCCATGGTGATCTACGCGTTCCTCGGGTCGTCGAGGCTGCTCTCGGTCGGCCCCGAATCGACCACCGCGCTGATGACCGCCGCCACCGTCGCCCCCCTGGCCGGCGGTGACCCCACCCGGTACGCCCGGCTCGTCGCAGCCCTGGCCATCATGACCGGCGCCTTCGCGATCCTCGCCGGACTGGCCCGACTCGGCGTCATCGCCGAACTGCTGTCCCAGCCGATCCTGGTCGGCTATCTTGCCGGTGTCGCCATCATCATGATCGTTGGACAGTTGGGCAAGGTCACCGGGGTACCGGTGGATGGCGACGACCTCTACGAGGAACTGCGCTCGTTCGCTCACGGTCTCCCCCACGCGCACGGCCCGACGGTGGCGCTCGCGACTGTCTCCCTGGCCCTGCTCTTTCTGCTGGCCTGGCGGGTCCCCCACCTACCGGGACCGCTGTTCGTGGTTGCGCTGGCAACAACCGTGGTCGCGGCGGCCGGCCTCGACGCGCACGGACTGCGCGTCGTCGGAACCATCCAGGCTGGGCTACCCGGCTGGCATCCGCCCGCCCCGACGGACCTTGCGCGGGTCACGCCCGCCGCACTGGGCGTGCTGTTCGTCGGCTTCACCGACACCATGCTGACCGCCCGCGCGTTCGCCGCCCGCCACGGCCACACGGTCCGTCCCAACCGCGAGCTGCTGGCGCTGGGAGCGGCGAACATCGGCGCCGGGAGCGCCCAGGGACTTCCCGTCTCCAGCAGCGGGAGCCGCACCGCCCTCGCCGCCGCCGGTGGTGCGAACACGCAGGTCTACTCCCTCATCGCGGTCGGCGCGGTCGTCGGCACCCTGGCGTTCCTGCGCCCGGCGCTGGCGATGTTCCCCCTGGCGACCCTGGGCGCGCTCGTCATCTTCGCCGCGATCCGCCTCATCGACCTCAAGGGGTTCCGTCGGCTCGCCTCGTTCCGCCGCAGCGAGCTCCTTCTCGCGCTGCTCGCCACCGCCGGGGTACTCGTGTTCGACATCAGCTACGGGATCCTCATCGCCATCGGCGTCTCCCTGCTCGACCTGCTCGCTCGGGTCGCCCGGCCCCACGACGCCGTTCTCGGCCGGGTCCCGGGCCTCGACGGCATGCACGACGTCGACGACTACCCGAACGCACACACCGTCCCCGGACTGTTCGCCTATCGGTACGACTCGCCGCTGTTCTTCGCCAACGCGCAGAACTTCCGGCATCGAGCCCTCGCCGCGCTGCGCAGATCCACTGACCCGGTCGACTGGTTCGTCCTCAACGTCGAAGCGATCGTCGAAGTCGACATCACCGCCCTGGACGCACTCGAGGACCTGCGCGCCGAGCTGACCAGACGCGGCATCACCTTCGGCCTCGCGCACGTCAAACAGGATCTCCTCGACGACCTCGACGCCTACGGGCTCACCACCGCCATAGGCCCAGAAATGATCTTCCCCACCATGCGGGCCGCCGTCACCGCCCACGAGGCACGCCGGACCGATCCGGCGCACCCACCACGCCTGGCGCCGGGAGCGAAGCAGGGAAAGGACCAGCTAGGGCTGACCTGACGGCCCCGCGGGACCTTTCCTCACAGGACTTTCCTACCATCAGTACACACCTTCCGCCAGAAGCCATTCCGCGCAGGACGGAACATGCTGGGCTCGTAATACCGCCGGTCGCCTCGCCTGGCCGCGTTCGAAGGCAAAGGCTTCCGGCCCGTCCCCGGTCCCGGCAGCCAGCAGGAAGGTGCGCATCATGCACACCACCAGATTCCGTCTTGCGCTCGCGACAGCTCTGGCAGCCGCCACCGGTCTGGTGACGTTCGCCGGCGCAGCCGAAGTCGCCTTCGCCGAAGCATCGCCTACGACCGCCACCGTCATCGATATCGGCCGAGTCGTCCCGGAAGGTCATGGAGGCAGCGCAGCCGACGTGAGCGACTCGGGCATTCTCGCCGGCCACGAGTACGTTCTGCCGTACTCCGCCGCGGCCTTCGTCTGGCGCAACGGCACGGCGACCGTCATTCCGGTGTCCGGCACGGTCTCCGCGGTGAACAACGCGGGCGTGGTCGTCGGCTCGACCGAGGCGCACTACAACCACCAGGCTTTTGTGTACAGGAACGGCACGGTGACTCTGCTGAGCTACCTCGGCGGCGATTCCCGGTACCCGTCGGGCTACGACAGCCGGGCCGTCGACGTGAACGCCGCCGGCATCGTCGTCGGTTCGAGTACCACCAACGGCGGCGACGGTCATGATCACGCCTTCGTGTACTCCGCCGGCCGGATGCACGACCTGGGCACTCTCCCCGGTGGCCAGAACAGCAGCGCGTCCGCGGTGAACCTGGCCGGCGTGATCGTCGGCGCGTCCGGCACGGCCGGCGGTGCACAGCACGCCACCATGTGGATCGGCCGCCGCCCCATCGACCTCGGGACGCTCGGCGGGGCGAACAGCTACGCCGTCGACGTCAACGATGTCGGTCAGGTCGTCGGGTACAGCGAGACCCCGTCCGGTGCCATCCACGCGTTCAGCGTCCGCTCCGGTCGGATGGTGGACCTCGGCAGCGGCAACGACACCGAGAGCCGGGCGGTCGCGGTCAACGACCGTGGCCAGGTTCTCGTCGCGGGATACCGCGGGACCGTCCCGGCACACGGCTTCGTCTGGTACGACGGCCGACGTACCGACCTGGGCGGACTCGGCGGTGGTTCCACCCGGCCCGTCGCGATCAACGGGCGCGGGCAGGTCGCCGGCATCGCCACCCTGCCAGGTGGCGATGAGCGGGCCTTCCGCTGGGACAACGGGCTGATCACGACCCTGCCGGTCCTGCCCGGTGGTCACGACGCCAAGGCCACGAGCATCAACCTGCGCGGCGACGTCGCCGGCTCGGCCACCCTCGCCACCGGCGACAGCCACGCGGTGCTCTGGCCCGCGGCCTCCCGCTGACCCGCCACGACGTACCTCGACATCACCGACGCGCTCACGCCGGCCCACCGGCCCACCGGCCTGGGACCTAGGTCACCACGGGAGCCGACGAACAGTCGGTACACCACCCATCGACACGACACGATGCTGACTCAATGACAACGACAGCTACACAACGTGACCATGGTCTTCCCCGTGAATCTGGAGCACCGGCATGAAACGACGGTCAACCCGGCCGCAGTGGAACGTAGCGGCGGGATCGCTCGCAGCAGCCCTCTCGCTCGCCGCCACCTGCGGCTGTGCCACCAGAGCGACATCGAGCAGTCCCGCTCGCCTCGCCCCGGCCGGGCCGCCCGCGTCCTCGGTATCGACGTCGACGAAAACACTCCCCACCCCGGGCCCGACGCCCACAGCAGCGGTCCCCGTCCCGCGCCCCGGGACCACCCCGACCCGGGCCAGCGGGACCGAGCCAGGGGGATGTCGCACCTCCGACCTGCGAGCGACCGTCGAGAACGGCAATGGCGCCATGTACCACACGGGCATGGACCTGGTCCTCACCAATGTCAGCGCCCGGTCCTGCGTGACAGGCGGTTTCCCCGGCGTATCGGTCGTCGACGGCACCGGACGACAGATCGGTGCCGCCGCGGACCGGGTGGGCTCCGCACTCGGCGCGATCATGCTCAGCCCTGGGCAGCACGCCACCTCGACCGTGGTCATCGCCCACACCGCGGCCGTGATGGGCGGCTGCCGACAGCCCGGCCAGCTGGCCGCCATCGCCGCCCTGCGCATCTACCCGCCCGCCGGCCTGGCCGCGCTGACGGTTCCCTACGCCGATACCCATGCGGTGCACAACGAGGGATGTATGGACCCCACCCAGCACGATCTGACCGTTACCGCCCTCACCCGTTAGCCGCCAGCATCCCCGCTCCGCCGTGCCGATACAGCACCGCGCCAGGAGCGCAGCCGGGAGCTCGCGCACCTCGCTCGGCGGGGTTGATTGCCGGGAACACGCCCTGCCCGCGGCGATGTCGGCCAGGCTGGAGGCGCGACCGGCAGGCGGTCGGCAACCGGGCAGGAGAGAGGTAGCAATGCCGATCACGACGGGTTTCAACCACGTGGCCACGATCACGGCCGATGTCGACCGGGCCATCCGGTTCTACACCGATGCCTTCGGCGCGGAGGTCACGTTCGAGATGGCCGCGCGGGAGGATCATCCCCGGCTGGTGATCCTCGATCTCGGCGGGGGTGCCGCGCTCAACGTGTTCGAGGCCGCGGCCGAAGGCAGCGCCTGGGAGCGCCGACGCCCGGGCGGACGCGGGCCGATCGATCACTTCGGTCTGGCCGTCGACTCGTTGGCCACCCTGGAGAAGACCCGGGACCGGCTGCGCGAGCTGGGCGCCGACACCGGCGAGATCCAGCGGCTCGGATCCGAATGGTCCCTGTTCTTCCGCGACCCCGACGGCATGGAGCTGGAGGTCTGCTGCCACGCCGACGCGTGACGGCCACCCCTCCCATTCCGCGCCATATCGACAGCAGTTGATTACCTTGAGTGACTCCGGGTACACCTGGCGTGCCATGTCGTTGACATGCTTCGGAGGTGCGTCGTGCGAGGAGTTTCGAGGCTCAAGGCCGTTGCCCTGGTTGTCGGGATCGGAGCGCCCCTGACCATTGTTCCGATGGCAACGTCGGCGATGGCGGGCACCATCAACAACCCCCTGCAGGTCACCGGAACCGTCCGCTGCCAGGTCGGATCGGCCGAGTCGCTGTTGATCACTGGTGGCGGCGAGTCACACGGCGCGTCGACGGGCGTCGGCGGGCGCTTCTCGATCGTCTTCGGCAACCCGCAGCTCCCCGGCACCGCGACCGCCCAGGTGCGCTGCGACGTATTCGGCAAGCGCACCTACCGTACGACGAACTTCCTGCTGTACCGCCCGCAGGCCGGCCCGCTCGTGGTCACCCTGACCGCCTGACCGCTGACCACCTGACCGCTGACCGCCGCCCGGGGTCGCACGATGATCCATCAGGGCCCGACCGGGTGGGCTCCGGGCTGGCGGTGGCGGAGCAGGGCGAGGCAGAGGGTCAGGCCGGGGCCGAACGCCATCGCGACGACGGTCGCGTCGGGGGTGAGGTCCCGGCGGAGCTGGTCGAGGACGAGCAGGACGGTGCCCGACGAGCAGTTGCCCCGGGCGGCGAGGGTGTCCCGGGTCGCCTCGGTCTGCGCCGGCAGCAGACCCAGGCGCTGCTCGACGACGTCGATGATGCGCGGACCGCCGGGATGCACGGCCCAGCCCTCGACGTCGGTGAGCGACGCCGCGATCGGGGCCAGCAGCGCCGCCGTCGCCGCCCCGACGTGTGCGGCGAGCAGGTCGGGCACCCGCGGGGACAGGCCCATCCGGAAGCCGTGGTCGGTGACGTGCCAGCTCATCAGGTCCTCGGTGGCGGGCGCGGTCGCGGCCGTGGTGTCGAGCACCTCCAGGCCGTGGGTGGCGTCGGGAACGATGACGATCGCCGCGGCGGCGTCGCCGAACAGGGCGTGCGCGACGACCTGTTCCAGATCGCGGTGCGCCTGCGCCGGCTGGACGTGCAGGGAGGGCAGCTCCACGCAGAGCACGAGCGCGGGCAGCCCACGGGCCCGGACGAAGTCGGCCGCCGTTCCCAGGCTCGGGATCGCGGCGTAGCAGCCCATGTGGCCGACCAGCAGCCGACGCACCGACGGCGGCATGCCGAGGTCGCGGGCTAGCTGGATGTCCAGGCCCGGTGTCGCGTAACCGGTGCAGGACACGACGACGAACAGACCCAGCTCCGCGGCGCCGATCCCGGCGTCCGCCAGGGCACCGCGCACGGCCTGGCGGCCCAGCGGCCCGGCCTCGTCCACGTAGCGGCGCATCCGGGCCGCGGTCGACCAGGCGCTGATGTCCTCCTGGCGCGGATCCACCACGCCGTGGCGGGTGCGCACGCCCGCGCCGAGGAACAGCCGGCGGGCCAGTCCGTCACCCTGGTAGCGGTGCGCGAAGACCTCGTCCCACAGGCTCTGCTGGTCAAAAGATCCGGGGAAGGCCGCGCTCATGCCGGTGATCACTGCCGCGGAGCGGGGCCCGGCGGTCACCACCGGGCCACACTCGCGTCGGCCTCCGGGTCGCCGCCGAGCGCCGCGACGCCCAGCCAGTCCGCGCAGACATCGCTCGTCGCGGGTTGCAGCGAACCGCAGCGGGCATCGCGGTAGAGCCGTTCCAGCCGATGACCACGGCGGGTGACCGCGGTCCCGCAGGCCTCGACGATCGAGGCCGCGACGTCCTGCGCCGTGCGCCCGGCGAGCAGCTTGGCCCGCCACACCCACCGGTTTGTCAGGTCGCTGCCGGGATCGGCGTCGACCCGGCGCGCGCACTCGTCGACCACGGCGTCCAGCGCGGCCAGCGCGGCGTCCGCCTGCCCGAACCGGGCCCGCACGGCAGGCAGCCCGGCGAGGCCGGGTGGCGTCCCGGTGCCACGCCGGGTGCGGATGTGCTCGACCCCGGCGTCGAACACGGCTCGGCCCACGCCGGCGTAGACGGCCGCGTAGGAGGCGACCAGCCACTGCGGCATCCCCCGCGCGACCAGCAGGCTCAGCCCGGCGACGCCACCGACCAGCGCCTGCGCCGGAACCCACACGTCGAAGCGCACGTCGTGGCTGCCGGTGCCCCGCATACCGAGCGAGTCCCAGCTCGGTTCGACGCTCACCCCGGGACCACGAGGCACGAGAAAATGACTGACCATGGCCGGTCCAGGCGAGCCGGACGGGGTGGACGGGGTGGACGGGGTGGACGGGGTGGACGGGGTGGACGGGTCGAGCAGACCAGCCGGATCGGCCGGGCTGGCCTGCGCCGCGCGGGCGGCGACGAAGAAGACGTCCGCGTGCGACGCTCCCGAGCAGAACGCCTTGACCCCGCTGATCCGATAGCCGTCGCCCTCGTGCCGGTAGCGGGTCGTCAACGCGGACAGCCGGGAGCCCGCACCCCGCTCACTCATCGCCACGGCGATGAAGTCCCCGGCCGCGGCGCGCGCCAGCAGCTGGTCGCGGGCCAGGAAGAACGACTCCGGAGCGCCCATCGCCCGGGCGAGTTCGTCCGGCGTCCGGGCCAGCGCGCCCACCACCGACGTGTGCATGTTCAGCACCAGAGCGGTCGCGCCGCTGGCCGAGGCGAGTACGCGGGCGGCGTCCGCCCAGTCGGCGAAGCCGCCACCGAATCCGCCGAGCCGGGTCGGCACGAGCAGGCCCAGCAGGCCGGCGTCACGCAGCTCGTCGAGATCGGCCGCGGGCAGCTCGCCGTCCCGGTCGGCGGCACCGGCCCGTGCCGCGATGGCGTCGACGACCCCGTGGGCCAGCTGCGCACCGTCGACGCCGAGGATGGCACTGGAGCCGCTGGAGCGCGGCAACGGCGTCAGGGCGCTCACCGTCCGCCCCGTCCGCTCGTGGCGCGCACGCCCACCGCCTGGTAGACCCCGGCGGTGGAGCCGGTCGGCAGCATCCGGACCGAGTCGGCCCGGCGGGCGAGCCATCGGGCGTAGTCGACGAGCGACGGACGCAGCCCGCCGACCAGCGTCATCTCGATGCCGGCCCGGTCGAGCGCGCGGGCCAGCCGGTCGGGCGCGACCAGCAGCGCCGGATCGTGCACCCGCGGCGGCGGTCCGCCGGGAAGGTGTTCGGCGATGCGGACCAGCGCCAGCCGGCAGAACAGGGTGTCCGCGAGGGTGTCGATGACGAGAGTGCCGCCCGGTGCGAGCACCCGACCGATGGCCGCGCAGGCGCCGTCCAGGTCGACCAGATGCTCGAACAGCTCGCCGGCGACGACGCAGGTAAACCGTCCGTCCGGAAACGGCAGCCGGTGCACGTCGGCCCGGATCGCCGCCACACCGTGACCGGCTGCCTGGCGCAACGCCGGTGCCGACAGATCGACGCCGACATGATGCCAGCCGGCAAGCCGTCCGGTGAGTGCCACCGAGAGCAGCCCTGCGCCACAGGCCAGGTCAAGCAGCGCGGCGCCGGGGTGGGGCGGGTTCGGAATGAGCCGTCCCCTGGCCTGCGCGAGCCAGCGCAGCGCGGCGAGTCGCCCGTGCGGCTGCCACCACTCGTCGGCGAGGTCGTCGTACTGCGCGGGATCGTTCCGGGGCCGACGCGGTTCGTGCCGTGGCAGCAGGGCAACGTTCACAGGTCTCCCGAGGGGGCGTCGCAGCTGTCGGCCGACGGCAGCGCCAGCCTCCCGCCTGCACACAATGTGCCTGCATCAACTCCCAGAGTAACGAATCTGTGGACGAGTTCCCATCACCGAGAACCCGCGCACGTCAGTGGAGCTGCACGCCGGCGGTGACGACGAGCGCGACGTCGATCGCGGCGACGGCCATCGCGGCGCGAAACGCCGACCGATCATCGCGCCGCAGGCCGAACCCGGTCAGCACCGCGACCGGGGCCAACGCGGCCAGCCGCCAGGCACAGCGCCGTGGCGGGCCGAGCGCGGCCACCACGGAGCCGGCCGCGAGCAGCACCGCGGCGGATCGGCGCGAACCGGTCGCGCCCAGCCGCTGCGGCAGGCCGCGCACCCCGGTGCGCACGTCGACCTCAAGATCGGGCAGAACATTGGTGAAGTGAGCGCCCGCACCCAGCAACCCCGCCGCCAGCGGCAGCCACCACGGGGTCGCCGGCCGGTCGGGCCGCCCCCGCACGACGAAGACCGGCAGCAGCGCGAACGAGAGCGCATAGGGGCCGGCGGACAGTGGGGTCGCCTTCAGCCCGAGGTTGTATCCCCACGCACTGGCGACCGCGACGAGGTGGACGGGCCCGGCCGGCCCGCCCGCGACCACCGACAGTGGCACGCAGGCCGCCAGCGCCGTCCCCGTGGCCACGGCCACCGTTTTCGGCGCAAGACCGGCTCCGACCAGAGGCTTGCCCGTGCGCTCGCCGGCCGCGTCCCGGTGCCGGTCGAGCAGGTCGTTGCTCCAGCCGACCGAGAGCTGACCGGCCAGCACCGCCGAGGCCACCGCGGCCACCCCACCTGCCCTGCGACCGCTGGCAACCGCGAGCGCCGACGCGAACACCGTCACCGCAACCGTCGGCTCCGGATGGCACGCCCACACCAACGCCGTCAGCTGCCCGTGAAGCCCCGGCCAACCCGTCGCGTCGGCTTCGGCTTCGGCTTCGGCTTCGGCTTCGGAAATCTTGACCCTGGGCCGCGTCCCGATGTCCGGACCCGGCGGTTTCTCCGATATCACGCCTGCCATGATTTCCGATCACCGCCATCTGGCCAACCCGCGCGTGAGCAGGTGTTTCGTCCGGACCCGACAGAACCGAGCCTGGCGGACACGGTGGACGCCGTGCACGGGCGACTGGGCCGTCGTGGCCACCGCCCCGAACACCATCGTTGATCTGCTCCCCCGGCGCAGCGCCCTGGTCCGCTCGTCTGCGTCCTGCCGCTCCGAAGGGCAGGTCCCGGCGGCGAACATCGACCTTGTCGTGCTGGTCGCCGCGTCGTGCTCGTCGCCGCGTCGTGACCGTCGCCGCGTCGTGCTCGTCGCCGCGTCCTCGACCGAGCCGGCTCTCGGCCGGATCGAGGGGCTGCCCGCCCCGGCCCGCGAAAGCTCGGGGGTTCGCGGCGATCCGCCTGGCGGCCTGCCCGGACCCGGCCAGCGGCGGGAAGCGACGGCCGGCGGCACGTCGCGTATTCCCGACGAAGCCGGTCTTTAGCTGATGGTAACGATCCTCACAGTCCGCCGGCAGCCCTGTTCGCCTGGCGGGTAAAGGGCGAAGGTAGCCAGAGAAAGCCCGCGGCCGAGTACCCGGCTTTTCTCCCGGATTCCGTACGCCCAAAACCAGAAGGTATTGATGCGCCAAGGTCCTCTTGCTGGCAGATACGTGGCGTCCGCAGCAATGGTGATGTCCGCGATTATTCCCTATCTGGCTCTGTCGGCCGCGCTCGATCCGTTGGCACCGATCATCGCCAGGCAGGTGCACATGAGCGCGCAGACGATGAGCCTCAGCTCGGGTCTGGGTAACGCGGCCTACGCGCTGGGGACGGTGCTCGCCGTACAGCTGGGCCTGCACCTGCCGCAACGGCGGATGCTGCTCGGCTACGCGGCCCTGCTCGTCGTCGGATCGGTACTGACGGCGGCGGCGCAGGACGCGGCCATGTTCATCATCGGCCATACGCTGCAGGGCCTGGCCACCAGCATGCTGCTGATCGCCGCCGTCCCGCCGCTGGCGATCGGCTACCCCCGCGAGCGGCTGCACACCACCGTAATGATTATGAACATGGGTATCTTCGGCGCGGTCGCGCTCGGCCCGTTCATCGGTGGTCTGCAGGCGAACGCCGATGCCTGGCGGCCACTGTTCTGGATCGTCACCGGGATCTCGGTGCTGGCGTTGCTGCTGGTCGTGCTCACCTTCGAAGACGCTCCGGCGGCGAACCCCAACGCCCCACGCGACCTGCCGGCGATCGGGCTGGCCGCGGCCGGCAGCCTCGCGGCCTTCCTGGGCGCGTCCGAACTGACCAGCCACAGCATTCTGGACGTCGAGGTGATCGCACCGTTGCTCGGCGGTCTGGCCCTGATCACCGCGCTCATCGTCTACCAGTTCCGGGCCGCACAACCGCTGCTGATGGTTCGGGAGATGCTCACCAGCGCGATCCCGGTCGCGGGTGTGGTGACCGCGCTGTTCGCCGCGGCGGCCTCGGTGTCCGCGACGGTGCTGACCGCCTCGGTGTACGCGGAGAAATACGGCCCGGTGCGGGTCGGGCTGCTCTACCTGCCCGAGCTCGGCGGCGCGGTGATCGCCGCGGTCGTGTTCGGTTTCGTCATCGCCCGGCGTTCCCTGCACTACCTGCCGCTTGTGGGCATGATCCTGCTCGCCGCCGGGATCGGTGTCTTTCGGCTCGGGATGCCGGCGAACCAACCGCTGGCGCTCCTCGGTTCCGCGCTGACCGGGCTCGCGCTGGGCGCCACCGTCGCCCCCGCGTTGTTCGTGGCCGGTTTCTCCGTGCCGTCCGCGAACCTTCCGCGGGTGTTCGCCGTGGTCGAACTGCTCCGCGCGGTCGCCGCCTTCATGATCGCGCCGATCTTCGCCCATTTCGCTGCCACGGTGACCGGCGACCTCCACGAGGGAACGAACATCGCCCTGTGGATCGGCCTCGGTCTGGCGCTCGCCGGCGCCGCCATCGCCGTCACGATTTACGCCCTCAGCGGTGCCCGTCCGCAGACCCCCGACCTCGACACGTTCCTGGGTGGCCTGCGCCCGGCCTGGTACTCGCCGCCGTTGCTGAGCAGAATCCGCCGGTCCCACGATCTGGATGATCTGGACGTCGCCCTCCCCGTTCCGGAAAGCGTTGACTGATGTCCACCCCCCACTCCGACGCCGCACCCCACTCCGACGCTGTGCAGCCCGGTGCTCGGACTGGCCGCCCTACCGGCCCGGTGCTGTTCGCCTATGACGGCAGTGGCGTCGCCGGTCATGCCATCGAGTACGCCGCGACGCAGCTTTCGCCCGGACGCGAGGCGCTCGTGCTGTGCGTCTGGCAGCCGTCCGACGTCGGATTCACCCCGGTCGGCCCGCAGCATTTCGACGCGAACAACGCCGCCGAGGTCGAAAAGGCCGCGGCCGACATCGCCGCGCACGGTGCCCGGCTCGCCGAAGCCGCGGGACTGCGCGCCCACAGCATCACCGTCCAGGCGGCACCGACCTGGCAGGGCATCGTCACCACCGCCGCCGAGCGGCAGGCCGCGCTCATCGTCGTCGGCGCCCATCGGCACTCCCGACTGGCCAGCCATCTGCTCGGCAGCGTGGCCAGCTCCGTCGTCACCCACGCCGACGGCGCCGTCCTGGTCGTCCACCAGCACGACTGATCCGAGCGGCCGTCCACCGGAGCGGGGCCGCCCGCCGTCCTACCGTTCGGGTGCCGCGCGAGGCTGGTCACCCGGACGGTAGTGAGGCCTTGGTGCCGGCAGGGCGCAGAAGTCGCCGCAGAATCCGGACCGACAGGTCGGGATAGTGGCGGGGCAGCAGACGCACCGCGAGGTCCACGAGCCTGGCATCGTTGCCGACCAGGATGCGCCCCCGGTTGGCCTCGACGCCCCGGAGAATGATGTCGGCCGCTCGTTCCGGGGGAAGCCGGAGAAACTTCTCGTTGTAGAGCGCGGCCCGCTGGACGCGCTCCTCGGTGATCTCCTCGCCGCGCTCGCGGGCCTGCGCCAGCGCGGCGTTGGCGATGTTGGTCCGCACTCCGCCGGGGTGGACGACGGTGACCCGGACGGGCTGGTTGGCCTGCAGCATCTCGATGCGCAGCGTCTCGGTGAAGCCCCGCACCCCGAACTTCGAGGTGCAGTAGGGGCCCAGTCCGCCCTGGGCCATGAAACCGTTGAGGCTGGAGATGTTGATGACGTGCCCGTCACCCGAGGCGATCAGATGAGGCAGGAACGCCTTCGTGCCGTGCAGCACGCCCCAGAGATTCACCGACAGCACCCGTTCGAACACGGCCCAGTCGGTCTCCAGGATCGTGTCACTGATACCGGCGATGCCGGCGTTGTTGTAGAGCTGGTGCACGACCCCGAAATGCGCGCGGACCTCGCCCGCGTATGTCTCGACCTCGGTGCGGTCGCTGACGTCGAGGTGGCGGGAGCGCACCTCGGTGCCGGTCGCCGCGACCAGGTCCACGGTCTCGGCCAGGCCGGTGGCGTTGACGTCGGCCAGCGCGAGCCGCGCGCCCCGGTCGGCAAGGCCCAGGGCAAGGGCCCGGCCGATACCCGAGGCGGCGCCGGTGACGACGGCGACCTTGTCCGCGATGGTGGTCACGATGCTGCTCCTGTGCGCTGACGGGAGTGGGACAGCCGCAGTTCGTCGTCCGCCACCGGCAGGTGCCGCAGGAGCCTGACGTCGCCGAGGTAGTCGAACGACGTGAGCCAGGGCTTGCGGTTGCCCTGCCGGGGCAGCTCGTCGAGGACGCGTTGGATGTAGCCGGCGCCGAAGTCGAGGAACGGACGGGTCCCCAGGTCCGGGTCGGCGACCACCGGGCAGGCCGTGTCGTAGCCGTGCGTGTCCATGTGCGTCAGCAGCCGGCAGAAGTGCTCGCACAGCAGGCCGATCTTGAGCGTCCAGGAGGAGGTGGTGTAGCCGACCATGTAGGCGAGGTTCGGCACTCCCGAAAGCATGAGGCCCTTGTAGGCGACCGTGCTTGACAGTCGCACGGGCTCGCCGTCGACGGTCAGCGGCACACCCCCGAACGCCTGGACGTTCAGCCCGGTCGCGGTCACGATGACGTCCGCCGTCAGCTCCCGTCCGGAGGCCAGCAGCACTCCGTTCTCGGTGAAGGTGGTGACACGATCCGTGACGACCGAGACCGCGCCCCGGCGGATCGCCGTGAACAGGTCGCCGCCCGGAGCGAAACACAGTCGCTGGTCCCAGGGGTCGTACGGCGGGCGGAAGTGTTCGTCGACCGCATAGCCCGCCGGCAGCATCCGGACGTTCATCCGGCGGATGAGTCGCCGGGCGGCCTTCGGGAACCGCCGGCAGAACCGCCACATCGCCTGCTGGCGAAGGATGTAGAGAGTACGGGCGAGGGTGTGGGCACGCTTCTCGCCGAATATCCGGCGCAGACGGATGACCAGCGCGTCCCGGGGCGGGGTGGCCAGGATGTAGGTCGGCGTCCGTTGCAGCATGGTGACGTGCGCCGCGGTGTCGGCCAACGCCGGAACCAGCGTCACCGCCGTCGCGCCACTGCCGATCACCACGATTCGCCGGCCGGTGACATCGAGATCGGCCGGCCAGTGCTGGGGGTGGATGATCTGCCCGCGGAAGCGTTCCCGCCCGTCGAAGTGCGGGGTGAAACCCTCGTCGTAGCGGTAGTAGCCGGTGGCGCACAGCAACCAGGAGCAGGTCAGCTTCGAGCGGGCACCGGACTCGGTGTTCACCACCTCGACCGTCCAGCGGGCGTCCGGCGACGACCACGACGCGCTGACGACCTTCGTGTGGTAGCGGATGTCGCGCTCGAGGTCGAACTCGCGGGCGGTCTCGCGCAGGTAGGCCAGGATCTGCTCGCCGTCGGCGAGAAACTTCTCGCCCCGCCACGGCTTGAACGCATAGCCGAAGGTGTGCAGATCGGAGTCCGACCGGATGCCCGGGTAGCGGAACAGGTCCCAGGTGCCGCCGAGCGCGCCGCGTGCCTCGAGGATCGCGTGGCTGCGCTGCGGATGCTCCCGCCGCAGGTAGTACGCGGCTCCGAGGCCGGAGATGCCCGCCCCGACGATGAGGACGTCGAGGTGTTCGAGTTGGGCGGCAGCAGACGGCACGCGGGCACCCCCAAGCGGAACTCCAGGACGGGTCAGGCTCAGATGTTGCTACGGTCCGGGACCGCCCGCCAGGTACATCATGCACCTACCTGATGTTCCTGCGGTGCAGGATGCACCATCTCGCTCTAGACTGGGCTGATGGTGAGCTCCTGGGACCCGCCGTCCGGCAGGGTTCGGGAACTCATGCGGCGCGGTGCCGAGCTGGTCCTGCATCTGCCGCCCGCCTGGCTGGACGAGCTGGACGAGGCGACCCTCTCGGGTCCACACGGCCAGCAGATCGCTGCGGATCCCGTCCTTGCCGCGGCCATCCGGCGGGCCAACCGCTCGAACCTGCTGCACTGGGCGGCGGCGAACATCCGCGCGCCGGGCCAGCGCGTGCCGGCCAACCTTGCGGAGGTGCCGCTGGGGATCGCCCGTGACCTGGTCCGCCGCGGCCTGGACGACACGATGCTGGATGCCTACCGATCGGGCCAGAGCGTCGCGCTGCGACACTGGATCGAGATCGTCTTCTCCCTCACCTCCGACCCGCAGGAACTGCGAGCCGTGCTGGACGTGTCCTGCCAGTCGATCGCCGCCTTCGTCGAGGACACGATCGTCGCGGTCGCCGCCCAGATCACCCGGGAGCGCGCCGCCCTGACCCAGGGAACCCATGCCGAGCGTCGCGAAGCGGTCACCCTGCTGCTGGACGGGGCGCCGCTGTCCCCACGACGGGCCGAGCAGCGACTCGGCTACCGTCTCACCGGCGCGCACACCGCGGCCGTCGTCTGGAGCGACGACCCCGACACCGACCTCGGTGCGCTCGACCGTGCCGCCGACCTGCTCGCCACGGCTGCCGGGGACCCCCAACCGCTGACCGTGCTCGCCAGCGCGGCGACCCGCTGGGTCTGGGTGCACGGCACACCGGACCTGGCCCGGCTACGAGCCGAGGCCACCGATCTGCCGGCCGTACGCATCGCGATCGGCCCGTGCCGACCGGACCTCGACGGGTTCCGGCGCAGCCACCTTGATGCCCTCACCGTCCAACGGATCCTCGCCCGGCTCGCCTCGCCCCAGCAGATCGCCACCCATGCGGACATCGAACTCGTCGCCCTGTGCACCACCGACGGCGAACGCGCCGCCCGGTTCGTGGGCAGTGCCCTCGGCGATCTGGAGACCGCCGCGCCCGAACTGCGCGAGGCGGTACGCGCCTTCCTCTCCACCGGGTGCAACGCCACTGCCGCCGCGGCTCGGCTCTACCTGCACCGCAACACCCTGCTGCGCCGCCTGGCCCGGGCCGAACGGCTGCTGCCGACACCGCTGTCCGACAGCCTCCTGCCGGTCGGTGTCGCCCTGGAGATCCACCGCTGGCGCGGCACCGCGCCCCGAGCTCCCCGGTAGCCTCCCACCCCGCGCCGCACCCGGTCGGTTCCTGACGGGGCCTGGTCGACGGGACCCGGTCGGGTCCGCGGCGTCCGTGCCACGCAGCGATGGCGAGGTCCGGGCAGGAGGGCACCGGGCTGCCGCGGATCACTCGGTCGGGGGCTGCTCCTGGTGTCGGCCGGAGCTGAACATCCAGGCCAGGTGTGCGCCCGGGATGTCGCGGATGGTGCGCACCACGAGGCGTAGCCGGTCCGGGTCCACCGTCGGTGCCAGGTGCCGCGCGTCGGCGAGCAGGACGCGTTCGGCTTCGCGAAGGTCGTGCAACCGCCGGGTGATGTGTGCGTACACCTGGTCGAGTGCGGTGTGCTCGTCGCAGCCCGTGGCGTGTCGCAGCACGAGGACATAGTTGGTGGTCTCGCCGCGCGCGGCCTCCCGGGGCAGGGACACCACATCGTTGCACCAGGCGACGAGGTCGCTGGAAGCCGCGCACAACTCGGTCCAGCTGCTGGTGGCGACGAGGTCCGGGGGGATTTCGGTCTGGTGGACGACTTCCAGCAGATCGACCATGAACATGGCGTTGTCGTCGCGGCGCAGGGACGGATATTCGGCCGGGGTGGCCAGTGTGCCGTTGTGCCGGTGGGCGATCTGGGTGAGAAACGCATCGCGATGGTGGTGGATGTGCTCGAGGAAGCGGCGACGCCACTGCGGGGACATCTCCCGGGCCGTCCGGGGCCACAGGTCCGCCAGTGCGGTGACCGGGGCAGAGGCCGTGCTGGGATCGGACCGTCCCTCGACGATCGAGGTGATCGCGGCGTAGGTCGTGTGCACGAGCTCGGCGCGCAGGCCCATCGACCCCTCGTCCTGCTCGTCATCGAGGTGGAACAGCCACAGCACCCACCGGGCGTAGACCTCGACGTCGCTCGGATGGGCGTCGGGCAGGATGCGCGCGGCCAACAGGTGGAATCCGGCGGCGTCGAGCCGGGCACGCTCCCGGGCGTCGGTTACCAGACCGACCCGGGATGCCCAGGTCAGGAGATGCTCGCCGATCTGTTCGGCCTCGGGATGGATCCGCTCGGGGATGGGAATGCCGAAGTCGAGTCTGGACACGCCGGCAGCGGAGAGCTGGGTCATGAGCTGGCCTCGGTGACAGAGAAAGGTACGGGCGGCGGACGCGCCCGACTCCGGTGCCTTCACGACAAAGGCACCACACTCCGTCATTATCACGCGACAAGACGCCCGGTGACTTAAGGACTACGTCCCGAGTGGCGTGGATCCCTTTCCTGCCGTGAGTCAGGCAGACGGCCTGGCGGTCAGTGGCTGGCCGACGGGTTGTCGCGTAGCTGCTGGTTGATCTTCTGGGCTTCCGCGAGCTGGTCTTCAAGGATGACGATGCGGCAGGCAGCCTCGATCGCGGTGCCCTGGTCGACGAGCTCCCGGACGCGGGCGGCGATGCGCAGCTGGTAGCGGGAGTAGCGGCGATGGCCGCCCTCCGAGCGCAACGGGGTGATCAGGCGGGCTTCGCCCAGGGCCCGCAGGAAGGCGGGGGTGGTGCCGAGAAGGTCGGCTGCGCGGCCCACGGTGTAAGCGGGGTAGTCGTCGTCGTCGAGGCTGTCGGCCGGTTTGCGGGTGGTTCCAGGACTCATTGCACCTCTTGCAGCTACGTCGAATATGGATACGTCGAAGGGGGCCTTGGTGTCGTCTGACACCAAGGCCCCGAGGGCTCAACACCATCTACCGGCCAGGTGCGCCGGATTCCTTGTTCCGCGCTGCCGCCTCAGAGGGCGGGTACGGAGACCGCGTATGCGTGACCGGGGACCACCTTCCAATCCGGGGCATGCAGTGACCGAGCGAGCCGAACCATCGCTCGGGCGATCCTGATGGCGTCTACTCCTCTCTACTCGTTGTCTGGCGGGGTACTGCCGAACTTCCGCGGTGGTGCTCGACGGTCCGTCCGACCGCCGTCCTGCTCGCGACAGTTCGTGTCTGCCGCGACCCTGGACTCTCTTGGCTACAAGAGCAAAGCTACCTGACGCGAAGCTCGATGTCTACTGTGGCGGGGACAGATTTTTCGGGTCCAGCTAGAGAGGCTTGCTGCTGTGGACGGATGCGACCGGATGCGACCGGGAGCCGGCCACCGACCCGTACGCTGTTGTCCAGGCCCTCCCGCCCGGCCTACCACGCCGGCCTTCATCACACGGACCTCGCATAATGGCTCGCTGTGACGGTTACCCGTTCTGCTGCTGAGGCCGCATGCCAGGCGGTGGTGGAGGGAGTGCTGGAGCGGATCACCTTCGTCAGTGAGGAGACCGGCTACACCATCGCCCGACTGGCCACCGAGCGGTCCGGCCCGGACCTGCTGACGGTGGTGGGTCCTTTGCTGGGCGCGCAGATCGGGGAGAGTCTGCGGCTGACCGGGCAGTGGGGCAGTCATCCCCGGTACGGCCGGCAGTTCCAGGTGCACTCGTACACCACGGTGCTGCCCGCCACGATCCAGGGCATTCGCCGCTACCTCGGCTCGGGGCTGATCAAGGGGATCGGGCCGGCGATGGCCGAGCGGATGGTCGCGCATTTCGACACCGACATCCTGCGGATCATCGAGGAGGAGCCGGCGCGGCTGATCGAGGTGCACGGGCTGGGACCCAAGCGCACCAGGAAAATTGCCGATGCCTGGGAGGAACAGAAGGCGATCAAGGAGGTGATGGTGTTTCTGCAGGGGGTGGGGGTGTCCACCTCGCTGGCCGTGAAGATCTACAAGAAGTACGGGGACACGTCCATCGGCGTGGTCCGCACGCAGCCCTACCGGCTCGCCGCCGACGTGTGGGGCATCGGGTTTCGGACCGCCGACACCATTGCCCAGGCGGTCGGCATCCCCCACGACAGTCCCGAACGGATCAAAGCCGGGTTGCAGTACACCCTGTCGCAGGCCGCCGACAACGGGCACTGCTTCCTGCCCGCGCCGAACCTGGTCACCGAGGCGGTGAAGATCCTCGAGGTCGAGCGCGAGCTGATCGGCCCGTGTCTGGACCAGCTCGCCGCCGACGAGGGCGTGGTCCGCGAAGGTGTCCCGGCCGGGGACGCCACCGTCCCGGCGGTCTACCTGGTGCCGTTCCACCGTGCGGAAACCTCCCTCGCCGACGGGCTGCTGCGGCTGCTCCACGGCGACCAGGATCGGTTGGCGACGTTCACGGACGTGGACTGGGGCCGGGCGCTCGGCTGGCTGCGGGGCCGGACCGGTCAGGACCTGGCCGACGAACAGGCGGCAGCGGTCCGGCTCGCGCTCACCAGCAAGGTCGCGGTGCTCACCGGCGGTCCCGGGTGCGGCAAGAGCTTCACCGTCCGTTCGGTGGTGGAGCTCGCCCGGGCCCGCAACGCCCGGGTGGTGCTGGTCGCGCCGACCGGGCGGGCCGCGAAACGGCTGGCCGAGCTCACCGGTCACGAGGCCGCCACCGTCCACCGGTTGCTGGAACTGCAACCCGGCGGCGACCCCCGATATGACCGGGACAATCCGCTGGACGCCGATCTGGTGGTGGTGGACGAATCCTCGATGATGGACGTCATCCTGGCCAACAAGCTGGTGAGAGCGGTCCCGCCAGGAGCACATCTACTCCTCGTCGGTGACGTCGACCAGCTTCCCTCGGTCGGCGCCGGCGAGGTCCTGCGCGACCTGCTCGCCGCCGATACCATCCCCAGGGTCCGGCTGACCAGGATCTTCCGGCAGGCACAGCAGTCCGGCATCGTGGTCAACGCCCATCGCATCAACGCCGGGACACCGCCGCGGCTGAACGGCTTCGCCGACTTCTTCTGGTTTTCCTGCGAGCCGGCCGAGGACTCCGGTCTGCATCCAGCGGAGGAGACCGCCAAAATGGTGGTGGACATCGTCGCCCGCCGCATCCCGAAACGCTTCGGGCTCGATCCCCGCCGCGACGTTCAGGTCCTGTCACCGATGCACCGCGGACCGGCCGGGGCCGGCAATCTCAACATCCTGTTGCAGGAAACCCTCACCCCGGCGCGGGAGGGTGTACCCGAGCGGCGCTACGGGGGGCGGGTGTTCCGGGTCGGCGACAAGGTCACCCAGCTTCGCAACAACTACGAGAAGGGCACGGCCGGGGTTTTCAACGGGACCGTCGGCGTCGTCACCGCCATCAGCCCCGAGGAACAGACGCTGACCGTGCTCTCCGACGAGGACGAAAGTCTCAGGTACGACTTCTCCGAACTCGACGAGCTCGCCCATGCCTACGCTGTCAGCATCCACCGCTCCCAGGGCAGTGAATACCCTGCCGTCGTGCTTCCCCTCACCACCTCATCGTGGATGATGCTGCAACGCAACCTCCTCTACACCGGCGTCACCCGCGCCAAAAAACTTGTTGTCCTGGTCGGATCCCGTAAGGCGCTGGCGACCGCGATCCGGACCCCGGGAGCCGGACGTCGTCATACCGCCCTCACCCACCGCGTCCTCACCTCCGGATCCCGCGGGAATGCAGAACCCTGGGTTGTCGAGCCGCACCATCCGGCAGAAGCGGCTACTGCACAGTAGGGCGCTCATGTGTTCGCCGGACACGGAAGCCTGGGCGGCTCGTCGCGCATGATCAAATGAGGCGTCGTCGTCGGCTTCATCCGCCAGCTCCGGCCTTGGAGTTCGCGGGGGTTTCGGTGCACTCCTGCGCAGCGTTCACCGAACTCGCCCTGGCACCTGACCAGGGCACCACCGGTGTCCGTCATGCCTCGCCCCGGCCCAGTACGACAGTGCCCCGGCCCCCGTCCGGCGATGGTCAGCTGTGCCGGGCGAGATCGAGCGCGGCCTGCAGCGACGTCCTCCACCCGTCGCTGGTGTAGCTGGCACCGGACACGGCGTCGATGGTCGCGCTCTGCGCGGTGAGCGTCTCCTGGCCCAGGATCGGGGCGGCTCGGGAGCTGATGCGCGACGAGCGTCCCCCCGCGGGCAGGGTCAGCGCGGTCACGGAGGTGATCCGGTCGCCAGAGACCGTGATGCGCACCTGGACCGGGCCGTAGGGGGTCGACGCGGCCGGCCCGTTGACGGTCACCGGGCCCGGTCGGCTGGGGGGACCCGCGGTGGCGGGGACGGACGGCGGCGTGGCCCGGTCGGCGGGGCCCGTCGTGGTCGACGACGGCGCGATCAGGCCGGGTGGTGCGGTCGGCGCGGCGCGGGTTGTCGACTGGCTGGCGACCAGCCCGCCGAAGGTGAGAACCAGACCGGCAACAGCGCCAGCCACCAGCAGCGACGGTTCTCGCATGAGGTCTCCAGGTGAACGCGGCGAATGCCGTTCGGCTAAAGCTCGAAAGATTCGTGGTGAATCTGATTGTCGGGAACAGCGAGCTGGCGGAGCACCTCGATGGTTGCGGCGCAGAATCCCGGCGGCCCGCACAGATAGACATCTCGGCGGGCCACGTCGGGAACAAGCGCACGCACGTGGTTCGGACCCAGCGGCCGGTCGGGGTCGGCTGACTGCCCGCGGGGTCCACTGACCATCCAGGCACGGGCGCCCCGGGCATTGACCAGGGCACGCGTCTCGTCGACAAGGACAGCGTCGGAAGGATCGCTGGCCCGGTGGAGCAGCACCACGTCAACGCTCCGTGGCAGTTCCTCGAGCAGCGCGCGGATCGGGGTGATACCAACACCGGCGCCGATCAGCAGCACCCGGGATCGGGTCCGGGCGTCGGCGGTGAAGATGCCGTACGGACCTTCGAAGATCACCCGGGTGCCGGGGGTCATCCGGGCGAGTTGTCGGGTGCCGTCACCGACGGCCCTGACCGTGATGCGCAGGACATCCCCGCTCGGCGCGGCGGACAGGGAATAGGGGTGCGCCTGCCACCAGCCCCGTCGGTGGAGAAAACGCCAGACCAAAAACTGGCCGCCCTGCGCGGGCAGCCTGTCCAGGTGCCGCCCCGTCAGATAGACCGAAGCCACATCGTCGGACTCGGCGACGACGGACACGACGCGAAGTCGATGGCGCAGGGATCGCGCGAGCGGCAGCCCGATGCGAAACAGCAGCAGGCAGCCGGCGGCGGCAACGAGCTGACCCTTCCACCACAACGCGATCAGTGGGGAGCCCGCCAGGTCGTGGCCGACCGCGAGCTGATGGCCGAAAGCGAGCAGGATCGCGAGGTAGGTGGTCAGGTGTACCGCGTACCAGGTCTCGTACTTCAGCCGCCGGCGCGCGGTCCGCACCGACAGCGTCGCCGTGACGACGACGAGCAGGAACCCGCCTGTCGCGGTCAGATATGTGGTCGCCAGCGTCCAGGACTGGGACAGAAAGCCGCCCACCTGCGCACCGCCGTATCCGGCCGCGAGCAGAAGCGGGTGCGCCAGGACTACCGCGAGGGTGCTCTGGCCGAGGCCGCGGTGCCAGCGCATCAGCGTGTCCTGGCCGACCGCCCGCTCCAGCGCCGGAATCCGGGCGGCGAGCAGCACCTGGGCGACTATCAGAACCTCGGCGAACAGCCCGGCGCCCCGTCCCGCCCAGGTCAGCAGCCCGGCTGCGCCTGGCCCGGCGGTGGCGAGTCCGGCCAGGGCAAGCGCGGTGACCGCGCCGAGGTTGAGCCCGGCAAGTACGACCAGCACGGCGAAGAGCCCGGGGCGGGCGGGTCGCGCTGGAACCGGTCGTCGGTACGGGGCTGATCTGCCTGCCCACGGGGCTGATCTGCCTGCCCACGGGGCTGAGATCGGCCGCGTCGAGTGGATGCCGGCGTTGGTCTGCTGCTGCTCGCGCATCCGCTCGTGCCCTTCGTCGCTGCGGTCGCACCACACCGGATGTCGGTCCGTTCGGCGTCCGAGGTGTCGCTCCACCGTGACTCCGGCCAGGTCAAGGCCGGGTCAAGGCAGGTCAAGGACTTGTCCCGATCCGGCCGGCCGGATCGCACGCGCCCTGCCGACGGATGGGACAGTTGGGCCATGACTGCGGTGCTGCTCGTCGAGGACGATCCCTCGATCGCCGAGCCGTTGGCCCGCGCCCTGCGCCGCGAGGGGTATGAGGTGCAGGCCGCCCCGGACGGATCCGCAGGTCTCGCCGCGGGGATGACCGGTCGGTTCGACCTGGCAATCCTCGACATCGGGCTGCCCCTGATGGACGGCCTCGAGGTATGCCGGCGGCTGCGGGCCCGGTTGCCGACCCTGCAGATCCTGTTGCTCACCGCCCGTTCGGAAGAGGTGGACTTCGTCGACGGGCTGGACGCGGGTGCCGACGACTACATCGCGAAGCCGTTCCGGCTCGCGGAGCTTCTGGCCCGGGTGCGGGCCGCCGTGCGGCGGGTGACCCCCGATCGGCACACCGCGGCGGGTGTGCGGGTGGACGTCGCCGCCCGACGGGCATTTCTCACCCGGAACGGGATCCAGCAGGAGCTGAACCTGTCCGGCAAGGAATTCGACCTCCTGCGCGTGCTGGTACGGGAGGCCGGGACCGTCATGACCCGGCAGAAGCTGCTCGCCGAGGTGTGGGAGACCACCTGGATGGGCTCCACCAAGACGCTCGACCAGCACATTTCCTGGCTGCGCCACAAACTGGGCGACGACGCCGCAGACCCGCGGTACATCACGACGGTCCGTGGCGTTGGCTTCCGGTTCACTCCCTGAGCCGGGCGACCCGATGCAACGCCGACTCCTCGCCTCCACCCTCGCGGTGGTCGCCGCCGCGGTCCTCACGCTGGCCGCGCCGCTGGCGGTACTCGGCGTCCACCAGGTCCACACCAGCTTCCGCGACAGGCTGCGGGCTCAGGCCGGCGCGGTCGCCATCGCGGT
Organism: Frankia sp. R82; assembly: GCF_023716925.1. Lineage (GTDB taxonomy): Bacteria > Actinomycetota > Actinomycetes > Frankiales > Frankiaceae > Frankia. The sequence continues at coordinate 65,301 of NZ_JAMQQG010000003.1, forward strand.
CGGGGAACAACTCGAGGACCACGAACCCGTCGATCCCGACCGGCTCGCCCGCCTGGTACCCGACAGGCAGGTCCACGCCAGCGTCGGTGGCCGCACCTACACCGCCGGCCCGCATCCTGTCGGGGCCACCACCTCGGCCAGCGCGAGCGCCGAGCACGGCGTGACCGTGACTGTCTCCTCGTCCGACCACGACGAGCACGAACGCGCCCTCATGGTGCTCGGCGTGGTCACGCTTCTCGTCGCAGCGTCGGCCGTCGTCGCCGTCGTTGCCGCCCTCCTGCTGGCGGCCCAGCTGACCCGTCCGCTGACCGCGCTCGTACGGGCGGCGGACCAGCTCGGTGCGGGGAACTTCGACCTCGACCCTCGACCGTTGGGTCTACCGGAGGCCGACCGGGTCGCGGCGGTGCTGGCGCACAGCGGCCGGCGGATCGGTGAACTCGTCGATCGTCAGCGGCAGTTCGCACGGGACGCGGCCCATCAGTTGCGCACACCGCTGACCGCCATCGGGCTCCGGCTGGAGGGGATCGCCTCGGCAGACGTGCCCGCCGAGACCCGCCGCGACGCCGAATCCGCGCTCGCGCAGGTGGACCGGCTCGCCACCGTCGTGACCGTGTTACTCGCCCGGGCACGCGGTGACGCGGCCCGTCCGCGGCCGGTGGATCTCGCTGACCTGTTCGACGAGCTGGCCCGGCACTGGGGCCCGCTGGCCGACCGGGCGGGGCGCACGCTCGTCATCGAGAGCGCTCCGCTCGTCGGACTCGCCAACCGGGACCATCTCGCCCAGGCGCTGTCGGTCCTGCTGGAGAACTCCCTGCGTCACGGCGCCGGAACGATCCGACTCACCGTGGTGGCACAGGACGAAGACGCCCTCATCAGTCTCTCCGACGAAGGCCCGGGAATTCCCGCCGATCGCGTGGCGACGTTGTTCACCCGTACGCCCGGTGGGGAGGGGAACGGCATTGGCCTTTTCCTCGCCCGAGCCCTCGTGGAAGCCGACGGCGGCGAGATCAGAATGGCCACCGCCCAGCCGCCGCTTTTCACCGTCACCATCCCCGCGCTGGCCCCCGACGGTGCTCCGGCAGTCACGACTCCCTGAGCCTCAGAAGCTGCTGGGATGCCGGGTCCGAGCCATGAGATGGTCAAGAACGTTCCGGACCGAACTCGCACTGATCTGCCGCTGCTGCTCTGGGCTGTTCCGGCGCAGGGGACAGGTGGGCCGCGATGATCTGCCAGCGGCCGTTGTCGTGGACCCAGGTGCGGGTGTAGTCCATGACGACGGAGACGGGTTCTCCGCTGATGCGGGCGGTGATCGCGGCGCGGACGAAGGTGACTCCGGTCGCACCGTGGAGCAGGCAGTGCCGGCGCAGCTCGGTGTACGAGGTCACGGCGAAGGCACCCGATGCATAGCCCGCGACGTCCTCGGCCTTGCCGTGGAGCAGGCCGTCGTGCCCGCGGGCGACGAGGTCGTCGTGCAGCACGCCGGTGAGCCCCACGGCGTCGTTGGCGGCCACCACGGACTGCAGCAAATCCTCGGCCCGCTCAAGACCGACGAGATCCGCAGGCTGTGCCATCGTCATGAGCTGATTCTTCCGCATCGGCGAAACACCAGACCGCCACGGTCGACGCCCACCCGGGAATCCGTGAGCTGACCGAGGTCGCAGTTCGCAGGTACGTCGGCAATCTGGGAGGTGTCGAGAACGACGACCGCCCCGCGTGGGCCAGAGCGGGCACGACGCCCCAACCACCTCCTTGCGTCATAGCTAAGCCTTACCTAAGGTTAGGGGGATGTGGCGGACTTGACGGGGAGACAACGTGAGCGAGACGCGGACGCTGGTACTGGGGTTCATCGCGGGGGTAACGATCCTGCTTGGGCTCCCCCTTGGGCGGCTACGTCGCCCGATGCCAGGAGTACGGCAGTTCCTGAACGCGACCGCCATCGGTATCCTGATCTTCCTTGTCTGGGACGTGCTCGCGCACGCCTGGGAACCCCTCGACGCCGCGTTGGGCAGGGTCCACGACCACAGCGGCGGCCTCGGCCCCGTCTTCGGCTACGGCACGCTGTTCCTCGGCGGCCTGTCCGTCGGACTGCTCAGCCTCCTCGGCTACGAACGCATCCTCATGCGCCGGCCCACCCCGCCACAGCCGGCGCCGGGCGCCGGAACGCGTTTCGGGCCCGGTGCCATGGCCGCCGACGAACTGGCCGCACTTGCGCCACCACCCATCACCACGGGCCGCTCATCCGCCCGGCAGCTCGCGCTGACCATCGCCGTCGGGATCGGTCTGCACAACTTCGGCGAAGGACTGGCCATCGGAGGCAGCGCCGGCCGCGGCGAGATCGAGTTGGCGACCCTCCTCGTGATCGGCTTCGCCCTGCACAACGCCACCGAAGGATTCGGGATCGTCGCCCCGCTCGCCGCCGACGCCGACCGGCCAAGCTGGGGCTTCCTCCTGCTCACCGGGCTCATCGGCGGCGGACCCACCCTCATCGGCACCGCGATCGGCCGACAGTTCACCAGCGACCCACTCAGCGTGATCTTCCTGTCCCTCGCCGCCGGTTCCATCCTCTACGTCGTCATCCAACTCATCGGCGTCGCCTCCCGCGCCGGCCGCCGTGAGCTGCTCTACCTCGGAGTGCTGGCCGGCCTCGCCGCCGGATTCATCACCGACGCCATCGTCACCGCCGGCGGCGCGTAGGACGCGGGCCGGTCAGTCCGCAATACGTGACGGTTGTGTTTCTGTACAGCTGGATGACCTGCTCTGGCCAGGTTGTATTGCTGCACAGCAGCTACGTTTCCCGGTTGGGTCCGACGGGGGTCGGACAGAGGGGACCTACCTGCAGATGCGTAGATCACTGTTCGCCGTGGGGGCCGCCGCCGCGCTCGCGGCGTTCACCGCACTTCCTGCCGTGGCCGGTCCGCCGGCCGATCCGGGTGCGCTCACGCTCGCCGTGTACGGCGATGCGCCGTATGGCACCACGCCGACGGACAACTCCGAGTTCCTCGCCACACCGGCGTTCATCAACTCGATCAACTCCGACCCGGCCGTCGACGTGGCCGTGCACGTCGGGGACATCCACTCGGGCAAGCAGTACTGCACCGCCCAGTACGACCAGTCGATCGCACAGCTCTGGCAGCAGTACAGGGTGCCGCTGGTCTACACCCCGGGCGACAACGAATGGACCGACTGCCACAAGGCGGCTCAGGGCGGCGGCACCTACGACCCGACCACCGGGAAGATCAAGTATGTGACCGACCCGGCCACCGGCCAACCGGTCGACTACGCCGGCGGCGACCCGATCGCCAACCTCGCGCTCGTGCGCTCGCTGTTCTTCCCGAAGGCCGGGCAGACTCTCGGCAGCGGCAAGCTGCCCGTCCAGTCGCAGGCCAAGGAGTACGACCGGGCGTTCCCGTCGGACGCGCAGTACGTCGAGAACGTCATCTTCGAGCGGAAGGGCACGCTGTTCGTCACGCTGAACGTGCCGGGCGGCTCGAACAACGACACCGACATCTGGTACGGCGCGCCGACGACGAGCACCGCGCAGGCCCGGGAGGCCTCGGAACGCACCGGTGCCGACCTGCGTTGGCTCGACCACGCGTTCGCCCAGGCCCGCCAGAACGGCGACACCTCGGTCGTCATCTCCACGCAGGCCGACATGTGGGACGTCGACGGCAAGACCCCGGCACACCTGACCAACTACGAGCCGCTGGTCTCCAGCATCGCGTCGCACACGACCGCGTTCGGCAAGCCCGTTCTGCTGTTCAACGGTGACTCGCACACGTACCGGTCGGACAACCCGCTCTCGCCGACCGCCCCGTGTGTCACCGAGTCCGCTGCCGGCGAGGTCAGCTGTGCGAACGAGTCCTCCGCACACCCCGGGTACGACGTGAAGAACTTCCACCGGGTCGTCGTGCACGGCAGTACGTTCCCACTCGAATGGCTCAAGCTGACCGTGAAGCCCAGCGCGGACTACCCGGCGGGCGCCAACGCGTTCGGCCCGTTCACCTGGCAGCGCCAGCCGCAGGCCTGACACCCCCGGCGGGGCCGGTGGCCACCCGCCACCGGCCCCGACCGAAACGACCGAAACGGTCGAGGCGACTGGTTGCGATCGGTCAGGCAGCCGCAGCCCAGTGACGCGTCGCCGCCTGCTTTGCTTCCGTCTCCATTGCCGCGAGAACCGTCAGGCCAGGCCCAGTGTGTGCGCCAGGAACGGATTGCGGAAGGTACCGGTGGGGTCGTGGCTCCCGGCCAGCTGAAGGAAGTCGGTGGCGCGGGGGTAGCTGGCGCGGATGGTCCGCGCGGGCAGGGCGAAGATCTTTCCCCAGTGCGGCCGGGGGTCGAAGGGCGCGAGCTGGCGCTCGACCGCGGCCACCGCGCGGGCGACGACGGCCTCGTCCGGCAGCCAGGTGAAATGCAGGCTTGTGGCGTCGCGGCGATAGGCGGGGCTGAGCCACAGGTCGTCGGCGGCGATCGTGCGCAGCTCGCTGATCTGCAGGGCCGGGCGGATCTCGTCGCCGATCCGATGGATCGCCGCGATCGCAGCGTCGGCGTGGTCACGGGAGACGAAGTACTCCGACTGCAGCTCGTTGCCGGCGCTGGGCGTGAAGCCCGACCGGAAATGCGGCAGCCGGTCGTGCCAGGGACCGGGGATCCCGAGCTGTCGGGTCGTGTGCACCGGGTCGAGGCCGGGTATCGGGTGCGCCGGGTGACTCACCGCTCGGGCGCCGAACATCTCCATCGGTACCGGATCAGCCTCGCCGGCCTTCTCGACGACGCGCCGTTTGGCCCACAGCCGGGACGATTCGGAGCTCCAGTCCGTGAGGACGCTGACGCTGTAGGCGGCCGCGAAGATCTCCTCGACGTGGTCGAGCAGGGCTGCTCGGGTCAGACCCTGGTAGACGTCCTGACGGACCTGGAAGGTCGGCACGATGGCGAGCGTCACCGCCACGACCACCCCCAGCGCGCCGAGCGCGACTACCTGACCGGCGAAGTCCGGGTCCACGCCCCGGCGGACCGTGCGCAGGTCGCCGGTCGCGGTGACCAGCTCGAGGGCGGTGACGGAGGTGGCCAGGTTGCCGTTGTGATCACCGGAGCCGTGTGTCGCGGTCGCGCACGCCCCGGCGACGGAGATGTGCGGCAGCGAGCCGAGGTTGGGCAGCGCGAAGCCCTGGGCGTGCAGCTCACGGGCGAGGGTGGCATAGCGGGTTCCGGCGCTCACGGTCACCTCGCGCGCGGCGGGGTCGATCCGGATCAGCCTGGGCAGCCGAGCCGTTGAGATCAACGTGCCGGTCGTGTCCGCGATCGTGTTGAAGGAATGGCGGGTACCGACCGGCCGCGCCCGCTCGCAGCCGGCAACGATGCTCTGGAGCTCCTCGATGGACGTGGGTGCGACGCGCCGACCCGCCCCGAAAACCACGTTCCCGGCCCAGTTGGCCCTTTCCAAGCCCTCAGCGTCCGGCATGCTGCCTCTCCTCGGCGTACCGGTCCCGTGTGTCGGCTGGGACGTGGCCTCGCCGCGACGAAATCCAGGATTGTCGCATCCACCGGGATTTTTGCATCCAGCTGAGACATGCTCGTGGTTCCCTGGCTCGAACGTCCACGGTCAGGCCAGCGGCCCGAGCCTGTTCCCGGGAGGACTCGCCAGGTCGTTCCCGCCGCTGCGGGGAATCCGTCGAGGTCGGCGGGGTCTGCATATCCGGCCTGGGCAGGCCTATGCGGTCGGGCCACCGACGAGGACGGACCAGCCGGCGTCGACCCGCAGGACCGAGCCGGTCGCCGGGCGGAGGGCCAGGTCGAGCGCGAGACCCACCGCGACCGCGACATCCGTCGGTTCGAGCACTCGGTGCAGCACGGAGTTCTCGGCCAGAATTTTCTCCCGCGCAGGGTCCAGAACGGCCGCGGTCGCCTCGGTGCGCACAGCACCGGGCGCGACGGTCAGGACACTGATTCCATCCCGGGCGGTCTCTGCCGCGACGTGCCGGGCGAAGGTCGCGAGCGCCGCCTTGGCGGTGCCGTGGGCGAGCCGGCCGCCGCCCACGTAGTCGGCGACGGTGCTGCCGAGGAAGACCAGCCGGCCCGCCCCCTGCGACCGCATGGCCGCGACGGCTTGCTGGGTGATGTGGAACGCGCCGGCCAGTTCGTTGGTGACCTTCGCCGCGAACGCCGGCCAGCTCAGCTCAGCCAGCGGCGCGAACGGCGGCGGAGCGGTGTTCGCGTTCACCACGAGCGCATCGATCCGACCCCGGTCAGCCACCACCGCCTCGATCATCTCCGCGACCGCGTCGGCGTCGGTGACGTCGGCGGCCAGCGCCGTGGCACTCCCGCCCGCTTGCCTGATCTCGGCAACCACACCGGCCGCCGCGGCGGAGTCCCGCCGGTAGTTCACGATCACGTGATAGCCGCGACGGGCCAGCTCAGGGGCGATTGCCGCGCCGATGCCCCGGCTCGCACCGGTAACAATGGCTGTGGGAATGGCTGTGGGAGTCGTCATCGTCTCGCCCTGCCACCTCTTTCGTATGGACAGTTCTTTTCATATGGATAGTTCTTTTTCGTCTGAATGGTTCCCGTGCGCCCGGCATTCCAGAAAACATCGTTGACGCGACGGTGGCCGTCTATTGCGATGCTATCAAGAACCCGGTGCGGGATCGGCTCCATCGTGCCGGGCCACGCCGCGCCGCCCGTCGGCTGATGCGGTGCCACTGTGCTCTCCTGTTCCGCGCGGCGCGGCGATCCGGAGAAGAAAGGAGCGCCATCTCGGAAATCGTCAAAATCATCCGGCGACCGAGCCCGGCGCGGCCTGCGGCAGACAGCGCATTCGGCCTGTGCGACCTGGCGCCGGCCGACGGGCCACCGTCCCCGAGTCTCGGCGCACGAACGTCGAAGCGGGGCCCGCGGCATCCATCAATCGACGCTCCAGCCCGTTTCGATCCCCGGCCGCGAGAGTGACCGCTGTGCCACGCGGACCGGCGTGACAGGGACGAGGTCCGCCGCAACGGTGAGGAACGGGGGCTGGGATGAGGAATCTGTCCCGTCGGGGGCTGGTCGGCGGAGCGGCAGCAACGCTGGGTGGAGGTCTGCTGGCGACGCCGGCCGTGGCTGCCGACGCGCCGGCGGCCACGTCGTCGGCGAGCGCCACGTACGCGGGGACGGCGGCTGGCCCGGCATCGACGATCGGTCGCGCCGATGCCCGCTACGACGATCTGATTCGGGGCAACAACTACCGTTTCGCCGGTAGCCCGGATTATGTCCGACTCATCACCAGCGTCGATCAGGTCCAGGCGGCGGTCGGCGACGCGGTGCGGGAAAACCGACAGATCGCGGTCCGCAGCGGCGGGCACTGCCTGGAGGGATTCGTCACCGATCCCGCGGTGAAGGTCGTCCTCGACATCTCCCAGATGTCCAACGTCTACTACGACGCGACGCGGCACGCCTTCGCCGTCGAGGCCGGAGCAAGCCTGGGCAAGGTCTACGAGACACTGTTCAAGCAGTGGGGCGTGACCGTGCCCGGCGGGGTCTGTCCACAGGTGGGTGCCGGCGGCCACATCTGCGGCGGCGGCTACGGAGCGTTGTCCCGATTGTACGGCCTGGTGGTCGATTATCTGGACGCGGTCGAAGTGGTCGTCGTCAACTCCGCCGGAAAGCCGCAGACCGTGGTCGCCACCTCGGCATCATCCGACCCGAACCGCGATCTGTGGTGGGCCCACACCGGTGGTGGCGGTGGAAACTTCGGTGTTGTCACCCGGTACTGGCTGCGCGACCCACGGGCAACAGGCACCGACCCCGCCAAACTGTTGCCCCGGCCGCCCGGGTCGCTGCTGCTCACCCAGCTCAGCTGGCCGTGGGCGAAGCTCGACCAGACCAGCTACACCTGGATCGTCGCCAACTTCACCCGCTGGCACGAGGCGAACAGCGCGCCCGGCTCGCCGGCGTCGTCTCTGTTCGCCACTCTGTGGCTCAACAGCATTCACACCGGCGACCTGCGGATGATCGCACAACTCGACGGGACTCTCCCGAACGCAACCGCCATGCTGGACGCTTTCGTGTCCGCCGTCCGGGAGGGCACCACCGTCCAGCCGGTCGGAGGCACTCATCGCACACTGCCCTGGTGGGATGCGTTCCGCTACTCGAGCTTCGCTGACTTCGGCGCGAGCATCGGCCAACGCACCAAGGACAAATCATCCTACCTGCGGAAAAGCTACACCGAGGCGCAGCTGGCGGCCATCTACCGCCATCTCACCCAGGCCGACTACACGGGGACGAGCGCGACCATCCTGCTGGCCAGCTATGGCGGCCAGATCAACAGCGTCGCTCCCGACGCCCGAGCAATTCCGCAACGGGATTCAATCATCAAGGCGCAGTATTCCGTCTCGTGGATCGACCCGGCCGAGGACGACGTTCATCTTTCCTGGGTGCGCGACCTGTACCGGGACATTTTCACCGACACCGGCGGAGCACCCGTGCCGAACGCGAACTGTGACGGCGCGTACATCAACTATCCCGACGTGGACCTCGCCGACCCGGCCTGGAACACGTCGTCGACCCCCTGGTCGAGCCTTTACTACAAGGGAAACTACGCCCGACTCCAGCAGGTCAAGAAGCACTGGGACCCGCAGAACCGGTTCCGTCACGCCCTGTCCGTCGAACCCGCCCGCTGACAGTCGGGCAGCCGGCGCTGGAGCGGCAACCTGACTACGGCTATCTGCCTACTGTCCCAGGAGCGGCCAGGCCGCTGCCCTTGAGGCGCCGTTGTGCGCACTGCGGGCCCGCCCGTCCATCGTGCCGAGGGCGGGCCCGCAGCCGGCTGGTCAGGAACTCACCGACGCTGCGGCAGCCTGCCCGGCAGCGCCTTCCGTGGCGTCGCGGCGAGCCAGCGTGGCGAAGAAGTCGGGGGCCACCTCGGTCAGGTCCTTGAGCTCCGCAAACCAGCCGAGCACCTGCGGCGAGCGTCGGTCGGCGGCCTGCTGATGTGTTTCCAGATCGGCCCACTCGGCGATCATGTAATAGCGGTCGGTGTGCTTGTGCGACTGGTAGAACCGCAACTGCACAAAGCCGGGCTGAGTGCTCATGTACTCCGAGATCAGATTGATGATCTGCTGGAACCGCACCGGATCACCGATCACCCGAATCGGGTTGATCATCGTGGTGGTGGTCGTCGAGGCCGGCGTGGCCGTCGAGGCCGCAGTGGTCGTCATGCCATCCACTCCTGCTCACGTTCGTCGTCTGGTGGCCCGCTGGCATCGTGGTGAGCTGCCGCGTCGAAGATGTCCCGGCCCGGCCCGGCCCGGCTCCGCATCGCCGGCCCGGTCCCGCATCGCCGGAGTCCTACGGTGCTGGATCTAGGCCGTACCGGCGGGGGGCGATGCCGGCAAGGTTTTCGCGGCCACGTCGGCAAGGGCGGCGAGGACGGCGGTCTGGCGGGCATCCCGGTCGGCCACCTGACGGTCGTAGGATGACGTGTCATAGCCCTGTTCGGCCTGACCGACGAGGTCGGTGATGGTCTGCTCGTCCAGCTGTGGACTACCGAGCAGGGACCATCCGGCGGCGAGCCCGGCACCGATGTGCTCGAACCACGCGCCGAGGCCGCCCGGGCCGCCAGCGAGATGCAGGGCATGGAACGGGCCGACCACCGCCCAACGCAGCCCGATCGAGTGCGTGACCGCGAGGTCGATGTCGGCGACGCTGGCAACGCCCTGCTGGACAAGGTGAATGCATTCGCGCAGCAAAGCGGTCTGCAGCCGGTTGACGATGAAACCTGGAATCGGCCGGCGCACCACCACCGGCGTCCGGCCTACACCGCGCAGGAAGGCCTGGGTCCGCGCGATCAGCTCGGGTGGCGTCGTCTCCGCACCGAGCACCTCCACCAGCGGAATCACATGTGGCGGGTTGAACGGATGCGCAACGATGATCCGCCCGGACGTGGTTGCCGTGGCCCGCGCTGCGAGCGCATCGGGCAGCAGGGTGGACGTCGAGGACAGCAGCAGTGCGTCCGGGCTGGCAAGGTCGGCGACCGTCGCGAACAGGTCCTGCTTGGCTTCGAGCCGTTCGGAGATGCTCTCGATCACCACATCGGCGCCGGTGACGGCGGTGGACACATCGGTGGTGACGATGAGCCGGGCCAGGAGGGCCCGGGCCGGGCCGGTGCCCTCCGGCAGCGCGTGCGTGTGCAGTTCGATGCGGGCGCGAAGCGTCGGCTCCGCCTCGGGCCGTCGGACGAGCAGACGGACCTCGTGGCCGGCGCCGAGCAGCAGCGCCGCCCAGCCCAGGCCGATCGTGCCTGCGCCGAGGACCGCCACGGCCGCGGGACCGTCCGGGACCTCTCTGACGTGATCTGTCGTGCTCATTGCGCTCCCCTATGTCGGCTATGCCGTCCGGTCGAGATCTGCCGCCCTGCCGGGCAGGTCGTCCGCCCTGTCGAGAGGATCTGCTCGGCCAAGAAGGTCGAGGTAGCTGACGGCGGCCTTGTCGAAGCGCAGCGCCACATGGGTGGACGCTGTGCGGATGTCCCGCCAGAACCGCTGCAGCGGACGGTCGGGATCCTGGCCTGCGGTGCCCGCCGTGACGACCAGGCGATCGACGGCGTCGACCAGGTAGGAGGCGGCGAGCGCGGTGTCCCGCAGGTTACGCGCGATCAGCGCTGGGGTCGGCTCCTCGTGGTCGGCCACGTGCGCCACCCGGTGCAGCAACAGCTCGGCGGCGTCGATGTCACCGGCGGCACGGGCCACCGACACTGACGTCGTGGCACCTGCGGGCAGGCCGCGGCAGAAGTCGACGAAGGCGCCGCGGGCCGCACCGAGCAGCGGCGTCGCGAAGGTGAGGCCGCTGATCGCACGCAGCGGCACGCCGAACGGCCTGCCCGGATGGAGCGGGCTGTGCCCGGCCGCCGCGACGGCGCTGCGAAACGTCAGCCGCGACGCGACCGGCGCCTCGTCAAGGATCAGCGTGTGGCTGGCCGTCGCTCGCATCCCCAGGGTGCGCCAGCTGTCCCGGACTGTGAACACACCGCGAGGCACTGCGACGAACAGCGGACCTTCCCCGGCATCGGCCCTGGTCCCGGCCTCGGTCGGCCGCACGCACACCAGCGCCCAGTCCGCCAGGTCGATGCCGCTTGTGTACGGCCACGCACCGCTGACCCGCCAGCCGTCCGCGGTCACCCGGGCTGCTCCGCCGGGTACCAGGGCGGCTGCGATCAGGGTGTCCGGCCCGTTCGCCCACAGCTCGGCCTGCCCGTCAGCAGGCAGGAAGGCACCGAGTCGCGCCGAGTAGGCGAACAGGGACGCAAGCCATGCCGCCGACGTACAAGCCTGACCGAGCTGGTCGACCGCGCGGGTCAGTTCCGCGAACCCGCCCGCCCGCCCGCCCCAGCGCGCGGGCACCAGGTGACGGGCGAACCCGGCTGCCTGGATCGCCGTCACCACCTCGACGCTGACTGCCCGCTGCTCGTCGTTGGACCGGGCGTGCGCCGCGGCGACGGCATGCGCGACCGCCACATCGGGCGTCGACGTTTCCAGCTGGGCAGTCGAGCCCGTCGCCGCGGCTGGCCCGGACACATCCGTCGCCCCCGTGGTTGCGGTTACCATCCGCGCCTCCCGAAAGCCGAGTGGATGTGGGACCCGGCTGACACCGGGGCCCGGTCATCCCAGCGTCGCGGGGTGCGCTTGAGACGAGCTTGAGGGTCGCTCAGCCTGAACGACCCGACGCCCTCGACGGCGCCGATCCCGGCGCGCTGCCAGGGTGCAGGTCCGGAGCGTCGGCGAAGACAACCTCGGCCCAGGTCGGTGGCGGACCGGTCAGTGTCACCGGCGGTTGCGCGCCAGGAACGGCGATGCCCTGCAGCACCACTTCGAGGTAGCGCAACTGCAACCTTTCGGCCCGTTCGGGCGTGCTGTCCGGCGTCGAGCGCAGGTGCGCCAACAGCAGATAGACGTCCGTCGCGACCACCTCGGGCCGCAACGCACCGCAGTTGTGGGCGGCAGCGACCAGGTCGTCGATGGCGTCGCGCAGTTCCGTCGCGCTGTCCTGGATCTCACCGCCGACGGTCGCCGAGTTGCCGATCAGGACGAACAGGGCACACGAGCGGGCCTCGACCATGCGACGCATGAAGCGCCGCAGTGCCTGCCAGCCGTCCGGTTCGCCGGCCAGGGCGTCGCGCGCCTCTTCGGCGGCCCGGCCCATCGCCCCGAGGCACATCGCCCGCAACAGGTCGGTCTTGCTCGGGTAACGGCGGTAGATGCTGCCCATGCCGACACCGGCCCGCGCGGCCACGGCCGAGACGGGCGCGTCCCAACCGAGCTCGATGAACACATCGCGCGCCGCAGCCAGCACCGACACATCGTTGCGCTCGGCCTCCGCCCGGCGTCCGCTGCGCGCAGATCTGGTCGTCGAGGTCCGGGTCGTCTCGGTCTTGGTCGTCTCGGTGGCCACCCCCGGAGTCTATGAGGAACGGAGCAGTCCGTTCGACACTCTCCAAACGGAACGGTATGCTCCGATCCGATTCGGACATCGCGAGGAGCAGCCATGACGTCACAGGTCGACCGCACGCAGCCGGCCGCGCCGCCGGGCGAGCCCGCGGACGCTCCGGCCACCACCGGGCAGCCGGCAGGCGAGCAGACGGTCAGGCCGAAGCCTGCCGCGAACGGGAGCACACAGGCCGAGCCACCGGCGGTTCCGCCGCCGAAGGGCGGACTGATCCTGGCGGTCTGCTGCGCCGCGCAGTTCATGGTCGTGCTCGATGTCTCGATCGTGAACGTGGCGCTGCCGACGATCCGCAGCAGTCTCGGGTTCGACGCCTCGGGTCTGCAGTGGGTCATCAACGCCTACACGATCGCCTTCGCCGGCTTCCTGCTCTCCGGCGGCCGGCTCGCCGACCTGTTCGGACGGCGGCGCACGTTCCTGGCCGGGATCACGGTGTTCACCGCGGCGAGCCTGCTCGGCGGGTCGTCCACGTCGGCGGTGATGCTCGTGATCGCCCGGGCGGTGCAGGGTCTCGGCGCCGCCGTGGTCGCGCCGGCGACGCTGACGGTGCTGGCCACGACGTTCACCACCACGCAGGCCAGAACCCGGGCGTTCGGCATCTGGGGCGCGGTTGTCGGCGCCGGCGGTGCGGTCGGTGCTCTGGCCGGCGGCGTGCTCACCGAATGGCTGTCCTGGCGGTGGATCCTGTTCATCAACGTGCCGATCGGAGTCGTACTGCTGTTCCTCGCGGCGCGTGCCGTCACCGAACTGCCCGGGCTCCACCGGGAGCGAACACTGGACCTGTGGGGTGGGCTGTCCGCGACTCTCGGCGTGATGGCCCTGGTCTACGGCGTTGTCGGTTCGGAGCAGCATGGCTGGGCCTCGACGCAGACCATCTGCGGGCTGGCGGTCGGCGTGGCCGTCCTCGGGCTGTTCCTCGTGGACCAGGCCCGCTTCGCGGCCGAACCGCTGCTCCCGCTGGGAATCTTCCGTCACCGATCGGTGGTGACCGCGAACCTTGTCGTGTTCGCCAGCGGTGCCGCACTGTTCGCCATGTTCTACTTTCTCACTCTGTTCCTGCAGCAGGTACTCGGCTACAGCCCGATCCGGGCGGGCCTGGCCTATCTGCCACTCGCAGCAGCGCTGATGGCCTCCGCGCGGGGCACGGCACGGCTGCTGGCCAGGCTTGGGCCGGGAACGCTGCTGCGCGCGGGTCTTGTGCTCACCGCGGGCGGCCTGGCGTGGCTTGCACTACTGGACGAACACTCTTCTTTTGTCGGCGGGATTCTTGGCCCGACGATCCTGGTCGGTATTGGCCAGGGCGCGGTCATGGCCTCCGCGACCATGGCGGGCACTGCGGGGCTGCCGATGAACCAGGCCGGGCTGGCCTCCGGACTGATCAACGCCACCCGACAGCTGGGAGGCGCGCTCGGTCTCGCCGTGCTGGCGACCATCGCCACAGCTCGGATCGCCCATGCCCCGGGCTCGCCGGCCCACGCCCAAGCCTCCGGCTATGCCTTGGCGCTTGCCATCGCCGCGGCCATACCCACCGTCGCCCTGATACCCGCTGCCTTCGCGCCGGGTCGTCCCCGACCTGCCGATTCCTGAGGCGCATCCGAGCACGCGACGCGTACTGACCCACGCGTCGCGTCCCTAATGATCGAACAGTGCCGCAATGCCCGGACGGCTTCAGATCGTCGAACCTTCCAGGCATTTCGCATAACCGGGCAGGATGGACGTGAATGCTCCGCGCCGCTCACTGAGCAGATCGAGCGACAGCACCGCCTCAGGGACCTCGACCGGCGCGTCGAGCCGGGGATCGCAGGACAGCAGCGCCTGATGAAGGCGCCGCATCCGCGCCGAAGGCTCGATCCCCAGCTCCGTCGTGAGTACCTCGCGCAACCGGGCCACCACCTGCAACGCATGTGCCTGCCGGCCGCAGCGATACAGTGCGACCATTATCTGGGCGTGCAGATTCTCGTGGGTGGGATGCGCGGCGACAAGCACCGCGAGCTCGGCGATGAGCTCGTGGTGCATACCCAGCCGCAGATCAGCCTCGATGCGCTGCTCGAGTGCGCTGAGGTGGCGCTCCTGCAGGCCCGCGATCCAGGCCCGCAGTCGAGGACCGACCTGAACATCAGCCAACGGCTCCCCCTTCCAGACCGCGAGGGCCCGGCGGAAGAACAGTGCGGCACAGCCGTCATCGCGACGGGCCAGCGCGGCCCGACCACTGGCACAGCCCCGATTGAATTCGTCGACATCCAGCTGCTCGGGCGAGACCCGCAGAAGATACCCACGTGACCGGGTCGTGAGCAGCTCCTTCGCGTCGGGCACCGAGCCGATCGACGGCAGCGATGCCAGCAGGCGCCGCAGATGCAGGATGTACGTCTGCAGCGTGGACGAGGCACTGCTGGGCGGCTCGTCCTCCCACAACTCGGCTATACAGGCGTCCGCAGACACCACCGTGTTCGCGTTCAGCAGGAAGAACGCGAGAAGCTGCCGTTGCTTCGGCGCACTCGGCGTGAACGACTGGCCGCCATCCATCACACCCAGCGGACCGAGAACCTCATAGGTGACCATCGACCAAGAACCCTCTCTTCGTGCACGCGGTCAGGCGTGTGGCTCGGGAATAAATGGCTGCCCGCTGCGAAATACCGCCTGGAAATCAGGGTTCACCCCCAGACCGCATCACACCGAACCCCACTTCCAGCCCGGCGGGATGATGGATGTACTCCGGCAGCTGCGGTGAGCCTGGGAGGAGTCACGGCGGGCGGAACCTCTCAACTCGGTCACCAATGCCCACACCGTACGCCGGCACGCCGGCGACACCTCCGCGAAAAATCTGGTCGACGGACACAGCCGGCCGACCCCGCGGAAAATCACCACCCGAGCAGAGCAGCCGATCTACAGAGCGCACTCGAGATCCGACTAAAGTCGACAAACACCCGGCGGACCAGATATAAACGCTCTGCGCGCACAATTTTTGGATTCATGCGACCGCCCATACGTTCGACCATAGGTTCCGTACGGCGGGATGTCAACCAACATCACGCAGATTGTCCGGAAGACGGATCGCATCGACTTGCACTTGGTGTTTGGTACCCGCTCGGTGCCGAACAGCGGACACAACCCGGACAGCTGCGCCGCGCGCCGGCAATGAATGGGCCGCGGCATTGGCCCACCGGCTCGGAAGCACCCGATCTACCTCGGCGCGTCCGAGGGGCAGACAGCGAAGCGCAGGTGCCCGCCCGGTCCACGTCCCCGTGCGAGGAGCAGGATCACCGGGCAGACGGCAGGGACGTCGCGCTGAGGCAGGCAGGCCGCCAGGACCGTCGTACGAGGGGCAGATCAGGCTACGCGTGGCAGGTGGGAAGCGACCCGTTGAAGGCGATGATCTCCGCGAACGCGGCACCGATGTCGAGTGGCTCTCCAGGGGCCAGCCCTGCTGCCTCGGCGAGGCCACGCCGTACGTTCGCGACCAGCCGTTCCCCATCCAGCCAGGTGCGGAACGGGCCTGGCTCGGCGTCGCGGGCAATGTCGAGTGCAGTGCGCCGGTCGCGTTCCCCGGCGTGCACGAGCTCGGCCACCCAGCGGAAATAGGCGATGTTGGCGTCCAGGACCTCGGGGCCGGTGACCGGGCCATGGCCGGGAACCACGACGTCGGGTTCCAGTCGACGCAGCCGCTCCAGTGCCGCCAACGAGCCGCGGACCGAGCCCATCAGCGTGAAAGGCGTCACCTGAGAGAGCGCCACGTCTCCGGCGAACAGTACTCGCCGGTCCGGAATCCAGATCACCAGATCGGCCGCCGTATGGGCGGGACCAACGGTGAACAGCTCCAGGCGCAGCCCACCGACCCGGACCGTCAGCGCCTCGTCAAAGGTGAGCGTCGGCGGACGCACTCCGACGTCGCCCCAAGGGACGTCCGGCCACAGCTGCTGCAGGTGCAGGTCATTGTCGATGATCTGGGTCCGGGTCCGTTCGTTCGCGACGATCAGCGTCTCCGGAGCGAACGCCACATTGCCGAAGGTGTGGTCGCTGTGATGATGGGTGTTGACCAGCAGGGCTGGTTCCGCCGGGTACAGCGTGCGGACGGCGGCGCGCAGACCGTCGGCGCGAGCCCTGGTTGCCGCGGTGTCCACCACGGCGCACTGCCCGCCGTCGACCACGATGCCGGCGTTGTTGACGCACCAGCCGCCGGGCGGCTGCACGTAGGCGTGCACCCCGTCGGCTACCCGCTGCAGGCGGGCGGCCATCCGCGCGGAGCCGTCCATGGCAGCTCCGCCGCGCTCCGAACTGCCGCTCGCTGAGCTGCCGGCCTCCTGGCTGACTGTGGCATTCCGGTTCATCTGGGCCTCCCGGTCGTCGCCCACGCACCACCAGACATCGACAGGCTCGCAGCGGCCAGTGGAATCGGGCTGGAGACACCGTCGAGCCGACAGGTGCAGCCAACCTCCAGCGAGGTTCCAGCCGCCTCGCCCAGGGTTGGTTCCAGCGCTCGACCGTCCCGGGAGGTACTTCATGACGCCCAGGCTCGACGTCCACGACCGCGGTGCGGTCTACGCCGAGGTCCAGCACTTCTACGCCCGGCAGATCCGCCAGCTCGACGCGGCCGATGTCGACGGCTTCGCCTCGACCTTCACCCCGGACGGGCTGATGTGGCATGCCTCCAGTGGCGCGAGTGCGACAGGGCCGGCCGAGATCGCCGCCACGCTCCGGGCGAACTTTGCCCGACACACCGGCGTCGTTCCCCGGCACTGGTTCGACAAGCTGCTGATCGAACCAGCCGGAGAGGACGAACTGCACGTGTCCTACTACGCGCTACTGAGCCTGACCGCCGCGGACGGCTCGGTGAGCTTCCAGCCAACCTGCCTCGTCGACGATGTTCTTGTCATCACCGCGGATGGCGCGCTG
Source organism: Frankia sp. R82 (assembly GCF_023716925.1). Taxonomy (GTDB): domain Bacteria; phylum Actinomycetota; class Actinomycetes; order Frankiales; family Frankiaceae; genus Frankia. Next base: position 82,659 of record NZ_JAMQQG010000003.1, read on the forward strand.
CGCACTCGGTCGCGCCGGATCCACCGGGACGACCTGCTGCTGTCCCCGGTGGTCCCGACGGCTCCGGCGCAGGCGGCCACGGCAGGTGCGGGAGTCGGCACCGGTCCGGCCTGAGCACACCGTCCCAACGTCCTTGCCTGGTCGAGACAACCCGCCGGCCTCCGACAACCAGGGCCACGCCCGCGACACCCCTGCCGGCGCCGACAGAGGAGAGTGCATGTCCCGCCCAGTCCGCCGACGATCAGGTGCGCGCGCGGCGTTCGTAGCGACTGTCACCGCGGTCACGCTCGCGCTCGCGGCGTGCTCCTCGGCGGGCCATGCCGGTTCGCGCCCCGACGGCGAATCAGCGGCCGGGCCTGCCAGACAGGGCGGAACCCTGCGGTACGCCCTGTTCTACTCGCCGACCTGCCTGGACCCGCAACAGGCCGGCGAGGGGCCGGACCTTGGGGTGGTGGAGTCGCTGACCGCCCAGAACCCGAGCACGAGGGGGACCATCGTCGCGTCACTGGCGACCTCCTGGGAGGTGGCACCGAACGCCACTTCCTTCACCTTCCATCTCCGGCCTGGCGTAACTTTCAGTGACGGATCGGTGTTGACAGCGGCCGTGGTGGCGCAGAACCTCAGCAGCATCCGCCGGCTGGGCGCGACGGCAAGCCACGCTGGCTCCTATCTGGCCGGACTGAAGACGGTCGACACCCCTGATCCGCAGACAGTGACGGTCACCTTTGACCGGCCCAACGCCCAGTTTCTGCAGGCCACCTCGACACCCGCGCTCGCGATCGAGTCGGCGGCCTCGCTGGCCAGGACCGCCGGGGAACGCTGCGCCGGAAAAATCGTTGGGACCGGACCGTTCGTGATCGAGTCCTACACCCGCAACCAGCAGATCGTCATCAAACGCCGGCCGGGCTACGCGTGGGCGCCGAGCTCCGCAGGACACCAGGGGCCCGCCCGACTCGACCAGGTGCGGATCGCGATCGTGACGAACGAGACCACCCGTACCGGCGGTCTGTTGTCCCACCAGTTCGACGTGATCAGCAACCTGACCCCGCAGGACGAGTCGCGGGTACGGGCGGGTGGGTTCCCGGTGCTCAGCCGTACCGACCCGGGTGTCGTCCTGAGCCTGTGGCCAAACGAGAAGCGGACAGCCCTGGCGGACCGCAACGTCCGGGTCGCGATCTCCAAGGCGATCGACCGCAGGGACATCATCACCACGCTGTACACCCCGCAGTACAAGCCGGCGACCAGTGTCCTGTCGTCGACCACTCCGGGATACACAGATCTCGGGTCCGACCTCGCTCATGATCCGGCCGGCGCGCGCGCTCTGCTCGACGCCGCCGGTTGGAAGCCTGGCCCGGACGGCATCCGGGTTCGCGGCGGCCAGCGGCTCACCCTCAACGTGATCTTCGGATTGCCCCGCAGCCTGGAGCTCATCCAACAACAACTGCGCGCGGTGGGGGTGGACCTCCGGCTGCGACAGCTGTCGATCTCGGAACTGCAGGCGCAGTTCGCCGCCGGCAACTACGACTTCTTCCTCGGTAACTCCGCCCGCGCCGATCCAGATGTGCTGCGCACCCTGTTCAGCGCCTTCACGATCACCGGCGCATCGGCGGACCCCCTGGCCGCGGCGCTGAGCGGGCAGGCCGCCTCACTGGACACCGTGGTACGCAACCGGGACGCGGCCACCGCGCAGCGCCTGCTCGTCTCGGACGCGCACGACATTCCGATCACCGAACTGGCCGAGGTCATCGCCGCGTCGGACAAGGTGCACAACCTGCGGTTCAACGCCAATGCCAGCCTGAGCTTCTACGACGCGTGGTTGTCATGACAGCGTTCGCGACGGCGCGCGAGGCCCGGCGCCCGCGGGGTGAGCGCCCGAGTCGGGGCATCCGCACGTGCCGTCGCGCCGCGGGCCTCGGTGGGTTCGCGCGCCGGCTCGGACAGGTGGTGTTCGTGGTGTGGGCCGCGTTCACCGGAGCGTTCCTCGCGCTCTATCGCATGCCCAGCGACCCGGTCACTCTGATGCTCGCGCAGCGTTCCGGCGGGCCGAACGTTGTTGTCGACCCGGTGCAGCAGGCAGCGCTGCGTGCCGAGTACGGCTTCGACCAGCCGGCGTGGCGCCAGTACGGCACGCTGCTCGGTCGGGCACTGCGGGGCGACTTTGGCACCTCGGTGCAGACCGGCCAGTCGGTGCGTCAACTGCTGACCGATGCGCTACCACGGACCACGCAACTCGCTGCGGCCGCCCTGCTCGTCGCGGTGCCCCTCGGCGTGGCGGTGCCCCTTGCCGCCGCGCACATCCGGCGCCGACGCATTCGGAATCTGCTGGACGCACTGCCGGCCGCCGGGGTGTCCATCCCGTCTTTCTGGCTGGGGATCCTGCTGTTGCAGGGGCTGTCGTTTCACTGGGCCCTGTTTCCCGCCACGGGCAACGGCGGGCTGCGCAGCCTCGTGTTGCCTGCCATCACACTCGGGTTACCCGCCGCCGCCGTGATCGCCCAGGTGCTGGGGCGCAGCCTACGATCGGATCTGGGCTCGGCCTATGTTGAACTGGCCCGAGCCCGCGGTGCCAGCCAGTCGTGGATCGTCCTGCGACACGTGCTGCGCAATGCGGCTTTCCCCGCCCTAACAGTCACCGGCCTGCTGGTGGCGAACCTGTTCGGCGGAGCGGTCATCGTCGAGACGGTGTTCGCGCGGGCCGGGCTTGGGCAGGTCACAGTCGCCGCCGTGACGAACGAGGACCTGCCGGTGCTGCTCGGGCTGGTCGTGCTCGCCGCCATGATCTACGCGGTGCTCAGTCTGCTCGTCGAAGCGCTGTACCCCGTGCTTGATCCCCGGGTCCGCCGGGACAGGGGCGATGCGTCCCACCGTGCCCCCACGACCCGGGTACGGAAGGCCGTCTGATGGCCGGATCCACTGACCTCGCCGACGCCGGCTCGCGCGGCGATCACGCCGAGCCCGCCAGCAGCCACACACGCACCAGCAGCAGCAACCAAGAAGCACCCGAGCGCGGCCGCACCGACACCTCCAGCAGGCCGACGACACGGTCCGCGGTGCGGATCGGCCCGCGGACGCTTCTTGCCGTGGGCCGAAACCCAGGTCTGGTCGGGTCGGTCCTGGTGGTGGTCGTGGTGCTTGCCTGGGCGATTGCGCCTGGCTGGTTCTCCCACCAGGACCCAATCCAGGGCGTCACCGCCGAGCGGCTGCAGGCGCCCAGCTCCCGGCACCTGTTCGGGACCGATCATCTGGGCCGCGACCTGTATGCCCGGGTCGTGCACGGAGCGGCGCTGTCGCTGGAGGCGACGGTCATCGCCGTCGTTGTCGCCGTGCTTGCCGGTGCACTGGTCGGGACAGTGGCCGGTTATCTCGGCGGCTGGATCGACACGGCGTTCATGCGGGTCATGGATGTGCTGCTGGCCATCCCCGGCCTGCTGCTCGCGCTCGCCGTCGTCTCCGTGATCGGGTTCGGCGTCATCCACGTGGCGATCGCCGTCGGCGTTGTCAGCGTCGCCAGCTACGCCCGGGTGATGCGCGCGCAGGTACTCGTCGTGCGGGAAGCCGGCTATGTGGAGGCAGCCCGGGGCGGGGGCGCCCGCAATGGCCGAATTCTGCTCACCCATGTCATCCCGAACGCCGCGGGGCCGCTGCTGGCACTGGCCGCCCTCGACATCGGAACGGTGCTGCTGACGGTGTCCGCGCTGAGCTTCCTCGGCTTCGGCTCGGCGCCGCCCGCGCCCGAGTGGGGCGCGCTCGTCGCCTCCGGCGAGCCCTATCTGTACGCAGCCTGGTGGTTGACCACGTTTCCCGGTCTGACCGTCGCGGCCGTCGTGCTGTCCACCAACCGAATCGCCCGTGCCCTCGAAACGGATCGCCACCACTGATGAGCACCGCATCCGACGCCCCCGGCCAGAATCGACCGGCACCGGCCGGTTCGCGCGCGCCGCAGGCCGCGCGGGAGGCATCGCAGGCCTCGACTGCCTCGCATCACGCGGAGACGGATCCGCCCGGCGCATTGCTGCAGGTGTCAGGTCTTCACATCACCTACTCGACCGGGCGGCGCAGGGTGGCCGCCGTGCGCGGCGTCGACCTGACCGTCGCGCGAGGCGAGATCGTCGCACTCGTCGGCGAATCCGGGTCCGGCAAGAGCAGCCTGGCGCACGGGGTGCTGCAGCTGCTGCCCGCGACCGGGCAGATCGCCGCCGGCACAATCCGTTTCGACGGCCACGACCTGCTGGCCCTCTCACCGGAAAAGCTGCGCGCCCTGCGCGGCACACGGATCGCGCTCATCCCGCAGGATGCCACCGCGTTCCTCAACCCGACCCGGCGCATCGGCGGCCAGGTCGCCGAGGTACGCCGCATCCACGGCCTGGCCGACCGGCATACCGCGGCCCGGGAGGCCGTCCGTCTGCTCGCCACCGCCGGACTGCCGGATCCCGATCGGGTGGCCCGCCAGTATCCACACGAACTGTCCGGCGGGATGCGTCAACGCGTGCTGATCGCCGCGGCCCTCGCCGGCGAACCGGATCTGATCCTCGCCGACGAACCGACCAGCGCCCTCGATGTCACCGTACAGCGCGCCGTACTCGACCATCTGCGAGAGCTTGTCGACGCCCTTGGCATCGCGCTGCTGCTCATCACTCACGATCTCGGCGTTGCCGCGGAACGCGCGCACCGGGTGCTGGTCATGCACCAAGGGAGGGTCGTGGAGGCCGGGCCGGCCAGCCAGGTGCTGCATACCCCCACCCACCCCTACACCCGCCGGCTCGTCGAAGCGGCGCCCCGCCCGACCGGCCCCCGGCTGATTGTCACCCACCGGGACCAGGCCACCGATCCCGCACGACCACCCCGTGCCGGTACTCAACATCCCGACGGGGGCTCATCCCTCCCCACGGGATCTCGATCCGCTACCAACCTGCCACCCGCGCAGGACCCGGTGCTGACGCTGGACCAGGTCTCTCACGTGTACAGCCGGCCGGCGGTGGGCGGTGGGCGGCAGCATTTTCCTGCCGTTGCCGACGTCAGCCTCGTCCTTGGCCGCGGACAGTCGCTGGGGTTGGTCGGAGAGTCCGGTAGCGGCAAGTCGACGCTGGCCCGGATCGCCGCCTGCCTACAGGTGCCCTCCTCAGGCGGCGTCCGGGTCGGCGGGCAGGACGCGGTGCGCCGACGGGCACACGAACGTCGCCAGCTCCGGCGGCAGGTCCAGCTCGTGCAGCAGAGCCCCTACACATCGCTGGATCCACGCATTCGGGTCGGGCGCAGCATCACCGAACCCCTGCGGGCCTTCGGGATCGGTGACCGGGCCAGCCGGCGGGCCGCCGCCGCAGACCTGGCCGAGCAGGTCGGCCTGCCCGCGACCCTGCTGGATCGACGCCCCGGCGAACTGTCCGGCGGGCAGCGCCAGCGGGTCGCGATCGCGCGCGCCCTCGCGTTGCGCCCGGCGCTGCTCGTCTGCGACGAGCCAGTCTCCGCGCTCGACGTAACCACCCAGGCGCAGATCCTCAACCTGCTCGCCCGGCTGCACAGCGAGCACGGCATCAGCTACCTGTTCATCTCCCACGATCTGGCTGTCGTCCGCCAGATCTGCGAACGCATCGCGGTCATGCGGGCGGGACGCATCATCGAGGCCGCCGACACCACCACGGTGTTCGACCGACCCGTCGAGCCTTACACCCGCAAGCTCCTCGAAGCGATCCCCGGGCGCCGGTAGACGACAACGCGAAGGCCCCGATGCAGCCCCGGGATGCGGCCGTCGACAGCGATCAGCGGGCCCATCCGGAGGGCTGTTCCATCCACAGCGGCAGCTTCTCGCCGGCCTCGACCGCTACTGGCAAGGTGTTTCCGGGCGGCGGCAACGCGCATGTTGTGTATGGGGAGAACCCGCACGGGCCGTTCACCGCCCGGTTGAAGTCCAGCTCGAAGTCGAACGCCCCGCCGCCGGCGGACGTGGGCCGCGGTGCGAACACCAGCCGCGCGCCGGCGAACGTGGTCAGCCCGCTGGTGCGGTCCCGGAACGGGATGTGCAGCTCGTAGTCGGGCCCGGCATAGACCTCCAGAACGTGCGGCTCCCCGTCGAGGACGAAGCTGACCCGGCCGAACACCGAAAGATTCTTGATTTTTCCTTCGACAACCGAGCGTAGCGTCACGGGCCGCCGGTCCGGATAGGGCTCGTAGCGAGCCGGCAGGACCCACTTCAGGTCGTACGGGTAGGTGGGAACGCCAAGCTCGAGCCGGCGGCTCGCCACATACGGATCGTGCACCTGGATGCCAAACTGTTCGTCCTGGCCGGTCTGCGCGGGAAACAACAACGGAGTGACCAGCACGGTGCCGCACCACGCGGGCCGGGCCGCAAACGGCGCGGTCGCGTCGAACAGCTCGGTACGACCGTCGACCGGCCGGTCGTCGACAGTCAGCCGGTCCTGCGCCCTGGCGTCCACGACGATGCGCCGCCCGCCCTCGACCGACCAGGAGCCGGGGATCTCGTCGAACGTCTGCGGATCCGCTCCGATCCAGTACAGGGCCACCGGCGACAGCGGGCCGTAGGGCTGAGCGAGATAGTCCAGCCAGGCGCGGCGAAACTGGTACCACTCGCCCTGCAGTTCGTCGACCGGACGGGCCGCGAGCCCAATGTGATTCTCAGACATGAGTCGACTCCACCGCTTTCTTGGCCAGCGTGAGTGTTGCCCTGCTGTTCGCGCCCAAGGTGGCACGCACGGCATCCCGGGCCCTGGCCACGGTCGCCTCCGGGCCGAGCAGCTCGGTCACCTTCTCCGGACGCAGCACCACCGTGTGTTGGGAGGACACGTGCACCACACCGTCGTCCTGGCGGAACTCCCAGCGGCCAGTGTGCGCCGACATGATCGGTGGAACCGTCGTCTGCTTGTAGACGATGCTGTCAGGAAAGCAGACCCGCACGGACCGGGTGGTGTGCACCGTGCCGTCGGCGGCCCGGGTGTCCATGTCGATGGTCTGGATGCCCGGGGTGTCCTCGGTGAACGCCATCCGGGCGACGTGCGGCAGCCGCTGTTCCCAGGCGTCGGCCCGGTAGATGAAGTCGTAGACGTCGCGGACCGGGCCGCGCACCGACACGGCGTCGGTGAAGCTGAGGATCAGGTCGTCACGGGCCGCACCACGTTCGGCCGCGGCGCGCAACGCGTCGAGCTCGGCGCCGGTGTTGCGCTCGATGGTCGCGTGTACCCAGGCGACGTGGGCGGGGTCGTCATCGCGCACGGAGAAGTCGTGGTGGAACACGACCTCGGTGCCACCGGCGCCATCGCCGTCGATCTGCCATTCGCCGCCCAGCGCCGTCACCGGAGGTGAGGTGACCTCCTGGCGAAACCGCACCCGGCGCGCCTGCGGGTCCAGGTGTCGCCGGGAGGTCCAGGTGCGAACCTCGTCGCCGGCGAACGCCCAGATCTGCAGTAGTTCGGTACGGTCGTCACCGTCAAGCCGTCGCACGTGAACGGTCGGTGAGAACGTGTGCGGCCAGCCGGAAGTGTCCGCGACGAGCTGATAGACCAGATCCGGGGGGGCCGCGACACCTACCGCGTGCCGGGTCCGATGGATTCCTGGTTCCGACATGAGGCATCGGCTCCTGTGTTCGTCGGTCGATGGAAGTGGTCGCGTGAACGTTGTCACCGCGACTCAGTAGTTGCCGAGGCCGCCGCAGACGTTGATGGCCTGGGCTGTGATGGGATCGGCGGCCGGAGTGACCAGATAGCCGACGAGGCCAGCGACCTCGTCGGCAGTGGAGTACCGGCCGAGCGGGATCTTCGCCTGGAACTTCTCCAGCACGTCCTGCTCGGAGACGTCCCAGTGCTCGGCATAGCCCTGCCGGACCCGCTCGGCCAGTGGTGTCTCGACATAGCCCGGGCAGACCGCGTTGACGGTGATGCCGGTCTTGGCAAGCTCCAGACCGACCGCCTTGGTGAATCCGACGACGCCGTGTTTGGATGCCGAATAGGGCGCGCCGAGAATAACGCCCTGCTTACCGCCGGTCGAGGCGATGTTGATGATGCGCCCGGCGGGCCCGGCCAGCATTCGCCCGGTGGTAAGGACCTCCCGGGTGACCCGGAACACGCTGGTCAGGTTCGTCTCGATCACGTCGAGCCAGAGCTCGTCCGGGATGCGCGCGGTCTCTCCGCCGCCATTGCGACCAGCGTTGTTGACGAGGACGTCGATACGGCCGTACCGCTCGGTAGCCGCAGAGACAGCGGCCCGGATGTCGTCAGGTGCGGTGACGTCGGCCGCGGTGCCGTCAACATCCAGGCCCTCGCCACGTAGCTTGTCCACCACGGCCGTGACGTTATCCGCGTGCCGTGCGACGCCGAACACGGAGATGCCACGCTCCGCAAGCGTCCGGGTGACGGCGAGACCGATGCCGCTGGTCGCGCCGGTGACGAAGGCGACCTTCGGGGTGTATACGCTCACGATTCCGCTCTCCCTGTCGATTCCGGTGCGAGTTCCGATTCCGGTGCGAGTTCGTCTGCAGGTTCGTCGATTCCCGGAGCAGGTTCCGGTGGCCTCCGACTGGTCGGGCGCCGCACTGCCGTCAGCTTGAAACGTCCGGGTCCAGATCGCCTGGAGAGCGTCTGGAGCTCGCCGCGGTGGACCAGTCGGGCGCGTCAAGCACGTCGAGGACGGCGCAGGACCAGGTGAACCCGGCACCCACCCCGGCGAGCAGACACCGTTGTCCTGGTCGGATCTGGCCACTGAGCACGAGATGCTCGAGCCCGGCGTACTGGTCGCCGGCACCGAGATGGCCAACGGTGCGTGCCCACGGCCACGTCGTGGCCGTGACATCGACTCCCCAGGGGCGCAGATAGCCGGCGGTCAGCCGGCGCCGGCCGAAATGCGGCAGAACGAACCAGTCGATGTCGGCGAGGTCCGCGTCGGCGTCCTTGAGCGCCAGCATCAGGGCGTCCTGCTGTCCGGCGGCCACCCGGCCCACCGTGGCACCGGTGCTGGTCTCGGCAAGGAAATCGCGTTTGAGAACGTCGAGATCCATCGGCGCCCGGACGCCGAACGGTGCGGGTCCGAACGGGTCGGTGCCGCGATGCATTCGTTCCAGGGCCGGGTCGGACACGGTGGCGATGCTGCGCACGGCGGCGAACCCCGCTCTGTTGGAGAGCACCGCCGCGGTACCACCGTCGCCGTACACCGTGCCCGGATCGCTGCGCCATCGGTCGAAACCAGGCAGGTGAAACGTGTCGCCCGTGGTCACCAGTACCGCGGCTGGACGGTTCTCGCCGCGCAGCACCAGGGCGGCGAGTTCGATCCCGGCCATCCCGCCGTTGGACAACTGACGGATCTCCACCGCCGGGCAACGACATCCCGCCACCGCCTTCTGCACGTGTGAGGCCGCGGCCCACAGGTCATGCCCCTGGTAGTAGACGTCGGCGTGCAGCAGAACGCGGATCTGGTGCCCTGGTACACCGCAGCGTTGCAGCGACCGCACAGCCGCCGCGGCGGCGAGCGCGGTGGGCGGGGCCGTCGACGTGGACACCGCGTGGATACCGGTCTGCTCGGCGGTGCGCGCATCGCACAGCCCGGCCGCCAACGCCGTCTCGATATCCAGCCGGGCCGGCAGCTCACTCGACACCGCGGCAAGGTAGAGATCATGCGTGCGCACCAGCGCTCCTCCGGACGTAGGACATCGGACGTCGGACGTCGGCCCACCCCACGGTGGCGGGGCCGACTGGAGGCACGGTCGAGGATGCGCTGACCGTCTCTCCGGCGGGACTCCAGTCGATCGTCAGGTCGGTGCGTGAGGATGCGATGCATAGGTAGTGAGATCCACCGTTGAACCCAGATCGGCTGGTCACGCAACCCGCATGACCCCCGGGTCATGCGGTCACGAACCCGGAGGTGTCGCATGGCGCGCTCGGTGGTGCTGCTGTTTCCGGGTCAGGGCGCGCAGTATCCGGGTATGGCGGTGGATCTTTACCGTCGACATGCCACCTTCCGCACGGCGATGGACGAGGTGTTATCCCTGTGGGGGGACGAGGGGCGGGCCATCCGCACCGACTGGCTCGCCGATTGGCCGTGCATCGATCTGGACGATCTTCGGCGAGCGCAGCCACTGCTGTTCGCGGTCGACCACGCGTTGGCCGTGACTCTGCGGGAGGCGGGCGTCGTGCCAGCGGCGCTGCTCGGCCACAGCGTCGGGGAGATAGTGGCCGCGGTCGTCGCCGAGGTGCTGAGCCTGTCGGATGCCGCCGGTCTGCTCGCCGAGCGGATCGGGCACCTGGCCGACGCGCCGCCCGGCGGCATGCTGTCGGTGGCCGCCTCACCCGCCGAGGTACGACCGTTCCTGCTCGACGAGGTGGCGCTCGGCGCCGTCAACGCCGCGCGCAGCGTCGTGCTCGCCGGTCCGGCCGCCCCGCTCGAGGACGTACGGGTCCGGCTGCACGCCGCCGGTTTCACCGTCCTGCCCGTGCCCGCGCGCACACCGTTTCACAGCCCGGTCCTCGGCGGGCACGCGGCACGGTCCCTGCCGTCGGTTCGGCGGCTGAGCTGGTCGCCGCCGACGGTGCCGCTCTACTCGGGGTACACGGGTGGGTTACTCGGGCCCGCCGCGGCGACCGATCCGGACTTCTGGGCGGCACAGCCGGCCCGGCCGGTGTACTTCGCCGACGCGCTGGCTGCCGTGTCCACCGCGGGCGAGCAGATCCTGGTCGAATGCGGGCCGGGCGCGACGCTGACGATCCCGGCCCGACGCAGTCCGCGGGTACGCCGGGCCGGCACTCCGGTCGTCCCGTTGTTACCGAGGCGTGCCGGGGCGCCGGGCAGCGACCTGCGGCACGTCACCGAGGCGATCGCCGGCATCGTCGAGGCCGCGGGCCCGCCCGGGCCTGAGGTCTCAACGAGGATCGCCGGCTCCGTGCTCTCCCGCTGACGTCCAGCACCGCCTGCCTGTTCTCTGCGCCCGCTCTCCGTCTGAGCTTTCGCCGCTTATCCCCGGAACCGCCGAACAGCGAGGCCACGACTTCATGACCATACGACGCGCAGTCATCACCGGACTCGGAGCCGTCGCCCCGGGAGGGATCGGGGTCGACGCCTACTGGAAGCAACTGACAGACGGGCAGTCGGCCACCGGGCCGATCACGCTGTTCGATCCCTCCCCCTATCGGTCGCGCATCGCCGCCGAGGTGGACTTCGACCCGGTTGCCGCTGGTCTCGGCCCCCGGGAGATCCGCCGGATGGACCGGGCCACCCAGTTCGCGGTCGTCGCCGCCCGGGAGGCGTTGGGCGACAGCGGCCTGGAATCCGGGGCCGCCCCGGCCGAGCGGACCGCCGTCGCACTGGGCACGGCGGTCGGCTGCACCACCCGCATGGAGCAGGAGTACGTGATCCTCAGCGACAGCGGTCGCGACTGGCTTGTCGACTCGAGCTACGCGGTACGCGAGCTGTACAGCCAGTTCGTGCCCAGCTCGATGGCCGTCGAGCTGGCCCGGCTCGCCGGGGCCGCCGGTCCGGTGTCGGTCGTCTCCGATGGTTGCACCTCCGGGCTGGATGCGGTCGGACATGCCGTGGACCTCATCCAGGAGGGGAGCGCCGACGTCGTCGTCAGTGGTGGTACTGACGCCCCGATCGCCCCGATCACCCTTGCCTGCTTCGACGCCATCAAGGCCACCAGCCCCCGCAACGACGACGCCGAGCATGCCTCCCGCCCGTTCGACCGGACCCGTAACGGTCTCGTCCTCGGCGAGGGCGCCGCCGTCCTGGTGGTGGAGGAGCTCGAGCATGCGACGCGGCGCGGTGCACACATCTATGCCGAGGTATCCGGCTTCGCCACCCGCTGCAACGCTTACCACATGACGGGCCTGCGGGCCGACGGGATCGAGATGGCTGAGGCCATCCGGGTCGCACTCGAGCAGTCTGCCCTCGCTCCGGACGACGTCGACTATGTCAATGCCCACGGATCCAGCACCAGGCAGAACGATCGGCACGAGACGGCGGCGTTCAAACGCAGCCTCGGCGAGCATGCCCGGCGGGTCGCGATCAGCTCGATCAAATCCATGATCGGACACTCGCTCGGTGCTATCGGTGCCCTGGAGCTGGTGGCCTGTGCACTCGCCATGGAACACGGCACCATCCCACCCACAGCCAACCTGCGCGAGCCGGATCCCGAATGCGATCTCGACTATGTGCCGCTCGTCGCCCGCGAGCAGCCCGTCGACACCGTGCTCAGCGTCGGCAGCGGCTTCGGCGGCTTCCAGAGCGCCGTCGTGCTCGCCCGTCCCGATCGGAGGTTTCCATGACCAGCACCCTCGCGGACGGCGCCGCCGTGGTGACCGGCATCGGGATTGCCGCACCCACGGGGCTCGGCACGTCGGCCTACTGGGCGGCGACGCTCGCCGGCGAGTCGGGGATCAGGCCGATCACCCGGTTCGACGCGACCCGATACCCGGTCCGGGTGGGCGGTGAGGTCGACGGATTCGTCGCCGAGCAGCATGTACCGTCCCGGCTGCTGCCCCAGACCGACCACTCCACCCGGCTCTCGCTGGCAGCCGGGGCGGAAGCCCTGGCTGCCAGCGGCCTGACCGCGCAGGACGCCCCCGAGTTCGGCATCGGCATCGCGACCGCGTCGTCCATGGGTGGCTTCGAGTTCGGTCAGCGGGAGCTGGGGCATCTCTGGGCGCTCGGCGCCCAGCATGTCAGCGCCTACCAGTCGTTCGCCTGGTTCTATGCGGTGAACACCGGCCAGCTCTCGATCCGCCACGGCCTGCGGGGGCCCGGCACAACCGTGGTCTCGGACCAGGCTGGCGGCCTGGATGCGTTAGGTGCCGCTCGGCGGCAGATCCGCAAGGGCACTGCCGCTGTGCTGGCCGGTGGAGTTGACAGCGCGTTGTGCCCGCTGGGCCTCGCCGGGCAGCTCAGCACCGGTGAGCTCGCTGCCAGCGATGATCCGCGGGGCGCCTACCTGCCCTTCGACCGGGCAGCAGCCGGGCACGTGCCGGGCGAGGGCGGGGCGTTCCTGATCCTCGAGGATCCGGCGTTCGCCCAGGCACGCGGCGCGACCGTGCACGGCGAGATCGCCGGCTACGCGTCGACCTTCGATCTGTTCCCCGACGGTCCGGACGCCGACGGGTTGCTGCGTGCCGCCCGGCAGGCACTCGCGGACGCGGGCCTGGCGCCGTTCGACATCGATGTGGTCTTCGGCGACGCGTCCGGCCGGCCCGACGCCGACCGAGCTGAGGCCGCCGTCCTCGTTGCCCTCTTCGGCCCGAACGGCGTGCCGGTGACCGCGCCGAAGAGTGCCACCGGTCGGCTGTGCGCCGGGGCAGGGGCACTGGACGTGGCCACCGCGCTGCTCAGCCTGCGCGACGGCGTCATCCCGCCGACGGTGCACGTGCGCGAGGTCGACCCCGGCCATCAGATCGACCTTGTCGTCGGCGAACCCCGCCGCCCAACAGGCCGGCTGCGTACCGCGCTCGTCCTCGCCCGCGGCCACGGCGGGTTCAACGCGGCCCTCGTCGTCCGCGGGCCGGCCACCACCGCGGCAGCGCCGCCGACATCACCCGCCAACCCCGGGCCGAGCCGACCCTGATCCAGCCGGGCCTGATCGACCCGACCCTGACTGCTCTGATCGACCCTGTTCTGACGGAAGGTGACAACGGATGGCTACCAGGGAACTGACGATCGCCGATCTGACGCGGCTCCTGCGCTCGGCGGCCGGCGAGGAGGAGGGGGTGGACCTGGACGGCGACATCCTCGACACCGATTTCGCCACTCTCGGTTATGACTCGCTGGCCCTGCTGGAAACCGCGTCCCGCCTCGGTGTCGAGTACGGCGTCACCCTCACCGACGACGACATGGAGGCCATCACCACACCCCGCGCTTTGCTCGACCGGGTCAACTCCACCCTGACTCGCAGCTGAGACCCCTGCAGCGCAGACCGACACTCCAAAGGCCGCCACGAGCCGGCCCCGTGACACGCAGCGCCCGCCGAGCCAGGCCAGCTCGGCGGGCGCTGTCGTCCGTCTCGTCCCCGGCGGCAACGGAGGAATCCGTCACACCACGGACAACGATGACCTGAGGATCGGCCGTCGGGCGGTGGTCAACCGCCGCTGCCATCGGGTGGCTACCAGACTCTCCGCACCAGAAACGCGAGCGCGATTCGCGCCCCGCCCGTCATGTCGGTCCAGCTACTCCGCCTCTTTCAACACGAACGACGATAGCGGAATGCGTGTTCGCCGCATGCGGATCTGGCCACGGGGACCTCGGCCGCGAGTGGACGCGCCGGCGCTCCGGAACGGGCCGAAGGGCCCGGGCGGCAGGGAGAATCGGCCCCCGAACAGAAAACCCAGGGAGGCAGTCCGGCTGCGGCCCGGTAGAAATACTGAACGTATCCGAACAGACGCCCCAGGCGGCGACCCGACCGGAGTGTGCCTGCCGAAGCAGCGATGGGAGCAGGTCCATAATCACCGCCATGCCCACCTGGAAAGGACCGGCCGTGACGAACCCGGCACGATACGACGGTCTTCCTGTCCTGGATTCCGCCGATCTCGACAAATTGATCGACTACTGGAACGCGGCGAACTACCTGACAGTCGCGCAGATCTACCTGATGGACAACCCGCTGTTGCGCCGGCCGCTGTCCCGGCAGGACATCAAGCCCCGGCTGCTCGGCCACTGGGGCACGTCCCCGGCGCTGAACCTGATCTATGCACACCTGAACCGGCTGGTCCGGCACAGCGATCAGGACGTTCTCTACGTCGCGGGTCCAGGCCACGGCGGGCCGGCCCTGGTCGCGAACACGTATCTGGAGGGCACCTACTCGGAGATCTATCCGAGCGTGTCCCAGGACGAGGCGGGACTGCGGCAGCTGGTACGGCGTTTCTCCACGCCCGGCGGGATTCCCAGCCACGTCAGTGTTCCGACACCCGGGTCGATCCATGAGGGCGGCGAGCTCGGCTACGCCCTCATCCACGCCTTCGGCGCGGCCTTCGACAATCCGGACCTGCTGGTCGCGGCGGTGGTCGGGGACGGCGAGGCCGAGACCGGCCCGTTGGAGGGCAGCTGGAAGGGCGTCGACTTCCTCAACCCGGCCCGGGACGGGGCCGTCCTGCCGATCCTCAACCTGAACCAGTACAAGATCGCCAACCCGACGGTGCTGGGCCGGCTGCCCCGGGAACGGGTGACGGCCCTGTTCACCGGCCACGGCTACGACGTGCTGTGGGTGGAGGGCGACGACGTCCGGGCGGTGCACCGGGCGTTCGACGCGGCCCTGCGCACCGCGTACACGCGCATCCGGGAGATCCAACGGGCGGCCCGGGCGCCGGGAGCAGCCGTCACCGAGGCGCCGATCTGGCCGATGATCGTGCTGCGGACCCCCAAGGGCTGGACCGGACCGCATGAGGTGGACGGCATCCGGGTCGAAGGGACGTTCCGCGCGCACCAGGTGCCGCTGGCGCACGTCCGTGACAACCCGGCCCATCTGGCCCAGCTCGAGGCATGGCTGCGCTCCTATCAGCCGGACCGGCTGTTCGACAAGGACGGCACACTGATCGCCGAGCTGGCCGCGCTCGCTCCGTCCGGCTCGTTGCGGCTGGGCTCCTCCAGCTACGCCAACGGAGGCCAGCGCACCGAACCACTCCGGCTGCACGACTGGCGGGACTACGCGATCGACGTCGACCCGGAGGCACGGGGCAGCCAGCTGCACGAACCAACCCGCCGGTTGGGCCAGCTGCTGGCCGACGCCTATCGGGACAACCCGACCACGTTCCGGGTGTTCAGCCCGGACGAACTGGCCAGCAACCGCCTCGATGCCGTACTCGACGTCTCCGACCGCTGCCTGGTTGCCGCGATCGACCCACTGGACGACCGGGTTTCGCCGCAGGGTCGGGTGATGGAGGTCCTCTCCGAGCACCTGTGTCAGGGCTGGCTCGAGGCCTACACGCTGACCGGCCGGCACGGGCTGTTCGCGACCTACGAGGCGTTCGCCATGGTCTCGGCGTCGATGCTCATTCAGCACACCAAATGGCTGCAGGAGGCGAGCCGGCTGGCCTGGCGGGCACCGGTGCCCAGCCTCAACGTCCTGCTGACCAGCACCTGCTGGCGCAACGACCACAACGGTTTCTCCCACCAGGGGCCGGGGCTGATCGACACCGTCGTCCCGCTCTCGCCCGGGGTGGCGCGCATCTGGCTGCCACCGGACGCGAACACCCTGCTCTCGGTGGCCGACCACTGCCTGCGCAGCCATGATCACGTCAATCTGATCGTGGCTGACAAGCAGCCCCACCACCAGTACCTCACCGCCGACGAGGCGGCCGAGCACGCCGCCCGAGGCGGGTCCGTCTGGGACTGGGCCGGCACCGAGAAGGCCCTCGGCGGCGACGCCGACATCGTCCTGGCCGGCATCGGTGACGTCCCGACCATGGAGATCCTGGCCGCCGCCGACCTGCTCCGCGCGTTCGTCCCGAACCTGGCGGTCCGGGTCGTCAACATCATCGACCTGATGGCGCTGCTGCGGTCGGACCTGCATCCGCACGGCTTCTCGGCGGCGATGTTCCGAGCGCTGTTCACCGACTCGACCGACGTCGTCGTCGGCTTCCACGGCTACAGCCGAGCCGTCCACCAGCTGCTGCACAGCCGGCCGAACGCGGACCGTTTCCACGTCCGGGGCTTCATGGAGCAGGGCACGACGACGACACCGTTCGACATGGTCGTGCGCAACCAGGTCAGCCGCTACCACCTGGCCCAGCTCGCCATCGAGTTCGCCCGGGTCACGCATCCCGGCTCCGACCGGCTGGTCAGCCACTGTCAGGAGCAGCTCGCCCGCCACCGCGCCCACGTCACCGAACACTTCGAGGACCTGCCCGAGGTCCGCGACTGGACCTGGGCGGATCAGCCGAGCTGATTCACCCGGCCAGCGCGGCTCGGACCCCGCGGGCTATCTCGATGTCCTCGCGGGCCGCCACGACGAACACCCGGACCGGGGTGGCCGGCGCGCTGATCTCAGCGTCGCCGCCCCGGTGGTCGGTGTTGCGGGTGGAGTCCACCGCCACGCCCAGGAAACCCAGCCCGGCCGCAGCCTCGGCGCGGATCTCGGCCGAGGCCTCGCCGATCCCGCCGGTGAAGACCAGGGCCTCCAGACCACCCAACGCGGCGACCATCGCGGCGATCAGCCCGCGCAGTCGGTGCTGGTACACGTCCAACGCCAGCCGGGCCGACGGCTGCCCGGCTCGGGCCATGGCGAGCACCTGGCGCATGTCGGCGCTGCCCGTCAGGCCGAACAGACCGGACCGGTGTTCCAGGCCGTCGTAGAGCTCGTCAGCGGACAGGCCCGCCTCCCGCAACAGCCACAGCAGCGCGCCGGGGTCAACACTGCCCGAGCGGGTGCCCATGACCAGGCCTTCCAGGGGCGTGAACCCCATCGTCGTGTCCTGGCACACCCCGGCGGCCACCGCGGCCAGCGACCCGCCCGACCCAAGATGACACGTCACCACCCGGGGTCGGTCCGGCCCACCCGGGCTGGCGGGTCCGAGCAGCTCGGCCGCGCGCCGGGACGCGTAGGCATGGGACAGGCCGTGAAAGCCGTACCGGCGGATGCCGTGCCGCTCACGCCACTGCGCCGGGATCGCATAGGTCGACGCCGACGACGGCAACGAGGCGTGGAACGCGGTGTCGAAACAGGCCACCTGGGGCAGCTCCGGCGCTGCCGCCCGCACCGCCGTCACCCCCGCCAGCGCCGCCGGCAGGTGCAGCGGGGCCAGGCCGGTCCAGGCCCGCAGCTCCGCCTCGACACCAGGGTCGATCAATGTCGGACGCAGCAGCTTCGGGCCGCCATGGACGAACCGGTGCCCCACCGCCCGCACTCCACCGAGGTCCGCCACCTGCTCGAACACGCCGTCGAGGCTGTCGTCGGGGGCCCGGTCGGCGACCCACACCGGCGTGCCGGTCGGATCCAGCAGCCGCAGCTTGAGACTCGACGACCCGGCGTTGACCACCAGTACGTTGGCGATCTCGCTGGACCCGCCGACACCGATCTCCGGCCGATCCCCCACCCACTTCGAGGCCCCCGAGTCGGACATCCGTACCTCCTCGGCGGACGCTGGCGTGAGCCGATGCGGACACACCCGATCCGCTGTCGCCGAAGCGGTCGGCCCGACCACCGTAACCGGTGCCGGGAGTACTACGGACAGCGCATCGCTCTCGCACGATGCCCCACCGCACGATGCCCCACCGCCGGCGCCGACGAATGGCGTGCGCGTTCGCACTCTCCGTCACCCACACCTACGAGCTCGCAGGGAGGCCTAGCCTGGGTGACGACGGCCGGCCCCGGTCGGGCGGCGACGAGGTGGAGGCGTCCGGGTGGCGGAGTTCGACGTGGTCGTGGTCGGCGCGGGGGCCAGCGGGGCGGTGCTGGCCAGCCGGCTGAGCGAACGCTCTGATCGCCGGGTTCTGCTGGTCGAGGCGGGCAGCGACCATCCGAGCACCGCGGACTTCCCGAAGGAACTGCTCGACGCCGGTCTCATGGCGGCCATGCTGCCCGGGCATCCGAACAACTGGGGCTTCCTGGCCGACCTCACGCCCAACCTGCCCTACACCGTGGCTCGGGGCCGGGTCCTCGGCGGCTCGACCGCGCTGAACGGCACATATTTCATCCGTGGACGCCGGACCGACTTCGACCGCTGGGCCGCCGACGGGCTCGACGAGTGGTCCTACGAGAAGGTGCTGCCGTTCTACAAACGCCTCGAGCGGGATCTCCAGTACGGCGAGTCCGACCTGCACGGCGGTTGCGGGCCGATCACCGTCACCCGCGAGATCACCCGTCCGCATCCGGTGACCGAGGCGTTCGCCGCAGCCTGCGCGAGCCGCGGCTACCCGTACGAGGCGGACAAGAACGGCGAGCAGCCCGCCGGATACGGCCCGCTGCCCGTGAACGCCGTCGACGGCATCCGGCTCAACACCGGGATCACCTACGTCAACCCGGCCCGCCACCGACCGAACTTCGAGGTGCTCGGCAACACCCGCGCCCTGCGCGTGGTGCTGCGCGAGCGCACCGTGGTCGGCCTCGAGGTCGACACCGGCGGCCAGCGACGGACCATCACCGCCGGCGAGGTGGTGCTGTGCGCCGGGGCCATCATGTCGCCGCACCTGCTGGCCCTGTCCGGCATCGGTCCCAGGGCGGACCTCGACGCCGCGGGCATCCCGGTGATCCTCGATGTGCCGGCCGCGGGCAGGGGGTTCACCGACCATCCGGACCTGTCCTTCACCTGGCGCTCACGGCGCCCGATCGCCCCGGTCGCGTCCGGGGCGCCGGCGTTCGAGTCGGTGCTCAACTTCCCGTCCGGTTCGGCCACCGACGGCGAGGACCTGGAGATCATGCCGTCGCTGCGGTCACTGGCGGACATCGCCGGCCTCGGCGCCGTCGCCGGCCGCGACCACACCGCGACGGCACGAATGGTCCGCCACCCGGTGACCACGCTGCGCGCGCTGCGCGGAGTGTCCATCAGACGGCTGGTCCAGCAAGCCGCGCACCGCAACGAACTTTTTCTCGCCATCGCCCTGCAACAGGCGGAAGCGCGCGGCACCGTCACAACGGTCTCGGCCGACCCGCTCGCCCAGCCACGGATCGCCTACAACTACCTGTCGACGAAACGGGACCTCGCCCGGATGCGCGAGGTCGTGCGCGTCACCGTCGACCTGCTGACCTCGCACCCGTTCGCCGGCCTGTTCGGTGAGCTCGGCGAACTCGACCGCCTCACCCTCGAGGACGACGACGCCCTCGACACCTGGATGAAAACGCATCTGGCCACCGCCATCCATGCCAGCAGCAGCTGCCGCATGGGCGCCGCGGACGACCCCGAGGCCGTCGTCGACCAGCAGGGCCGCGTGCACGGTGTCAGCGGCCTGCGGGTGGCCGACACCTCCATCCTGCCCGCCGTCCCGTCCCGCGGACCCGCAGCCACCGCCGTCATGATCGGCGAACGCATCGCCTCGTTCATCGACCAGCCGGCGGAACAGTCGGCCCCTGACAACGGACACCGGCCGCCGCCATCGGACGGGCCGCAGCAGGCTCCGTCACCGGCGCCCTCGCCGGGTCACCAGAGCTCGGCGTAACGGGCCGCGCCCTTCGGATGGGTGACGCTCTCCAGTTGCTACGGTCGCTGAAGCCGACCACGACATCGACCGGCGAGCCCCGGAACTCCTCCCACGCTCGTACTTCGGCCAGTGACCCCGCCGACGATCCCACTCGGGCCACCGGGCGGCTGGCCGCCGCCGTGGGCACCGCCATCAGCGGCGGTTGGTCCGGCGGTGGGCTGCGGGTCCGGCGGTGGGCTGCGGGTCCGGCGACGCCGGGTGCCGGTCCGGCGATGCCGGCCGCCGGGGTGTCCTGGCCTGTCCCAGGCAGCGGCACGCTGGCGCTGCGCCCGTCCGCGGGGGTGTTCCCGACCTCCGTGCCCGTTCGCCCGTTCGCCCGTTCGCCAGGACGGGGGAGTCGAAGCCGCTCGGCAAAGGCGGACGTGGTCGCGCTGGGCAGTCTCCCACGGTGGACCTTCCAAGGAGTGCTTCCGAGTCACGTCCGGCCGCGCCCCGCCCAGGCCTGCACGGTCACCCGACACCAAAATGGCGGACGCGTCGAACTCGCCTCGAGCGCACACCTCAATGGGACATTTCCGGACAGCTGTTCCCCTTGGTCGGACGCTAGTGTGCTGTCCGCGAATGTTCACGGGCAGCGCGCTGGTAGCTGTCTGGGCTGCGGCTGGCTGGTTGGGGCTGGACTGGTCGGGGCTGTGGCTGGGCTGGCCGGGCCGTCGCTGGCTGGCGTCCGCCGCCGTCCGCTGGCACTCTCCGGTGTTGTCCGGGCACCGTTCGAGGTCACGCGGCCTCGCGGGGCTGGTTGCGACGGCCGATCTCGCCGCCGTCACGGGCCGTTGCCGGCGTCGGTGGGCCTGGTGGGGCGGATGGGTCCTTCTACAGGGATGAAACAGACAAAATTTCGGTTTGACCCCTGTAGAAGGACCACGTTGATCGACACGCCCGGGATTATCTCGACCTGCCGAGCCAATGTGGTCACGGTGCGTCACACTGGTCGCCGGGTGCAGGTCGCCGGGTGCAGGTCGCCGGTGCCGGGTGGCTGCCTCCGGCCCGGGAGGATGCGCCCGCAGTCACCCCGACACCCCGGCACCCCGGCGCCCGGTCACAACCGGAAACGTTCATGGACGGCGCACTGGCGAAGGCGCACCACACTCGCCAGCGAAAGCGGAGCGGAGCGGTGACGTCGCTGTGACCCGGCGTGAATTGTCGGGAAGTCGTTTTCCGCACCCGGGCACCCTGGATGCCCCACCGAAGATCGGCGGCCGTACGGACGATCACGATCGTCGCGGCGGGTTCTCGCCGGGCGTCTCGCCGGGGACGGGTGTGCACAGTCGCGTCAGACCACGCCGTCGACACCCGGCGGAACCGACCACCGATCGGACGAAGGCCGATCAGATATAACCAGCGGACGGGCGACGGCTACCCAATACTCGCCGACAATCGTCATCCATCCCTTTCCACCCAAAGGTGGGGACGCGGCCCGACGGTGCCACCGGCATGTCCGCGGCCGGCGGTCGGGCGACCTGCGGTGCGACCAGGCCAGAAAAGCGCCGAGGCGGTGCCGGTTTCCCGGCGGGCGATCCCTGCGGAACAACTGATCGGTGGAAAGAAGATTTCGTGCGCAGTTCGGTGGTTCGTGCGCAGTTCGGTGGGCGGTGCCGTCCCAGGAAATCAGGTCTGGAGGAATCGGGTACCGCTGGCCGAGAGCAGGAAACCCCGGCCTCGGCCGGGCCCGCTCGGTGGGTAGGTGAAGTACCGGCCGCTGATGGGATCGGACTCCCCCGGCTCCGGTTCCAGCACAAGGCGGGTCGGCGCCGATTTCAGTCGGCTCGCCGACGACGTGTAGTCGGCGGTGCGCAGTTCGCCGATGCGCGCGGTGACGACCAGCCGGACCTGCGGGTGGCGTTCCTGCAGGAAGGCGTTCAGGCTGTCGCCGAGCCGGGTCACGTCATCGACCAGCAGCAGCGTGGGCCGGCCCGCATCGGCGGCCCGCTGGGCGAGGGTCGTCGCGGCGTCGAGGTCACGGACCCGGTCCGCGGCCGAACAGCCGGTCAGCGGCGAGTCCACGGGGGCCGCCGCGTAGATCGCCACCGTGCTGCCCAGACCGGCCCGGGCAAGCTCCGCCAGCCGGCACAACAGCGTGCTCCGGCCGCTGCGGGGCGGCCCGTACACCAGCGCCGGGCTGGCTTCCGCCAGTTCCAGGCAGGCCGGCACGACCTCGCCGCCCTGGACGGTGAGCCCGACCGGAAGCACCAGCACGTCACCGGCGCGGCGCACACCCCCGTCCACCGTCAGGTCGTCCGGCTCGACGACGGCGGGCAGAGCCCGGACGCGTCGGGGCCCGGCCCCGGCTCCGGCATCGTCCGCCCAGGTCGAAGGCGATGCCGGCCGGACCGTATCCGGGATGGCCACCTGGACCTCCATCAGCAGATCGTTGCCGGTGGTCCACAGGCCACGGCCGGGCTCACCACGCGGGATCGCCCGCCGTCCGATGGCAAGATCGCCATAGGCGTTTCGGTCCGCGAGGCGCAGTACGAGCCGTTGGGGCGCGCGGGCGGCGATCTCGCTGCGCACCCGGGTACCGACGATGGACGCGGCGACGGCCACCTTGGCCGCCGGCCCCGCGCCGATCACCGCGGCGAAGTCCGCCAGCACCGCGATTCCCTGTTTGGAGCTGACGGACTCGTGCGCGTTCAGGAAGCCACCCAGGTTGTCGATCAGCAGGATCGACTGGGCCTCGGCCGCCCGCCGCGCCGCGTCCAGTGCTCCCAGTCGGGCGATCCGGGCCCGCAGGAAGGCCAGCAGGTTCGCCTGCCGTTCCAGCTCGTCGCCGAGGATGACGTTGCCGGCGCAGTGCGGGAGCCCGGCGAGGTCCTGCAGGTCGCCGCCGGCGAAGTCCAGCACGTACAGGTGCAGCGCGGTCGGCGGCAGGGCGGCGGTGAGACTGGTGGCGAGCGAGGTCAGTGCGGTGCTGGCCCCAGCTCCCGGAGCACCGAAGACCAGCAGGTTGCCGGCGTCGAGGTGCCAGGCGACGGTGGGTTGGCGGGCGTGCTCGGACTCGTCGGGACGGTCGCCGCGGGCGAAGTACGCCGCGAGCCCGGCGGGGCGGCCGGGGATCACCTCGCCCGCCCGGGCCCGGGCCCAGATCTCGTCCAACGTCAACGATGCGGGCAGCGCCGGCGGCCAGACGTCCGCGACGGGCCGTACCTGGCGCCAGCCCAACGCCAACCGGTAGGCCTGTCGCACGCCGGAGATCAACCTGCCCAGCTCGGACCGATCGTCGACCTCGCCGGCTCCAGCCGCTCCACCACCTCCATCCGCTGCCACGCCCGTCCCGCCGACGCCGCTTCCGGCCCCGATGGCGGCGATGGCCGTGCCGCCCACTCCACCCAGGCTGACCCTGCCCAGGGTGACGCCGCCCGAGCCGGCGCCGTCCAGGTTGGCGCCGTCCGAGCCGAGGCCGTCCAGGTTGGCGCCGTCCAGGTTGGCGCCGTCCGAGCCGAGGCCGTGCAGCAGCGTGAACGATGCGAGGCGGACCGTATCCTCCTTGGTGGCCTCGACGGGGCCGGATGGGTAGCCGGCCTGGAAGGCGAGCACCTGGTTGTCGATCCGGGCCAGTCCGCGGCCGGGCGTGGTGAACCGGGCGGCGTCGGGCAGGTCGATCAGGCGCACCGAGTCCTCGACGTCGAGGAGTTTGAGGGTCATCCGTAGCTGGGTGTTGCGTTTGATCTCGTCGTAGTTGCGTACCGAGGCGGGGCTCTGCGTCGCGAACAGCAGGTGCACGCCAAGCGAGCGGCCTCGTTTGGTCAGGTCGATGATGGTTGCCAGCTCGTCGGGGAGCTCGTCGGCGAGGATCTGGAACTCGTCGATGATGACGAGGAGTCGGGGCAGTTCGTCGGCGATCTGCTCGATCTTCTGCGCGCCGCGGGCGAACAGCAGCCGTTCGCGGCGCAGCAGCTCGGTGCGCAGGTAACGCAGGGCCCGTGCGGC
This sequence comes from Frankia sp. R82, assembly GCF_023716925.1. Taxonomy (GTDB): domain Bacteria; phylum Actinomycetota; class Actinomycetes; order Frankiales; family Frankiaceae; genus Frankia. Next base: position 106,692 of record NZ_JAMQQG010000003.1, read on the forward strand.
CTCGTGCAGGTCGGTGTCGCTGACCAGGCCGACGCAGTGCGGCAGCCGGGTGAGCTCCTGCAACGAGGTGCCGCCCTTGAAGTCGAACAGCCCGATGATCACCTGGTCGGGTGAGTACCGGGTCGCCAGGCCGACGACGATCATCTTCAGCAGCTCACTCTTGCCGGATCCGGTCGCACCACCGAGCAGGCCGTGCGGGCCGTGGCGGACGATATCGAGCTCGAACGGCCCGTCCTCGCCGAGGCCCACCGCGATCGCGAGGCTGCCGGGGTCACGGCGGGCCGTCGCCCAGTGCCTGCGGATGGCCTCGCCAAGCCGGTCGGACGGCTGCGCCAGGTCGAAGGGGACGAGGTCGGCCAGGCGCACCCCGGTGGGCAGCGGCGCCTCCCGCTCGGCGACCAGCGGATCGTCCAGGCGCGCCAGCATCCGCGCGCAGTGGTCGGCGTCGTCCGCGTCGAGCGGTGCCGGGCTCGCGCCGGGGGTGACCCGGCCGGTCCTGATGTCGGCCTGGGTGAGGGTGCCCTCGGGGCCGAACTCGATCAGGGTGGTGGTCAGATTGGGGGGTGGGCCGGCCACGATGAGGGCCGACGCGTCGGCCGCGAGCGCCCGGCGGAAGGCGAGGCTGGACCCGGGCCGCAGCCGCGGGCCGTCGACGATCAGCAGCGTGCGGACCGCGTGTATCCGGTCGGAGGACGCGCCGGTCGCCAGGTTGAGCGGCGCCGGGGAGCCGGTACCCGCAGCTGCGCCCGCACCGGTCAGCCAGGCGGCGGCCTCGTCGAGGGCACGCTGTGGGTCGGCGGCGGCGTCGATGCGCCGTACCCGCAGGTCCCCGCCGGTGTCGTCGCGCAGGTGCGGGAGCCACTTGAGCCACTCCCAGTCGGTGGTGTCCTCGACCAGCAGGCCGATCCGCAGGTGAGCGGGCCCCTGCGCGCAGCACGCCTGGCAGACCGCCGCGCGGACCAGGCCCAGCACGTCCGGCCGTGGGCCGCGCAGTGTCACGAGCTCGCCACGGTCCAGGCTGAACGTGAGCGGGACGGGCGTCAGGCCCCCCGAACGGGCCACCCGTTCCCTGATCTCGGCGGCGGCCTGGTCCCCCCGTTCGACCGGTGGACGCCAGTCCAGGTGCCCGACGGCGACGAAGACGTCCAGAAAGTCGCTGTCGGTCGGACCCCGCTCCCACAGGGCGGCACCCAGCTGGTCGGCCAGGTGGACCCAGTCTGCGGCCGTCGGTGTGACGTCCCAGCGGCGACGCAGCTCCTGGCGCCGTGCCTCGGCCAGCCTGGTGTCGAACGCGGCGAGTTCCGCCGCCCGCTCGGCGACGCCGCGGCGCACCTCCCGGCGGCGACGCAGCCGGCTCTCCACGAACGAGAACACCACGATGATCGCGCCCAGGGCGGACATCAGCGCGTAGACCGCCTGCCTGGTCATGAGGAACAGCAGGCCGGCGAGGACCAGCGGCGCGGCCAGGGACGCCCAGTTGAACGGGCTCGCCCGACCCGGCTCCCGGGGCGTCGGCGGCAGCGCGACGACGTCCGGCGCCCGCGGCGGCACCGGACGGGCGGTGCGGTGAAAGGGCACGGTCGGGCGATGCCTGGTCGGCACGCCCAGCGCCTGGCCCGACCGGGCCACCTCACCGCCCACGCGGGTCAGGCGCAGGGTGGTGCCCCAGATCGCGAGCACCGCGCCGGGACGCAGCACCTGGTCGTCCGCGAGGATCTCGCCGTCCACGGTCAGTTCGTCGACCGCCCACCGGCAGGTGACCGCGTCGCCCGCCACGGTGAGACCGGCCGCCGCCTCCTGACGACTGCCGAGTTCGACCAGCGGCCCGTCGAACGGGTCGACGACCAGCGACACCGCCTGCCCCTGCGGCACCTCCGGCACCGCCAGCCGTGACCCGGCGCCCGGGCCGGCGACGACCACCAGTTCCCACCCCGCGAGGTACGACGTCGACGCCACCCCGGGCAGCGCAACGGCCAGTTCGGCGCGAGCAGCCGACTCGGCGGCAGCAACCCCTTCAACGCGAGGGGCTGGTTCGGCGCGAGCAGCCAGTTCGGCGCGGGGCTGCGGTGCGGGGGCCCACAGATCCATCGCCGACCCGGCCGCCACGACGCCACCGCCCGCCAGCTCGATCGTCGGCACCCACTGGGAACCACCGTCGACGTCCAGCCCGATCATCGGCACCCACCCGGAACCACCGCCGGCCGGCAGGCTGGCCCGGGCTGGCCTCCCGGCCAGTGCCTTCCGGTACCCGGAGTGGTACCTGGCCACGGGCTCGGCCGGCGCCACCTCGACGCCGTCGACGATCCCGCAGATCGCCACCGGCACCTCGGGCCCGAACGACTCGCCCTCCACCACCAGCCCGAACTCGCCGAGCGGCCCGAACAGCGCGGTACCCAGCTCCCGCACGGTCGCGTCCGCCCGGATCTCCACCGACCAGTCCCACGCCCCGCCGCCCATCGCGACCGCCCGCATCCTGATGATCATTGTGTGACCATCCCTGTCACATGCCGCTCCCACGCATCAGATGCGACCATCTCCTCGACCGCCAGCCACCTGAACCGAGCATCCTCCAGGCCGCAATCACGCGCGACAGGTTCTCGTTTCAGCTCAGCGGTAACGTTCAAAAATAGCTTCCGCTTTTATGGGAACATCACACACGGCCCGCGACTGGTTTTCAGGAAGAAGACTGAACCGAATTCTCTCGACGTCATTGACCAGGCCATGGAGAGCCCGTGCGTCCGAGCGACTCACAGCACGAACGGCACAGGTGAGACCCTCGAACACCGTGCGCGTCTCACCGATGTCGATCTGGCCGGAAGAAACATGAACGCGAAGGTCTGCAGTTCTTCGAAAATTCCCGGATCGATCACCTGATTACCACAGTCACCACTCGACCCTCCAATGACCGTCGACCCAGTCGCATACTTCATCGAATTCGATGCCGACCATTCCGTATTCCGATTTTCCCGAGTTTCGATATCGAGGGCGAAGTTTTCCGTAGTACTTCGTCAGCACTTATCCGATCGTCGCCGCATGTCTACCCGCGCCTATCTCGCCGTTACCCGTCGTGCGTGGTCGCGTCCTCGACGGCCTGTAGAAACCAGGCCCAGAAATTCTCCCAGCTCCGACTGCTGCACCAGTGTCTGCTCGGGGCGTCGACGGCAACAGTTTTCCCGGCAGCCGGGTGCTGGCAGACGACGTTATCTGGCATTTGCGGTACTGGTTCACCGTTCTGCACAGCCAGCCACACACACGGCGTTCGGTCCCGGGATTTGATCCTTTCGTAAATTAACTGTAACGCCTAAAGATCATTTCTGCTTTCACAAGAACATCGCGTACAGCCAACCGTTGATCCTCGGGTAGCAGACCGAATCGAATCATTTCAATATCATTGACCATATCATGGAGAGCCTGCTCGTCCGGGCGGGCCACATTTGCAAGCAAATAAGTCAGAGCCTCGAAATTCGTGTAGGCCTCATTTATTTCGATCTGGCCGGAAGAGACGCCCGCACGGAGCACCTGCAACTTCCGGAGAAGATCTGCATTACTCACTTCGTCATCACCGTTACCACTCTACCCTCCGGACTCAAAACGACTACGATGCCGCCCCCGTCATGGCGGACGTTACCGCCCATCTGAACCATGCCTTCTGTTCGACTTATAACATCCTCAATATACCTCGGGGCTACACTGCGGCCATAGTCCCCACCGGCCTGGGAAATCTGCGGAAAACCTCCAGTACTGCCACCTTCATAGGGCCCGGGTTTAGCTGAATACCGGAGTCCACTCGGTTGCATTCTGTCCACTGCATGTCTTGAGTAGAGACGGCTCCCGACCTGGGCGTACTCTCGGCCGTCGGCGGTGAATTTCGGATAGCTCTGCCAGGATGTCCAGAGAATTTTGTCGTCGGCGACGGTCGGGGCCAGGCCCCTGATCGCTGTGGGCCTGCGGACCGTGGCCAGACCACCGGCACCGGCACCGGCCAGGCCTCCGGTGGCGACGCCGAAGGCGAGCTCGCCGCCGTCCAGGTGGCCGGGGTGGGAGAGTTCCTGCGCCATGAGGTCCCCGGCTCCGCTGGACAGCGCACCCGCCCTGGCGCCCGCCAGGAAGCCGGCGTCCGGGAACAGTTTCGTAGCAGCGCCGCCGACACCTCCACCGACGCCTCCAGCAAGCCCGGCGACAGCTACCGACCGGGGGTTGAAATTCCCGGTGACAAGACCGAGGCCGCCCGAGGTGGCGGCGCCGATGAGAATGCCGGCTCCGGCCACCTGGCCGCCGGGGACAAACATCAGGCCTGTCCCGGCAGCGATCACCAGGCCGGCGCCGATACTGTCCCACGGGGCCGTCCGGATGTTGTCCCAGGCCTTGCCGAACGTGTTCTTGCCGGCATGTGACCGATACTCGTCGTAATCGTCGTCGCTCAGCGGACGCAGCCCGGTCGGGTCGAGCATGCCGACCGGGTTGTTCCACGCTTCGTGGAAGGCGTTCGCCGCGCCCGGCAGGCCGGGAACATGCTCGAGCGGATCCGGGGACAGAAAGGAGCGCGTCTGTGGGTCGAGAACGCGGGCGCGCTGCCAGAGCAGGCCGTCGAAAGCCAGCTCGCCGCGATAGCCGAGCCCGGCCGATGCAGGGGAAGCCGGGGGGGAAGCCGGGGATGAGCCGCGAGCGGCCGCTGCGGCACCGCGCGTGGGCAGTGGCTCCCCCCACGGATCATGGCTGCCGACTGAGCCCTGCCAGTCGACGTCATGCCAGCGGCCGGACCCAGCGCCGTCCGTAGACCCGCCCGCGTGGACGCCCGGCGTCGCGGGGCCGATCACACCGATGGCCGATGCGGCGCGGACGTAGGTGGTGTCGCCGAGCCCCTGGACCTGCCCCGGCCAGCTCACCGGGTCCCAGCAGACCATGGTGCCGTCGATCTGCAACAGGTCACCAAGGGCGTCGGTGACCAGGCGGGTCGTCCGCTTGTTCGACCGGCCGCCGCCGACAGCATCCGACGGGCTGTGGCTGACCTCGGTCAGGCGGCCCAGGGCGTCCCAGTCGTACCGGGTAGCACCGGCCGGCCCGTCCGCGGCCACGCGCCGGCCGCCCGCGTCGTAACGGTAGCGGGTTGTTCCGGCGGTTCCGAGGCGGCGTTCGACGAGCTGGCCGGCGGCATCGTAGGTGGACCGGATGACACCGGCCGGATCACCGCGATCCTCGGCGACCAGCCGTCCGCCCAGATCCCAGGTCAGGGTCTGCGTGCCCCACGGCCCTTCGGCGGTGACCAGCTGGCCGGCCGCGTCATAACCGAAGCGCAGCTCACCGCCACCGTCGACCACCCGCGTGATCCGTCCCGCGGCGTCACGTTCCACCGTCCGGTCCGGAATACCGACCCGTCCGTCGGCGTCCCGTTCGATCCGCCGCACGCCGAGCGCCGGATGCTCGACGGAACACAGCCAACCGTCGGCGTCGTAGTCCTGGCGCACCGGCGGTGTGCCCGCCTGGCCGAGACGAACGCAGCGGTCGTCCGCGTCGTACTCCCAGTCGAGTCGGCCCGCAGCGGTGGTGCGGGCGACCAGCCGACCGGCCACGTCGTAGGTCAGGGAGACACCCCGATCCGGCCCCGCCGAACCAGCCGTTGCCGTTGTCGTTGCCCGGATCAGGCGGTCGGCGGCGTCGTAGGCGAAACGCGTTCGAGGCTCGGCATCGTCGATCAGACCTTCACCCACCAGCCGCCCGGCCGCGTCCCGCCACCACCGCCGGCCGACACCGTCCGCACCATGCCAGGCCTGGACCGCACCACCGCCGGTCCGGATGACAGTGGTGGTCCGGCCACGTGGATCGGTCGTGGCGGTCGGCCGTCCGACCTCGTCATGACGCAGCTCGTACCGTCCACCCAGCGGATCCGTCCAGGCAGAGAGCTGGCCTCGGACGTCGTACTCATAGTGGGTGACGGCGCCGAGGGGGTCGGTGGCGCTGGTCAGGGCGCCGCGGGCGTCATAGGTGTAGCGGCGGACGGCACCGGTGCCATCGGTCACGGTGATCGGCAGCCCGAGCGGACCGTGCTCGATCGTCATGCGCCGCTGACCCGGGCGGGTCAGCGCAACAACCCGACCGTGGGCGTCGTACTCCCAGGTCGTCTCGCGGCCAGCGGGGGTGACGAGGGCGGTCAGCCGGCCGGCGTCGTCCCGCCGGTAGCGGGTGCATGCCCCGGACGGGCTGATGGTCTGCACCCAGCGGCCGGCCCGGTCGTAGCTGTAGGACTCACGCCGGCCCAGCGGCGTGATGGCAGCGGCGAGACGCCCGCCGGGAGTCCATTCCAGGGTGCGCCGGCCGCCGAGGGGGTCGGTGACGGCCACGACCCGTCCACGGGAGTCGTGCTCGTAGTGGGTGGTGGCGCCGGCGGGGTCGGTTTCGGTGATGATGGCGCCGGCCGGGTCGTAGGTGCGTTGCCAGACCCGCCCGTCCGGGCCGGTCCGCCGGATCGGCCGGCCGGCCTCGTCGTAGTCGACCTGCCAGGCGTTGCCGTCGGCGTCGGTTTCGACGGTCGGGTGGCCGTCGGCGTCGTGGTCGCGGCGGAACGTCGCGCCGGCGGGATCGTGTGCGGCGACAAGCCGGCCGAGACCGTCGTGGTCGAAGTGGAACGTCTGGCCGTCGGGAGAGACGATCCGCGCGGTGTTGCCGAACAGGTCGTAGGCGAAGCCCAGGGTGGCACCCAGCGGGTCGGTGACCTGCTGGACCCGCCCGTGCGGGCCATACGTCGACGCCCACTGTCCCCCGGCGGGGTCGACGTAGCCGTCGGGACGGCCCGCGGGCGTGTAGTGGTGTTCGCTGCCGGCCCCGTCCGGGCCATGCTCCCGGGTCACCCGCCCGGCGTCGTCGATGTCCCACCTGCGGGTCTGGCCCGCCGGCCCGGCCAGCTCGACCAGCCGGCCGGCCGCGTCGTAGCGCAGGCTCGTCCGCCCGCCGCCGGTGATCCGCACCTCGACGAGCTGGGCGTCGTCGTCCCAGCGGAACCTCGTTGTGACCCCGTCCGGATCGACGACGCAGGTGGGCAGGTCGTCGTCGTTGACGGTGAGCCGGGTCAGTGCGCCGGTTGCATCGACGATCTCCACCGGGGTGCGGGCGGTGCCGGCGTAAACCCAGCGGGTTCGATGGCCACGCGGATCGGTATGACTGGTCAGGCGACCGAGGGTGTCCCACGACCAGCGTTCGCTGATGCCACACGGCCCGGCGCGGCGGACACGATTGCCCGCGTCGTCGTAGTCCATCGTCCAGCGGGCACCGGAACGTTCCTCGATCCCCCGCAACCGGCCGGACTCATCGAACACCCGGTGGAACGGGCGGTCCGCGTCGTCGACCACGGCCACCAGCCGGCCGGCGGAGTCATGCCGGTACTCGTTGATCGCTCCACCCGCCGCATCCGTGACCAGGGTGCGATGGCCCTCGCGGTAGGCGAACTCGACGAGACGGCCCTCGGGAGACAGCTGGGTCAGAACCCGGCCGGCCTCGTCATAGGTGGTAAGGGCCAGGACCACGCCGTCGGCATCCACCATCTCGCTGAGAGGGCCGACGCCAGAGCCGACACCGACGGAACCGGTGACGGCGCCGGCGGCGCTGGTCTGGTCGGCGTAGCGGTAGTGGCGGGAGCCCTGCGGGCCACCGTCCACCGCGACCAGGTTGGCGTGCTCGTCATAGCCATAGCGCACCTGCCGGCCGTCGCTGGACCGCACCATCGTGATCAGGCCAGCCGCGTCGTCCCAGACGATCTCGCAGAACCGGCCCGAGCGGGGATATGACAGCCGGACCAGCCGGCCACCCGACCAGGTCAGCAGCAGCTCCGCACGATCGACACGCACCCGCACCGGACGGCCGTCCGCGTCGTACCACCAGGTCTCCCCCGGCCCACGCGTGAAACGAAATCCCGTGCCGTCGGCGGACAGGACAGCATCCAGCAGCGGCAACCGGCTCGGCCGGTCCGGACCAGGCCGTGCCACCAGGGAACGCACGCCATCCGGGCCACGCCAGTCGATCTGCTCGTCGCCGACGTCGAGTGCGGTGTCAGCCCAACTGGACCATCCCCACCCGTGCGCGCCGAGTCGATCATGGGCTCGGGAGTTGTACGTTCGCCGCCACCCGGCCGGCGCCGCCCGACCCGGCAGCGGAAGATCCAGTTCCTGCTCGACGAGGTTGCCGTTCGCGGTACACACCGGATCGGCGGCGAAACCACTGTCCGGCGTGTGGCCCAGCAGATGCGGCTCGTCCACGGTCAGCGACGTTGTCGGCAGCGAGCCGACACCGGCCGCCGCCAGCCCGGCGGCGATCCGACCATCATCGACCGTGACCGGGCCAGCAGCCGTACCCGCCGAACCCCGATCCGCCGCGACGAACGCGTCCTTCACCGTCCCGACGAAACGATCCCGCTGTTCGGCGTCGGCCAGATGCGTGGTGAGCTTCGCCCACAGATCCGGATGCGTCAGGCTGTACTGCGCCCCGAACCGGGAAACCACCTCGTCGTAGTAGGCCCGCACACCCGCCGCCGCCGTCGACAACGTCGTACGAGCCGCAGTGGCATCCGTGACGTACGTGCCCAGGTCCTCGGGATCCGCGGAACTGGTGGCCACCACGATCCTCTCTTCTTCCTGGCAGTGGCGGGTTGCGCCTGCGCTTCGCGGACCGATGGCCACAGACCCCGGGCCCCTTGGCCCGGACAGTTTCGGGTCAACCAGCCGGGCACACCGCGGTGCCGCGCGCTTTACAATTCACCGGACAGTGCACTGACGACCGGGGGGCCACCATGGATGTACACGGCGGCCAACATGTGGTCTTCGACTTCGACGGAGCCCTTGAACTGGCCCGACGACTGTGGGCCCTCGCCGACAACGTCGACACCTTCCGCGGAAAACGCGACACCGCCGCAACCACAGCACTGCGCCACTGGCAGGGCCGATACGCCACGGAGTTCCGCAACAGCGTGACCACCGAACAGGGAAGCGACACACATCTCAGCACCGCGATGCGGGACGACGCCCGGACCCTGGCCGTCCTGTGGAGCCAGGCGATGGCCGAGGAGGCGAAAGTCCGGTACGCCGACCACGTCACCGAGAAAAAGCAGCACCGCAGCTTCTTCCATCGCGTCGAGGATGCCATCCTCGGTTCCGACGACGACTACGGGCCTGAGCCCGGACCGTTCGCCGTGCCGCAGCCACCCGCCTTCATCACGACCGGCTGCCTCCCGGTCTACGGTTAGGATAGGAACCGCGCTCCGATCCCCGCCACCGCCCGAATCTCCGGCCTCGCCTGTCAGCCGGGAAGCGCTGCGGCGCAGAACAACGCGTGGTACCGGATGACAGCGCGGACAGGCGCCGGGCACCCGGCTCAGTTGCCGCCCGCGGTCATGATGTCGGTGTTGATCTGACTGATCTTCTGCTGCAGCTGGCCGAGCTGGGTGACCGCGTTGTCGAGCGCCGTCCTGGTCTGCGGCCAGATATCGGTACGGAACTGCACGGCAAGACCACCGTCCCAGTTGTTCGGGTCGCTCAACAGCTGGCCCTCGTTCTTCAGGTTCTGGATCTCCTGACTGAGCCCGGAATTGATGATCTGCTGCATACGCCCGATCGCGTCACGTGCCGTGTCGGTGGAGACAACCCGAGCCATCGATTCCCATCCCCCTGCATCGATTCAGCCGCCGCGGCCATCATAGCCACACCACACGACCAGGCGGCGGATCTCCACCCTGACCAGGTACCTTCCACCCGGACACACCTGCAAACAGCCTGGTCAACGAGCCTGGACCAGAGGATGACCCGATGCGGCCACCCCGGAGAGTCGCCTCTTCGCAGGCCGTCGGCGTTCTCGCCGATACTTTCCTGTCGTTCTCTCCGACGGGATCGACTTTACTGCCCCACGTTGTTGCGACCAGCTCCGGAACAGCCGAATGCGGCCGACCACGTCTATGGTCAGGTGGTCTTGCGGCCCATGCCGCAGCAGACGGCCAGCGCCCCCGGTTCGGTGCCGGGGTCGGGTCGCCACAGCGGAGTCGACACCACACCCGGTTCCAGCAGGTCGAGACCGTCGAAGAACCGGGCGATCTGCTCGCGGGTGCGGGAGTGGTATGCCTGCGCTCCGGAGTTGTCGGCGTAGTCGGCGAGGGCCGCGTCGCGGCGCGGGCTGGACTCACCGTCGTTGAGCACCAGATAGCTGCCCGGCGCAAGCGGGTCGAGCAGCCGGCGCACAAGCGAACGCGCCTGCTCGGCATCGGCGACGTGACCCATGATTGCCCAGCAGCATCAGCGCGACGGGCTGAGTGAGGTCCAGGGTCCCGGCGGCGGCCCGAAGAATCGTCTCGGGGTCGTGCACGTCCGCCTCGATAGAGGCGGTGGCCCCCTCCGGCCGGCTCGTGAGCAGGGCGCGGGCGTGCACCAGTACGAGGGCGCCCCCGGGTTGCAGACGTCCGCACGGGGGAACTATCAGCTCGTTGGTGTCCCGGGTTCGCGGAGACCGACCGCGTCGTGCCGCCAGAACGGTTCCGGGTAGACCAGTGTCCCCGTCATCCACGGCTGATAGCCGCCAAGCGTGACGACCTGGAAGGCCTCGTCCGGAATACGCAGCGACGGCTTGCGGAAGCCCAGCTCCCCGCCGGGCGCGAAGCCGAAGCGACGGTAGTAGTCGGGGTCGCCCTCGAGGAAGACCAGTGGCACCGCGGACGCGGCGAGGAGCTCGAGACCGCGGTGGACGAGAGCCGAACCGACGCCGTTCCTCTGGTGTGCGCGTACGACCGCCAACGGGCTGAGGACCTGGACCTCGACCAGCCGCCGCGGCGCGTCGAGCAGGCCGCGGGTGAACATCACGTGGCCGATGACCTCGCCCTCGTGCTCAGCGACAAGCGAGAGGCCCTCCACCGACGTGAGGGTGGCACGGAGGTCGTCCACCAGGTCCGCCACAACCGCCCCGTGCTCTACGCCGAACACCTGGGTGACAACGTCGCGCACCGATGCCCGATCACCGACCAGTTCGCGGCGAAGATGCACCATCCGGACGGTAGGGGCACCCGGTGACGACGGCAACTTTGCCCGCGCATCGTTTTCATGCTGTTGCGAGTGCGGCGAAGGCTGCGTCGAGCAGGTCGCCCAGGTCGAGGTGGCCCTCGGATGCTGTCCAGTGGTCGATGGCGATGTCCAGGCAGTCCAGGGCGGCGGCACTCGTACACTCTCGGCTGCAGGCCGGTCGCGCAGGGCGTCGGCTACCTGTTGGCCCCGCGGCTCGAAGGCGCCGATGACGGCGTCCTCCTTGGCCTCGAAGTAGCGCAGGAAGGTGTTGCGCGATACCCGGGCACCCTAGCCTCGGGCTTTCACCGGGGTGATCGTCTGTTGGGTTGCCGCAAAGAGGAAAGTGCTCCTGAACAGGGAGGATCGGGC